>NZ_KB944504.1:0-79614 GCF_000389805.1 Cupriavidus sp. GA3-3
GCCGTACTGTTCGGCCAGAAACGCCTGGATCTCGCGCACGGTCATGCCACGGGCGTACATGGCGATGATCTTGTCATCGAACCCAGTGAAGCGCCGTTCGTGCTTGGGAATCAGGATCGGATCGAAGCTGCCGTCGCGGTCGCGCGGGATGTCGACCCGCAGCGGGCCATCCTCGGTTAGAACGGTCTTGGCGCTCTTGCCGTTGCGCTGGTTGGCTGTGCCAGCCGGGCGCTCCGCGCCCGGCTGGTAGCCCAAGTGATGGCCTAGCTCGGCGCCTAGGGCCCGCTCGATCAGGGCCTTCTTGAATGCCATCGAGGCGTCCTGAACCGCTTCGGCGGTCATCGGACCCTTAACGAAATGAGCGATCAGGTCCTCGGGAATAGCCGGCAGTTCACGGCCTGCGGCTTGGCTGGTCTTCGTCTTGCGTGGCATACATGCTCCTTGGCGACATGTTATGCCCTAAACACAAAATTTCTGACAGGTCCCCGCATGGCGCCAAGCCAATAGCCCCCCCCGCTCCCGCCTTAAACCGTCGCCCCAGTCCCCAGAATCGCCGTAGCCTGACTCGACAACGTCCCCCCATTCCCATGCACCACGGCAACCTCGGCATCCCGTACCTGCCGCTCCCCACATTCCCCACGCAACTGCCGCACCGCCTCAATGGTGATGAACATCCCATACATCCCAGGATGCACGCATGACAAGCCACCGCCATTGGTATTCACCGGCAGCCGCCCGCCCGGCGCAATGCCGCCACCGCTGACAAACTGGCCGCCCTCACCCTTGGCGCAGAAACCCAGGTCTTCCAGGAACAGCAGCGTGTTGATGGTGAAAGCATCATAGAGCTCGGCCACATCGACATCCGACGGCTTGAGCCCCGCCATGGCAAAGGCGCGCTCGCCGGATTCCTTGGCAGCCGTTACGGTCAGGTCCGGCATGCACGAGATCTGCCGGTGCCACGTGGCAGTGGCATTGCCCAGCACATAGACCGGCGGCTTGGCCAGGTCCCTGGCGCGGTCCGCGCGCACCATCACATAGGCGCCGGCGCCATCGGTGACCAGGCAGCAGTCACGCACGGACAGCGGGTCCGACACCATGCGCGCATTGAGCACATCATCGATGCTGAGCGGGTCTCGCATCATCGCTTCCGGATTCAGCTGCGCCCACTTGCGCGCGGCCACGGCGACCTCGGCCAGGTGCTCGCGCGTGGTGCCGTACTGGTGCATATGGCGCGCCGCGGCGAGAGCATATGACGTGATCGGCTGCAGCGGGCTGTATGGGTGCTCATACGGCTGCGGGTCCAGCACCGCGCGCACCTTGGAGATGCCGGCGCGGCCAACCGTGGAGGTGCGCTGGTTGCTGCCGTAGCAGACCAGCACCGCATCGCACTGCCCCGATTCCAGCGCCATCATCGCCGGCAGCATGTGCGAGACAAAGCTGGAGCCTCCGATCATGGTGCTGTCGACAAACTTGGGCTTGATGCCAAGGTACTCGGCCACCGGCATCACCCACATGCTGGCGCCGACGCTGGCGGTGGCGATGCCGTCGATGTCGCGCATCGACAGCCCCGCATCCCTGACGGCGGCCTTGGCGGCCTCCACCAGGATTTCCATTTCAGTCTTGCCGTGGGCCTCGCCCAGGCCCGCCTGGCCGACCCCGACGATGGCGACGCTGCCACGCAAATTCGACAAACTCATGGCCTCAGCCCTCCACCGGATCGAACACGACGAGAGCGGCCTCGCCTTCCTTGCCCTGCGCCACGCGTGCCTGCACACGCATGCCGATGCGCACGCTGGCGGGCGCAATGCCTTCCACGCGGCTCATCATGCGCACGCCCTCATCCAGGTCGACCAGCACCACGTTGTAGTCGCCGCCGGCATCCGGCTTGCGGCGGATCACGCTGGTGGAGTAGACCGTGCCGGTCCCCTTGGGCTCGACCCAGGCGAGCGTGTCGCCGCCGCAGTGCGGGCAGATATTGCGCGGGAAAAACACGTGGCGCTTGCAGTCCTGGCAATGCTGGATGCGGAACTGGCCAGCGGCGAGCTGGTCCGCGTAAGCCTTGTCCGGACCCACCGCCGCTTGTTGTTGGGGCATGGAGTCTCCTTCACTTTTGATGGTGCCGCCATGGACCTGCCATGGCACAGCAATCAGCTTGCCGCAGTCTGTGCATTGCAACAATTCACATCTGCCGAAGGCTGGATTTTTGAATCCGGAAAGCGCTGCGCTCAGATCACCAGTTCGATCACAAACGGCCCCCTGCGCGCATTGGCCATGCGGAACAGGTCGGCAAAACTTTCCATGTCCCTGGCCTGCGCGCCCTCCACGCCCATGCCGTTGGCCAGCTTGACCCAGTCCAGGTCGGGATTGCCGATATCCAGCATGTCCAGCGCGGTCTTGCCCGGGTTGGCGCCTACGCCCGCGAGCTCGCCCAGCAGGATGGCGTACTTGCGATTGGCCAGCAGCACCACGGTGACGTCGAGCTGCTCGCGCGCCATGGTCCACAGCGACTGCAGCGTGTACATGGCCGAGCCATCGGCCTGCAGTGCCACCACGCGCCGGTCCGGCGCCGCCACCGCCGCGCCCACGGCCAGCGGCAGGCCTTCGCCGATGGCGCCGCCGGTCAGTTGCAGCCAGTCGTGCGGGGCCGCATGGACCGTGCCCGGATAGAAGGCGCGGCCGAAGCTGATGCTCTCTTCCACCACGATCGCCTGTTCGGGCAGCAAGGCGGTCAGCGTACGTGCCACCGCCTCGGACGTGACCGCGCCGCGGGCGGGCTCAACGGATGCGGGCGCTACGGCAGCCGGCAGCGGTGCATTGCGTGCACCCACCTCGTCGGCCAGGCGGGCCAGCGCTTCGGCAAGGTCTTCCTCCGGGCGTGCCAGCACGTGGATCACGGCATCTTCCGGATACGGGCGCGGCGACTTGCCCGGGTAGGCAAAGAACGTCACCGGCGCCGGTGCGCCGACCAGGATCACGTTGCGGATGCCGGCCAGCTTGTCGCGCGCGACGTCGCCCGAATATGGCACGCGGTCCACCGCCAGGCGGCCGCTGCCGCGCGACACGCGCGCATTGGACATGGGCGAGATCAGGCGGGCGCCGGTGGCCGCGGCAATGCGGTGCGCATCGGCCAGCGGCGCCTCGCGCAGCGCGCTGCCCCCCAGCACTACCAGCGTGGGCTGGCCCGAGCGCAGCACGCGCGCGGCCTGCTGCACGGCGTCGGGCGAGACCTTGGGCACCGCCAGCGGCGGCAGCGGCGCGGCCACCACGCCGCCCGCATCCCAGCACACATCGGAAGGCAGGATCAGGCTGGCGACCCCGCCCGGCGCGGCGCATGCGGCCTGCACCGCGGACGAGGCATCGGCGCCGACGGACGCAGCCTGCGTGGCCGTGCGCGTCCACACCGAGACCGGACGGGCCCAGCCTTCGGTATCCGCGGTCAGCGGTGCGTCCAGCGGCCGGTGGTAGGTGGCCTGGTCGCCGATGATGTTGACCACCGGCGTCTGCGCGCGGCGCGCGTTGTGCAGGTTGGCCAGGCCGTTGGCCAGCCCCGGGCCGCAATGCAGCAGCGTGGCGGCGGGCTTGCCGGCCATGCGCGCATAGCCATCGGCCGCGCCGGTGACCACGCCTTCGAACAGGCCCAGCACGCAGCGCATGCCCGGGATGCGGTCCAGCGCCGCGACGAAGTGCATCTCGCTGGTGCCCGGGTTGGCAAAGCAGGTGTCCACGCCGTTGGCGAGCAGGGTCTTGACCAGGCTCTCGGCGCCGTTCATCGGTTGGGTAGTTTCCATGTCTCGGGTTCCGCTCAGGTTCTGGGTCAGCAGGTTGGCATTGGTTGCACGGGAGGCGTCAGGCCGGGCACGGCCGCGCCGCCAGCAGGTCGAAATCCAGGCAGACAAAGTCGGTCGGGAATTCGATGCGTGCGTAGTAGACGATCAGCTCGCCGCGCTCGCCCGGGACACAGGCAAAACGGCGCAGCTCAGCCACCGGCGCGCCCACGGCAAGCGCCAGCGCGGCGGCGGATTCGGCCCCGGCCGCGACGATCGACAGGCGCTGGCGCGCGGTGCTGACCGACAGTCCGGGGAAGCGGTCCAGCACCGGCACCGAGGCGCCCTGGCGGAAGGCCTCGGGCTCGCGCGCAAAGACGCCGGCCTCGATATAGACCTCGCCCACCGCGAACGGCCGTCCTTCCAGCCGGTGCAACCGGCGCAGGAAGTGGTATTCGGCGGCGCGCTCACCGGGGCACGGCATGCCGAGATCGGCGGGCAGCGGCACGTTGCCGGCGGATTCGACCATCGCTTCGGTGTCCAGCTGAGCGCCCACCGCCACCGCCTCGTCCCAGCTGGTCGACAGCGACACCTGCCGCCGCGACTGGCACGGCGCCTTGACGAAGGTGCCGCGCCCGCGCGAGCGCGCCACCAGCCCTTCTTCATCGAGCATCGACAAGGCATGGTGCATGGTCATGCGCGCCACGCCGTACTGGCGGCACAGCTCTTCCAGCGACGGGATGCGCTCACCCTCGCGCCAGGCGCCGCTTTCGATCTGGCGGCGGAAGATGGTGGCCAGCTGCAGGTAGACCGGCTGGCGGCTGCGCGCGAGGAGTTCGCTGGACGTGGTGTCTGCCATGCGGCAAGGGAGGTTGGGAAACGCCGGTGAACGTCGGGGAAAAGGGGCGAGGCGTGGGCCGCCCGGAGGCAGCCTGGCCGGACGACTATATAAAAGTCTATAAACCTAGACTACTCGGGTTAACGCCGATCCATGCCGCTCCGGTATTGCCAGGCCCGGGCGTGCATTCCGGGACTTTTGTCGCCCGTGCGTCACGCGCCGGAACGTGCCGCAACCCCCACTTCAGCGCACACCTTGACACTGCCCAAGCGGACAGAATGCCACCATGCCCCAACCTTCCCGGGGGCAGGCGTGGCTGCCGCTTGCAGCCATCTCAAGGAGTCAACTTATGTTGATGCGAGACGTGATCCCCCAAATCCTGAACCGCGGCGCGGCCCAACTGGCGCCCGACGCGTTCGAGACCGCTTCGCACAAGACCTTCCACCATGCGATCGACATCTACCTCAAGGATTCCAATGCCTTTATGAACACCTACTTCGCCCGCTATTTCGAGTGGCAGGGTATTTGCCGGGAGCGCTGGTTCCATGAATGCATCCACGACAACCTGCTGGCCGCGGGCGGCGTCTTCGTGACCAAGCGCGCGCACCAGGAGTATGTCGAGGAGACGTTCCCGTTCCAGCGCGTGGATTGCTACCTGAACACCTTCCAGGTCCGGCAGTGCTCGGCCTACCTGCTGTTCCGCTTCTGCGTGGGGGGCAAGCCGGTGTCGCTGGGCTACCAGCAGATCGTCTTCGCCGACCGGCAGAAGCGCATCACGCGCTTTCCGGCGGGCATCATCGAACGGGTCAGGGAATATGAACTGGCGCTGCCGGCACTGGCCAGCTGAGCCAGGCGCGGCTGACCCCGCGCGGGTCTGAATCCGGCACCGCCGGCCGTGGCTCAGCCGGCGGTGCTGGTGCGCAGCCGGCTGTCGGCCATGGCGGTGAAGCGCGGCAGGCTGAGGGTAAAGGTGGTATGCACGGCCGGCACCGACTCGCACTCAATGCGCCCGCCGAAGGTCTCGATCACGCGCCGGCAGAAGGCCAGGCCGAGGCCGGCACCGGTGCCATGCGCCTTGGTGGAGAAGAACGGATCGAAGATGCGCGGCATGACGTCGGCCGCAATGCCCGGGCCGGTGTCGCGAAAGCGGATCACGTGGTACTGGCCCTCGGTCGCGCCGGTGATGTCGATGCGGCCGCCGCCGGCCGTGCGGATCGCATGCAGCGCGTTCTTCAGCAGATTGAACAGCACGTAGACCAGCAGCGTGTCGGAGCCGACAAAGCGCCAGCCCTGGTCGATGCCGCGCACCTGCACGCAGCCGCGCTCCTCGCCCTGGAACGGGTAGCGCTCCAGCGCCGCATGCACGCAGTCGGCAATGCCGTGCGGGGCAAAGCTGCTGCGGTCCAGCCGCTCCAGCGTGACCGAGGCCAGCGCCATGTCGATCACGGTGCTGGTGCCATCGACTTCCCGCGTGATGGCGCCGACCAGGCTCGACACGCGCTCAAGCTGCCCGGGCCGCATGCGGTCCTCGCACAGCCCCTGCTGGACCGCCAGCCGGTAGCCGTGCAGCACCTGCGGCCAGGTGCGCGCCAGCTCCTGCGCCTGCATGCGGATGGTCGCCAGCGGCGTGCGCACCTCGTGCGCCACGGTGGCGGCCAGCGAATACGGATGCATCAGGTCGTAGCGCACCACGCTGACCGCCAGGATGCCCAGGCTTGCCGCCACGAACACCACGCCCGGCGGATAGAAGGCCGCGCCATAGTTGACGGCGTAGTCCACCGCCGCCAGCGAATAGAGCGCCACCGCCACCAGGCACAGCTTGTAGCGCTTGCGGCGTTCGGCGGTTGCATTGCGCCGCGCCGCCACCAGCAGCCAGGCGCTGCGCAGCGCCACCAGCACCGTCTGCACCAGGTGCAGCGGATGCAGCGGGCCGGCCCTGGGATAGTCGCCAAAGAAATAGCTGTAGTAGCCGGAGACCATCTGGTCGGTGGTCAGCAGCAGCACCGCCAGCACCAGGCTCAGGCCGTACGAGGCCAGCAGCAACGGCCGCTCGCGGCGGCACTCGGTGACTTCGGCGATGAAGTGGTAGAAGGTGGTCGGCAGGAACAGGATGAAGAGGTAGCCGAGCCGGGCCAGCATCAGCGACACATCGGGATGCGAGGCCTGGAACAGGAACACCCACGTGCCCTGCCAGGCGAAGGTGGTCACGCACAGCAGGAAGAACGAAGTGGAGACGCGCGTCACGCCCTTGGTCACCAGCACATAGAGGCCGTAACCGAGGAAGATCGACGAGACGAAGGCGGGCAAGGCTGCGTACATGCGGAGCGCGAAGGCAAGCCGGGCGGATGGCAGGGTCGGCGACGCGACATGTTATGCCCTGCGCGGGTGGCGCGTGCATCGTTCGGTTGCATTCAGAGCTAATCCGCGCTTAATGCTGTGCGATACGCGCCGGCATACCCCTCGTTCCGGGGGTGCCAGGTTCCGAGCACGCGCCGCACGCAAAAAGCAAGGCGGGACGCCCGCTGGCGTCCCGCCTTGCCTAGCTGCCACGCATTGCTTACCAGCGCGTGTCCCGTTCCCAATCCTTCATTTCTTCCTCGGCGCGCTCCTTGGTGTAGCCGTAGCGCTCCTGGATGCGGCCGGCAAGCTGGTCACGCTTGCCGTTGATCTGCGCGATGTCGTCGTCGGTCAGCTTGCCCCACTTCTCCTTGATCTTGCCCTTCGCTTGTTCCCACTTGCCTTCGATCTGGTCCCAGTTCATCTCATGCTCCTTCATCCGGTGGCAAGGGGGCGCATTGGAGGCGTCCCCTTGCGGGTGGTGCGGTGCGTGGCCCGCCAATGCTGGCGGGATGCCGCGAAGGCTTACTTGCCGTACTTGGCCTTCACATCGGCCTGGCACTTGTCCTTGGCATCGCCCGACATCGCGTCGCAGCGTTCCTTGTCGGCCTTGTAGGCGGCGTCGGTGGCGTCCTTCTTCGCGTCGGCGCGGGCTTCCGCCACGTCGGCACGCGAACCGGTCGCCGCGGCCTTGTCGACCTTGGCAGCCATCAGTGCCTTTTCATGGGCGGCCTTGGCGTCCTTCTTGCAGACGTCCTTGTCGTTGCCCTTCTTGTCGTCGCACATTTCCTTGGCTACGTCATAGTCGCGGTCAGCCTTGGTCTTCTCGGCCTTGGCGGTCGCCTTCTGCGTGCCGTCGCGGCGGGCTTCGGCCTGGGCCTTGGCCACATCGCGGTCGCGCTTGGCCTCGGCCTTGCAGACGTCCTTGGCGTTGTCCTTCATGCCATTGCACTTGGCGGAGGCAGCCTTGTAGTCCGCATCAGCCTGCTTCACCGCGGCGTCATAGTCTGCCCTTGCCCCGGTTGCAGTCGTTCCGGACGCGGTTGTTGGTGCGGTCATCTGCGCCAGCGCAAATCCCGCCGGTGCGGCAACCATCATCGAACACACTGCTGCGGTCAGCCATTTCTTCAACATGTCGATCTCCTTTCCGGGTGATTGCGTAAAGGTACGCATGAGAGGCCGGCGGCTATGCTGCTGGCCATGCCGTAAGTACAGAGTAGGCCCGGGGGGGTATGGGAAGCAGGCGTCCGGTTCCGAAAGGCGCGTCAGACTATTCCGACATTGCAATGCGGGCGAGGCACGCGGCGGGGCATGCACCTGGTTGCTGGAGGGGGGATGGTGCGGTCAGCGCGTCATGTGCGCGACGGCGGGCGAGCATGCGTGCCGCAGAACAAGGCGCCCCTCTCCCGCGCAGCGGGAGAGGGGCGCAAATTGCCAGTGAAGTCAGGGCGGTCGTCAGCCCAGAATCGACGGCGTCAACCGGTTCTCGTCAGGCGCTTCGCCCTCTTCGTCCGGCCAGTTGCGCCCCACCATCCATTCATACAAGGTGGGCAGCACGATCAGCGTCAGCATGGTGGCGGTGATCAGCCCGCCGATGATGACGATGGCCAGCGGGCGCTGCGTCTCCGAGCCGATGGCGCGAGAGATCGCCATCGGGAACAAACCCAGCATGGCCAGCAGCGCGGTCATCAGCACCGTGCGCAGCCGGTCCATCGAGCCGGTCAGCACCGCCTGGCGCACCGGCATGCCTTCATCGCGCAGCTGGTTGAAGTAGGTGACCATGACCACGCCATTGAGCACCGCCTGGCCGAACAGCGCGATAAAGCCGATCGCCGCCGACACCGACAGCGGGATGCCGGTCAGGAACAGCGCGAACACGCCCCCGATCAGCGCGAACGGGATGTTCGAGATGATCAGCGTGGCGCTCTTGAACGACTTGAACGCATTGAACAGCAGCAGGAAGATCACCAGCACCGACAGCGGCACCACGATCGAGAGCCGCGCCATGGCGCGCTCCTGGTTCTCGAACTCGCCCGACCAGCTGATCTTGACGTCGTCGGCCTTGACGTTCTTCGCCACCAGCTTCTGCATGTCCTTGACCACGCTGCCCATGTCGCGGTCGCGGATAAAGATGCCGATCGAGGTGGTGCGCTGGCCGTTCTCGCGGCTGATGTTCATCGCGCCGGATGCCGCGCGGAACGTCACCAGTTGCGACAGCGGCACCTGCGCGCCGTCCGCGGTCTGCATGAAGATATTGGGCAGGTTCGGCAGCGCGCGCTCCGACGGCTTCAGGCGCACGGCCACGCTGAAGTGCTTCTCGCCCTCCCACAGCTCGGTCGCGGCCTTGCCGGCCAGCGCGGTTTCCATCAGGTCCTGCACGTCGGCGACATTGATGCCGTAGCGCGCGGCCTGGGCCCGGTCGAACTCCAGCACGTACTGCGGCAGTTCGCCGTCACGGTCGATAAAGGCGCGCATCACGCCCTTGACCGTCTGCACGTTGGCCAGGATCTGGTCGGCCACCTTCTTGTTCTGCTCCAGGCTGTCGCTCTGCACCTTGATCACGATCTGGCCCTTGATCTGCGAGATGCTCTCCAGGATGTTGTCGCGCACCGGCTGCGAGAAATTGGGCTCGATGCCGGGGAGCTGGCGCAGGTTCTTGTCGATCTCGCCGATGATGGCGCGCTTGTTGAAGCCGTCGCGCCATTGCTTCTCGGGCTTCAGGTCCACCAGGATCTCGACGGTGTTGATCAGCTTGGGATCGGTGCCGTCGTCGGGGCGGCCCACCTTGGAGATGGTGGTATTGACCTCCGGGGTCTTGCGGATCACGCTGCGCAGCAGCCGCGCCTGGTCGCGCGCCTCGTCGATCGAGACCGATGCCGGCAGGTCGAAGCTGACCCACATCGAGCCTTCGTCCAGCTCGGGCAGGAACTCGCTGCCGAGGAACTTGCCCACGCCCACGGTCACCACCAGCAGGCCCAGCGCCGAACCCACCACCAGCTTCTTATGGTCCAGCGCCCAGGCCAGCATCGGCTCATAGAGCCGCTTGCAGTGGCGCACGATGAAGTTGTCGTCGTGCGCGATGTTCCTGGTGAGCAGCAGGTGGCACAGCAGCGGCACCAGCGTCAGCGAGAGGATCAGGGAGCCGATCAGCGCGCCCGTGACCGTGTAGGCCATCGGCGCGAAGATCTTGCCCTCGTGCCGCTGCAGCGTGAAGATCGGGATGTGCGCCGCAATGATGATGACCATCGAGAACACGGTCGGACGGCCCACTTCCGTGGTGGCCTGCAGGATGGCATGCAGGCGCGCCTTGCTGTCCTTGATCTGCTGCGCCTTGAGCTCGCCCAGCCGCTTGAAGATATTCTCAACCACGATCACCGCGCCGTCGACGATGATACCGAAGTCCATCGCGCCAAGAGACAGCAGGTTGGCTGGAATACCCACCCAGGTCAGCCCGATGAAGGTCGACAGCAGCGCCAGCGGGATGATCAGCGCCACGATCGCCGCGGCGCGCACGTTGGCCAGGAACAGGTACAGCACCGCCATCACCAGCAGCGCGCCTTCCACCAGGTTGCCGAACACGGTGTGCAGGGTCTTGTCGATCAGCGTGGAGCGATCGTAGTACGGCACGATCTTCACGCCCTTGGGCAGGATCTGGTCGTCCAGCAGGTCGATCCTCTTCTTCAGCGCCTCCAGCACCAGCGACGGGTTCTCGCCCTTGCGCATCACCACGATGCCCGAGACGATGTCGTCCTCGTCGTCCTGGCCCATCAGGCCCTGCGGCGGCGCGCTGCCGACCCTCACGTCGGCGATGTCCTTGACCAGGATCGGGGTGCCCTGGTTCTCGGCCACCACCACGTTGGCGATATCGGCCGAGGTGCGGAAACTGCCCAGCGAGCGCAGCAGGAACTGTTGCCGGCCGTGCGCCACGGCGCCGCCGCCGGCATTGGCGTTGGCGCGCTGCAGCGCGGTGAACAGCTGCGACAGCGAGATCTTGGCATCGCGCATGCGCGCCAGGTTGGGATTGACCTCGTACTGCTTGATGGTTCCGCCGATGGTGACCAGGTCGGCCACGCCCGGCACCTGGCGCAGGTTTTTCTCCACCACCCAGTCCTGCAGCGTGCGCAGCTCTTGCGCGGTATAGCCCTTGCCGGCCAGGCGGAAGCGGTAGATCTCGCCGATCGCGGTGGACAGCGGCGCCAGGTCCGGATGCACGCCGTCGGGCAGGTCCACGCTGCGCAGGCGCTCCAGGATCTGCTGGCGCGCGGTCACGTCGGTGGCGCGGTCGTTGAAGGTCACCATCATGAACGACAGGCCGAACTGCGTATGCGAGAACACCCGCACCGCGTTGGGCGTTCCGGCCAGCGCGGTTTCAATGGGGATGGTCACCTGGCGCTCCACCTCTTCGGCGGCGCGGCCCGGGTACAGCGTGATGACGTTGACCTGGATGTCGGAGACATCCGGGAAAGCTTCGATCGGCAGGTTCTTGAATGCAGCCAGGCCGCCCCCGACGAAGATAAGCAGGCCCAGCCAGACAAAGAGCTTCTGGTGCAGGGCAAAGCTGACGATGCGCGAAATCATGTGGCGGCCGTCCTCACTTCTTCTCGGACGCACGCGCCGCGTTCACGGCAGTGGCATCGCGCAGGATGTCCTGCAGGTAGAGGTTGCCGTCGGTGATCACGGTCTCGCCGTCCTTCACGCCTTCAAGCAGCTCGGTGGTGCCGGGCAGCGTCACGCCCACGCGCACCAGGCGGCGCTCGAAGGTATTGGCGGCGGTGCGCACGAACACATAGTTGCGGTTGTCGGCCAGGAACACGGCCTTGGACGGCACGGCGATGCCCTTGAACGACGCGGCCGGCAGCTTCGCGGTGACGAACATCTCTGCCTTCAGGCGCCGCTCCGGGTTGGGCACGTTCAGCCGCACCTTGATACTGCGCGCGGTGGGATCGACATAGTCGGCAATCTTGACCACGGTGCCGGAGAAGGTCTCGCCGGGCCAGGCAGCGGTGGTGAGCTGCACGTCCACGCCCGGCTTGAACAGGCTCAGGTCGGCCTCGCCCGCATCGACCTGCGCCCACAGCGTGGTCGGATCGGTCACCAGGAACAACGGCGCGGCGGGCGGCTGGTCGGGGCGCAGCTCCATGCCGAGGTTGATGTTGCGTTCGACCACCAGGCCGTCGATCGGGCTGCGCAGCGGAAAGCGCTGGTTTACGATGCCTGAGGCGCCCGCGCCGCCCGCGGCCGCGCCGTACTGGGCCAGCGCCGCCTGGGTGCGCTGCAGGTCCGCCGCGGCGCGCGCGGCGTCGGCCTGCGCCTGCTCCAGCTCCTTCTGCGCGATGATGCCGGCGCCGTACAGCTCGCGCTGCCGTGCCAGCGCCTTGGCCGCGACCGCGCTGTCGGCGGCGGCCTTGCGCGCATCGGCCTGGGCCACGCCGAAATCGGGCGAGGTCAGGCTGGCCAGCGGCTGGCCCGCTGTCACGGTGGTGCCGGGCTGCACCAGGATCTCGGTGACGCGGCCGGCAAACGGCGTCGACACGCGCACGGTCTTGTCCTCGTTCCACACCAGCCGGCCGGGCAGGCTCAGCATGCGCTCGCCGCCGGTCCTGGCGGCCTCGCCGGCGATGCCCGGCAGCGTCTTCACGCTGGCCGGGAACTGGATGGTATTGCCGCTGACCTTGGGATCGTCATCGGCCTTGGGCGCTTCAGACTTGCCGCAGGCGGCCAGCGCCAGCGCGCACAGGGACAGGGCAGCAAACCGTGCGGGCAGGCCGGCGGGGAAATGGACGGAAGACATGCGGCGGGACATGCGTGACAGGAGGGAGTGCATTGGATTCGCTGGGACTGCGGTTCAGGGACGCGAGCTTGTCGCAGTGCCGGTCGTGGAGGTCTGCAGCGCGGCGCGGTAGGCCGACAGGGCCTTGGCGTAATCGCCCTGGGCGCTGACGGAATCGAGCCGGGTCTGGCGCAGCGCGCGGCGGGCATCGAGCAGGTCGAGCACGCCGGTGGCGCCCTTGCCGTAGGCAAACTCGGCGCTGCCGGCCACGCTTTCGGCGGCGGGCAGCACGTCGTCGCGCATCTGCCGCAGTGACTGGCGCGCGGCTTCGAGCTGGCTGCGCAGCCGTTCCATCTCATTGCCGGCTTCCAGCAGCACGCGGTTGCGGTCGTCCAGCGCGGCGTAGTAGTCCACCTCGGCGCGGCGGGCCTCGCCGCCGTTGCTGTGGCGCACGTACAGCGGGATCGTCAGGAACACGCCGTAGCTGTTGCCGCTGCCGTTGGTATTGGTGGCGGAAACCGGATAGTGCTCAGCCTGCGCGCCGACGGTCACGTCGGGCACGCGGCCGGCGCGCGCCAGGTCGCGCGCGGCGGCGGCCGCGGCCAGGCGGGCCTCGGCCGCTGTTACGTCGGGGCGGCGCTGCAATGTGTCGGGATCGACCTGCGGCACGGGCGTATCCAGCGGCGGCCAGTCCGGCACCAGCCGGTTGCCGGCAAGCGTGCCGGGCACGCCCATGGCCTGCGCCAGCTGGGCCTTGTCGCGCGCGTGGTCGGTCATGGCCTGGCGCATGTCGCTCTGCGCGCGCAGCGCGTCTAGCTGCAGCTTGGTCACGTCGGCGCGCGAGACGTCGCCGGCCTTCAGGCGGGTTTCGCTGGCCTGGCGCGTGCGGTCGTAGAGCGCCAGCATCTCCTTGAACACCACCACGCGCTCCTGACTGACCACCGCGTCATAAAAAGCCTGCTCCGCGGCGGCGCTCTGCTGCGCCACCACCGCCTGCGCCACTTCGCCGGCGGCCGCGCTGGCCTTGCGCGCGGCGTCCACGCGCAGGCCGCCCTTGTTGGCGGTCTCGATCAGCTGGTCCACGCGCAGGGTGGAATCCACGGTCTTGCTGCGCAGGTTGCCCGAGCCGATGCCGGCATGCGGGTTGATATTGGTCACGCCCAGGCTCAGCACCGGATTGGGCCGCTGCGAAGCGATCTGTATGTCCGCCTGGCTGGCTTCGACGCCGCGGCGGGCGGCGATGATGTCGCGGTTGCAGCGCAGTGCGTCCAGGCGCGCCTGCGCCAGGGTCAGCGTCGCGCCCGCCGGCGGCGGCACGCAAGGACCGGCAGCATCTGCGGAATCAGCGGAAGGAAGCGGATCGGCGGGGCCTTCGGCGGCAAGGATTGCCGCGGGCCGGGCCAGAACCCCCAGTAGCAGCAGGGCACCTACGGCAATACGGGAAAAGACAAAAGGCACGGTCAGTCAGGCTCGGTTCGACAACGGTCTGCGGTAAACGACCGTGCTCGCCGAACGGTGCACCAGGGCGGCAAATATTCATCCGACCCTGATCCCGCCAATGCGGCCGCGAAGCGTGGCTGTCCTGGTGCGCCCTCGCCCGCTGTCCTGGTGCATCAGACGCCACCGGACACGATCTCCCGCACGCATTCAAACCGAATCGCATTACAAACGGCTTTCATAAAGCTGACAAAAGCCTTTAACTGCGCGAAAACCCTAGCCAATCGGAAAACCATGAAAAACGGCACGGCCGTTGCCGGCCGTGCCGTCTGTACTGCCAGGCGGCTTACCCCTTCATGCGGTCATCCAGCCCCAGGCTGCGGCCGATGATCTCCTTCATGATCTCGCTGCTGCCGGCGTAGATGCGCGAGATGCGCGCGTCGGTGTACATGCGGCAGATGCGGTACTCCTCCATATAGCCGGCGCCACCGTGCAGCTGCACGCCCTCGTCGACCATGCGCCCCTGGAGTTCCGACGTGAGCAGCTTGGCCGACGCCGCCGTCTCCACGGTCAGCGTGCCTGCGTTGTGCTGCAGCACGCACTGGTCGACGAAGGTCTGCAGCGCATCCAGCTGCGCCCGCAGTTCGGCAAGCTTGAAGCGCGAGTTCTGGAACGTGCCGATGGCCCGGCCGAAGGCCTTGCGCTCCTTGACATAGTCCAGCGTGAGGTCGAACGCCACCTGCGCCGACGCCATGTAGCCGCAGGCGCCAATCAGCCGCTCTTCGGCCAGGTGGCGCGTCAGGTAGCGGAAGCCCTGGCCGGGCTCGCCCAGCACGTTGGCCTTGGGCACCTTGACGTTGTCGAAGAACAGCTCCGAGGTGTCCTGCGAGTGCAGGCCCATCTTGCGCAGCTTGCGCCCGCGCTCGAAGCCGGGCATGCCGCGCTCGACGATAAAGAGGCCAAGGCCATGGCTGCGCTCCGGATCAGTGCGCGCGACCACCACCACGTAGTCGGCCAGCTGGCCGTTCGAGATATAGGTCTTGGCGCCGTTCAGCACCCAGTGGTCGCCGTGGTCCTCGGCACGCGTGCGCATGCCGGCCAGGTCGGATCCCGCCTGCGGCTCGGTCATGGCAATGGCAAAGATCGACTCGCCGCGCGCGGCCGCCGGCAGCAGGCGCTGGCGTTGTTCCTCGTTGCCGATGCGACCGATATACGGCGCCACCAGCCGCGAGTGCAGCGTGCCGAAAAAGCCCGAGTCGCCGTGGCGCGCGTTCTCTTCGATCAGGATCTGCTCATAGCGGAAATCCTCCACGCCGGCGCCGCCGTATTTCTCGTCGGCCCACATCAGCAAGTAGCCCTGCTCGCCGGCCTTGCGGAACACTTCGCGGTCCACGCAGCCCTGTTCGCGCCAGCGCTCGCCGTGCGGCCCCACCTCGCGCTGGTAGAAGCGGCGGGCGGATTCGCGGAAGGCGTCGTGTTCGGCTTCGAAGATCAGGCGTTGCATGCGGGGTCTCCTGGTGTTTTTGAGAGTGACCGGCTGAGTGTCTGCCGTGCAGCGTCTATGAGATTCGTCGGAAAGGATGATTTTTCCTCCCGCAGCCGAACGGCCCAGGTTTGAAGGAGAAGCCAGCTTGAATGCAATTTTATTGATATGAAGTGGAAATAACTTTCATTTACCCGCCGGAACGCTTTGCACAATACTGGAAGCACAGATACCTATTCGATGGAGCGGGGAACATGGAAGCCGTCCTCTGGATCGCCCTGGCGCTGGCACTGGTGGCGCTGGGAGGCACCGTCACCTGGCTGATCGGGACCCGGGTGCCCGAGCCGGTGTTCGAACGCGCGCAGCGGCATGGCCGCTTTGCCGGGCTGGAACCGCGCCCGCCGCGCGGCGGCGGGCGCGGCCGCCGGGTGGGGCGCGTGCGGCAATGGCGCCTGGTGGCCGTGCCCGGCCCGATGGGCCAACTGGTGCCGGTCCGGATCTGACCGCTTTGCGCTATTGCGGGAAATCCCAGCGCTGCGACCAGTCGGATTCTTCGCGCACGATGTCACGCAGGATGCGCACGGCATCCTGCGACGCCCCTGCGGGGGTCCTGGCGCAGACGAGGAATACCGGATAAGAGAACTCTGACGCGCCTTCCACGCGCGCCAGCACCCCGCTGTCCAGGTAGCTCTGCACCACGCGTGTCCGGAAATACCCACTGCCACCGAACTGCAGGATGTACTGCAGCGCCAGCGGCCCCAGGTTGAAGTACAGCGAGGCGCGCGCATGCTCCGGCAGCGCGCTGTCATGCTGGCAGCGGAATTCCGGTCCCCAGTCGATATAGACATAGCCGCCGTCGCGCTGCGTCGAGCGGATCAGGATCAGCTTCTCTTCCATCAGCGCCTCGACATGCATGCCGGGCGCGTACTCCGGCTGGTAGACCAGCGCCGCATCCAGCGTGCCTGACTGCAGCTTGCGCTGCAGCTCCGCCCCTTCCCCCACTTCCGCCCGCACCGCCTGCGCCGGCATCAGCTGGCGCAGGCGCGTGGTCCACAGCAGCACCAGCGGGTTGCCCAGGCTGATTTCCGTACCGAAACGAAACAGGCTGGCCAGCCCGGCCGGCAACGGCAGCTCGCGGCAGGCCGCCTCCCAGGTCTGCACCAGCTGGCTGGCGTAGCCGAGAAAGCGCTGACCATCGGGCGTCAGCCGTGCGCCCGCCTTGTTGCGCTCGAACAGGCGGCAGTTGAGCTGCGATTCCAGGCTCTTGATGCGCGCGGTCACGGCGGTCTGGGTGACATGCAGCTTGTCAGCCGCGGCCAGCAGGCTGCCGGTGCGGACGACTTGCAGGAAGGTGCGGGCGAGATCGATGTCCATTGGGCGGGGAATTACCAGTGTGACGAATTGTAGGTAATGACAGACGAGATTGAGAATTATGGACGTACACACGCAGATGTACTTCTGATTGGATGGTGCTATGCTCGTACCTGCAAGGATGTACATGGAAACCACAATGCCTTTCACCCGGATCTTCCGTAACGGAAACTCCCAAGCGGTGCGCATTCCCGCGGAACTGGCCTACCCCGACACCGATATGCAGCTGGAAATCGAGCGGATCGGCGATGAGTTGCGGATCCGCCCCGTGCGACAGCGCCTGACGGGCCTGCTCGACGCCTTCGCCGCGTTCCCGGCCGACTTCATGGCACAAGGCCGCGGCGACCAGGAGCAGGCTGAGCGGGAGGGATTCTGATGGCCAGGTATATGTTCGACACCAACATGTGCATCTACCTGATGAAGCACCAGCCGCCCCAGGTGGCCGAACGCTTTGCACAATGCTTCGAGGGCGATGTGGTGCTGTCTGCGATCACCCTGGCCGAACTCGAATACGGTGTAACCGCCTCGGGCAATCCGGAGGCTGCGCGGCGCGCGTTGCACGGGCTGGTCGCGCGGGTCCCAGTGCTGCCGCTGAACGCCGAAGCCGCGCGCGCCTACGGCCCGATTCGTGCCGCCAGGCGCGAACGCAAGGCAGATGTCATGGACAAGCTGATTGCCGCCCATGCCATTGCGGAGGATCTGACAGTGGTCACGCGCAACGTGCGCGACTTTGCGACGTATCCGGGCCTGCGCATCGAAGACTGGACCGCGTCACCCCAGGCCTGAACTCAAATACCCCAGCCTTCCCGAACGACTTCATGTCGGCAGGGCGGGACGAACAGGAACAGGTCAGGCGCTAAAGGCCGCACTGCGCCACTTGTTTCGCCACCCTGCTCCCGGGAGCCCCGCCAGGTCAGCGCGCCGGCTGCGGCCGCACCGCCGCTGGCATGGCAACCGGCACGGCGCCTGGCGCCGGCGCGCTGCGCGCCTCGCGCGGCAGCCTCAGCGGCGCGAGGCCTTCCGGCTCCCGCAAGGCCAACCCATTGTCATAACCGGTGGCAACGGCCTCCAGGTATCCGGGCGCAAACTTCTGTTCCGGCGTCACGGCCTGCACGGCAGGCGCTGCAGCCTGCGGCGCTTCGGACTGGGCGCAGGCGACACTGTTGATGCATAAGCCCAGCACACGCAGCAGCGCCATGGCCTGGCGCGAGCGGTGCAGGATTGCGGGCGGGCGCGGCGCGGCCTGCCCTGTCTGGCATTGGGGTCGGGTGTACATCGGGGTTCTCCGGGAAGCCATTGCTGGCTGGTGGCACAACGAGCCGCGGCGCCGCGCTCGCTGTCCATTGCGCAATGACCGTGCCACCGCCACAAGGCTGGTTGCGGCGTGGATTACGGCACTTTCCGGGAATGGGATGGTGGGGCCAGGCCGACGCTGGCGGCAGGGATGTCGGTCGATCTCCAACACCCTCGGCGGCGTCCGCGCCGCCACAGGTGCGTAAGCCCCGCCCTCAGGGCTTGACCGCCGCCGCCAGCACTGCCGGCATCGGCACCTCGAAGCCGCTGCCGCGCATATAGGCGGCGACGGTGCCGCGCAGCACGGCGCGGATCTCGTCGCGGGCCTTGGGAGTCTGCGCGCGCAGTGTGGCGGCGGCGCGCACGGTGCCCTGGGCCAGCGCATCGAACAGCTGGTCGGGCGTGGAGAAGCGCCATACCTGCGGCACGTTGCGGCAGGTGGGCGAGACAAAGCCGGCCTGCTGCAACGCGGTGCGGCAATGGCCCGGATCGCTGAACAGGAAGAAGTTCGGCCCCACGGGGATATCGACCTCCATCGAGCCGTAGGCGCGGATCGCGGCATAGACCGCGCCGAAACCGACCGCGCGCTCGGGCGTGTCCCACACGGTGAAGGCGATGCGCCCGCCCGGGCGCAGCACGCGGAAGGCCTCGGCCAGCGCGGCATCGGGGTCGGACAGGTGGCACATGCCGAAGCCATTGACCACGGCATCGAAGCTGGCATCGCCGAACGGCAGCGCCTGCGCATCGGCCTGCTCGTAATGGACATCCGGATGGAGCTTGCGCGCCAGCTGCACCTGCGCCAGCGAGAAATCGATGCCGACGGACTCTGCGCCGCGCCGCACCGCCCCCGCCGCGACATGGCCGGAGCCGGTGGCCACATCCAGCACGCGCAGCCCGCTGGTCACATGGGCCTCGTCCAGCAGGGACTCGACCGATTGCCGGGTCACGTGCGACAGATGCTCCTGGTACTGGCTGACGACCTCGGGATCTTCCCAGCCAGCCAGCTCAAAAGCCCGAAACGAATCTGCGGTGTGGTCCATGCCCTCTCCTCGGCGTCGACGCCAGGCTGCCGGTTTGCGCGGACGCAGTGCCCCTCCCCCGTCTGACCCCGGTAAAACCAAGTATAGACAGCGCTGGCGGCGCGCAGCGGCCGGGCGTTCAGAGCGGCACCCGGACGTGCCCTCAGGCAAAGCGCAGCGTGGCCACGCCGGCGGCAATCAGGCAGGCCGCGCCCAGGCGGGCGGCGCCCACGCGCTCCTTGAGCAGCAGCCCGGAGATCAGTGCGCCGAACAGGATCGAGGACTCACGCAGGGCCGCTACCGGGGCCACCGGCGCGCGTGTCATCGCCCACAGCGACAGCCCATAGGACGCCAGCGTGCCGCCGCCGCCCACCAGCGCGAACACCAGGTTGCGCCGCACATAGCCGCCCAGTGCCGGCCGGCGCGCCACCAGCGCCCACGCCGCCAGCGGCACCGCGGTCAGCACGAAGATCCAGAATGCATACGCCACAGGTGCGCCGGAGCGGCGCACGCCGGTGCCGTCGATCAGCGTATAGGCGGCGATCACCACTGCGTTCAGCAGCGCCAGCCACATGCCCTCACGGCTGCCAGGGGCACCGCGGGCGCCACCCGCCATGGCCAGGATGCCCAGGCTGATCACGGCGATGCCGCTCCACGCCAGCGCCGACAGGTGCTCGCCCAGCCAGCCCACGCTGGCCACCGCCACCAGCAGCGGCGCGGTGCCGCGCATCAGGGGGTAGGTCTGGCTCATGTCCGCGGTGTGGTAGATGCGTGCCACCAGCGCGAAATACACCACGTGCACGCCCACTGACGCGGCGATGAACGGCCAGCTCGCCGGCGCCGGCTGCGGCAACGCCGGCAGCGCCACGGCGCCCGTCAGTCCGGCGCTCACCGCCACCATCACCGTCGACAGCATCTTGTCGCCGCCGCCCTTGACCACCGCGTTCCAGGCGGCATGCAGGAACGCGGCGAGCAGGACGACAGCGAAGACCGTGAGAGACATGGACGGCAGCGGGCTCGGCGTGTGGGGACGCCGTCATTCTAGCGGTGCGGTGCCGCCGCTGCCGCGCCCTGGTCCGCCTACTTCGCGCCGCTGACCCGCCACACGGTATTGCCGACATCGTCGGCCACCAGCAAACCGCCTTGCTTGTCGATCGCCACGCCCACCGGCCGCCCGCGCGCGTTGCCGTCCTCATCGAGAAAGCCGGTCAGCACGTCGAACGGCGCGCCGTTGGGCCGGCCCTTGCTGAACGGCACGAAGATCACCTTGTAGCCCGCCAGCGGCCTGCGGTTCCACGAACCGTGCAGGCCCACGAACATGCCTTCGCTGAAGCGCGCCGGCAGGTTGTTGCCGCCGGCGGCGGCCAGCCCGAGCGATGCGGTGTGCGCCCCCACGGCATAGTCCGGCACGATGGCCCTGGCCACCAGGTCCGGCGCCGGCGGCTTCACGCGTGCGTCGACATGCTGGCCGTAGTAGCTGTAGGGCCAGCCATAGAAGCCGCCGTCGCGCACCGAGGTGATGTAGTCCGGCACCAGGTCGCTGCCGATTTCATCGCGCTCGTTGACGGCGGTCCAGAGCATGCCGGTGACCGGTTCCCACGCCATGCCGTTGGGATTGCGCAGGCCGCTGGCAAAGATCCGGTGCGTGCCGGCCTGCGGGTCGACCTCCCAGATGGCGGCGCGGCCGACCTCCTTGTCCATGCCGTGCTCGCCCACGTTGCTGTTGGAGCCCACCGTCACGTACAGCTTGCTGCCGTCGCGGCTGGCGATCAGGCTCTTGGTCCAGTGATGGTTGAGCGGCCCGCCGGGCAGGTCCACCACCTTCTGGGGCGCGGCCGTAATCCGGGTCTGTCCGGGCTGGTACGGGAAGCGCAGCACCGCGTCGGTGGCGGCTACGTAGAAGTCGTTGCCGACCAGGGCCATGCCGAACGGCGAGTTCAGGTCCTTTAGGAACACCGAGCGCTGGTCGGCGACGCCGTCGCCGTTGGTGTCGCGCAGCAGCGTGATGCGGTTGGCGCTGGGGGTGCCGGCGCCCGCGCGCTTCATCACCTTCTTCATGATCCAGCCGCGGAAGCCCTTGCCGTCGTCGGGCTTGGGCGGGGCATTGCTCTCGGCCACCAGCACGTCGCCGTTGGGCAGCACATAGACCCAGCGCGGATGGTCCAGCTTGTCGGCGAAGGCCGTCACCGCCATGCCTGCGGCCGGCACCGGGCGCTGGCCCGCGGCCCAGCCGATGGCCGGCGCGATCTTGACGGTGGGGATCGCGGTCTGGTTGGGTGGCGGCAGCTGCGGCGTGGGGCCAAAGCCCGCTTCGGAAGGCAGCTTGGCCGTTTCACCGCAGGCGGCGAGCGCAGCGGTGGCGCCCGCCAAAAGAACGACACGCAACAGGGAAAAGGTGATGGGCATCGGCATGGTCCGGGCTCCTCAGGCAACGCAGGGCGATGCGCCTGTTCCTGGACTATAGGATGCGTGCCGCCCGCCCCTCTGTAGGCGCCGGGGAGGCCGCCGTGTAGGACGATGCCCACGCCCGCGGCGCGCACGCCGCAGGCTGCCTCAGCCGCGGTGCGGCGTATCGAGCCCCTTCACCACCGCCGGGCGCTTCACGAAGGCCTCCAGCACGCGCCTGACATGCGGGAAGTCCTGGATGCCGACCAGTTCGCCCGCCTCATAGAAGCCAAGCAGGTTGCGCACCCACGGGAAGGTGGCGATATCGGCAATGGTGTAGGTGTCGCCCATGATCCAGTCGCGCCCTTCCAGCCGCTGGTTCAGCACATTCAGCAGGCGCCGGCTTTCGGCCACGTAGCGGTCGCGCGGGCGCTTGTCCTCGTACTCCTTGCCCGCGAACTTGTGGAAAAAGCCCACCTGCCCGAACATCGGCCCGATGCCGCCCATCTGGAACATCACCCACTGGATGGTTTCGTAGCGGCGCGCGGGGTCGGCCGGGATCAGCTGGCCCGACTTGTCGGCCAGGTAGAGCAGGATCGCGCCCGATTCGAACAGCGCCAGCGGCTTGCCGCCCGGACCGTTGGGATCGAGGATGGCGGGAATCTTGTTGTTCGGGCTCAGCGACAGGAACTCCGGCGACATCTGGTCGTTGGCGTCGAAGCGCACCAGGTGCGGTTCATACGGCAGGCCGGTCTCCTCCAGCATGATCGACACCTTGACCCCGTTGGGCGTGGGCAGGGAATACAGCTGGATGCGGTCGGGATGCTGCGCCGGCCATTTGCGGGTGATGGGGAAAGCGGACAGATCGGGCACACTGGCTCCTGGTTCAGGCGCTTGCGCACTGCGCAAGAAGGCGCCGGACAACGGAAAAGCCCGATCATAAACCGCTCCTGCCATGCATGCAGCGCAGGGCCTCAGGCGGCCTCGGCCAGTTGCACCGCGCGATGCAGGGCCGCGCGCAAGGCCTCGCCCTGGATCGGCTTGTGCAACACCGGGAAGCCGCTGTCATGCAGCGCCTGCAGCCGGTCTGGCGCGGTGTCGCCGGTGACGATCAGCGCCGGCACCGCGCGGCCCAGGCTGGCGCGCAGCATGCCGACCGCGGCGATGCCGGTCAGGCCTTCGGCCAGCCGGTAGTCGGCCAGGATCAGGTGGACCGGGGCGGGCCCGTCCTGGCTGGCGGCGCGGTACGCAGCGCGCACTGCGGCAACGGTGCGCCCGCCGTAGACCACATGGCCCCAGAGCGACAGCAGTTCGGTGAGCGCGCCCAGCACCTGCGCGTCGTCGTCGACCAGCATCACGCAGAGCGGCTCGCCAGCGGCCGCGGGAATGGCGGGGGTGGCTGGATGCACCTGCGCCGCGGCGGCAGCCAGCGGCACGCGCACCGAGAACACGCAGCCGCGCCCCGGTGCGGAACGCAGGCCCACCTGGTGGCCAAGCAGCGCCGCCAGGCGCCGCACGATCGCGAGGCCCAGGCCCAGTCCCTTTGCGCCCGCCTGGTCGTCGCCTGCCGTGGCAAGGCCCGGCACCTGGGCGTATTCGTCGAACACGCGCGACTGCTGGGCCGCGACGATGCCCGGGCCGGTGTCGATCACCTGGATCTCCATGGCATCGCCGCGGCGCCGCGCGCCCACCAGGATGCTGGCACGCGGCGCATGGCGCAGCGCATTGGCCACCAGGTTGTCGAGGATGCGCTTGAGCAGGTCCGGATCGCTGTCGATCCACGCGCGCGCCGGCACCACCCGCAGCACGCTGCCGCGCTGGCACGCCTGCTCGGCGTACTCGTCGCGCAGCTCGGCCAGCAGCCGCGCCAGATGCAGCGGCTGGCGGCGCACCGGCATCACGCCGGCATCCAGGCGCGAGGCGTCGAGCAGGCCGTCGAGCAGGTTGTCCATGCGCGCCAGCGTGGCTTGCAGCCGGTGGCCGATGGCATGCGCCTGGCCGCCTGCCACATCGCCGCGCTCGCCCAGAGTCAGCAGCGATGCCGCCTGCAGGCCGATGGCATACACCGGCTGGCGCAGGTCGTGCCCGGCGGCCGCCAGGAAGCGCGTCTTGGCCCGGTCCGCGGCGGTGGCGCGGTCGCGCTCGCGCTCAAGCTCGCCGATCAGCGCGACGTTCTCGAAGCGCAGTGTCACGCCATCGCGCAGCGCGCGATAGGTGACCTGGCTGTAGTAGATGTTGACGCACAGCAGGCACGCGGCAAAGCCCGCGTAGACGCCATACACCGGCCCCTGCTGCACCAGGCAATAGATGGTGAACGGCAGCAGCATGGCCGCGACTGAACCGCGGTAGGTGGCCGGATGCGCCGACAGCGACGGGATCGCGCCACTGGACATGCCGGCCAGCACGATGCAGCAGAACGCCACCAGCTGCGGCTCGGGCGGCAGCAGGATGGCAGAGCCCACGGCGCCCCACAGCAGGCTGGACAGCCAGGACAGCACCATGAAGCGGCGTGCCCACACCTGCGGCGGCGTGCTGCCGTCGCGCCGGAAGTAGCGCCACGACAGGCCGATGCGCAGCGTGGTCAGCAGGTACACCGCGGCCATCCAGCCGGCCAGCATGGGCAGCGGCGCGCTGGGACGCAGCACATAGACCACCGGCAGCGCAATGACGAAGTTGGCAAACAGGACCGCGTTGGACTGGCGGTAGAGCAGGTCCACCATCGCCGCCGGCACATCTCCGGGCTGCCAGGCCGGCGGCAATCCGGTGCCTGTGGCTGTCATGATGCGAGCGCCCGTTGCGGGCGGCAGGAAACGGTACGGCAACAGGACAACGGAAGCTTGCGCATGCTAGGTAGGCCGTGGGGCAGGTTGGGCGTGCAACGCTATAATCCAGCCGGCCGCCGGTTCATTGGGGCATTCAGCAGGCCACCTGCAGCTGCCGGACTGACGGGCTGCCGTTTTATACCACCTTCCCTTTCCCATTCGCCACCGATGCACCTGCCGCGATGAGCCGCTTTTCCGTCCCGACCCGCGTGGCCCTCGCCGATGACCATGCCATCGTGCTGGAGGGCCTCAAGCAGGTGCTGTCCGGCGTCGGCAACCTGGTGCTGGCGGGCGAGGCAGCAGATGGCGCGCAACTGCTGGGGCTCCTGGAACGGGTACCGACCGACCTGCTGGTGATGGACCTGGGCATGCCCGGCGTCGATGGCCTGGCCTTCGTGGAACGCCTGCGCACAAGGCATCCTGCGCTGCGCATCCTGGTGCTGACCGGCAGCGCGGGCGCGGGCATGGCCCACGCGGCGATCGATGCGGGCGCCAATGGCTACCTGGTCAAGAGCGGCGATATCAGCGAACTGGTGCCCGCGCTCATGGCCCTGCGCGAGGGCCGCAACTTCGTGGCCGCGCGCGCCACTGCACCGGCCACCGCGGCACCGGACGGAATTGCCACGCTCACCCGGCGCGAACTGCAGATCCTGATGCTGATCGCGCGCGGCGCCACCGCCGGCGACATTGCCGCGCAACTCGACATCAGCCCGCTGACTGCGCGCAAGCACCGCGAGAACCTGATGCGCAAGCTCGACCTGCACAATACCGCGGAGGTGGTGGCGTACGCCGCGCACCAGGGGATTCCGCTGGGTGCTCCAAAACCGCCCGAACTAGCCTGAGCAAGGTGTTCTCCCTGCGTATGCCACCCGTCAAGCCGGCGAAATCCAAATACAAAAGGGCCCCGCAAGCGGGGCCCCTTCTTCATGCCAGCCTGACTGCGCGGCTTACACCGTCACGCCGTCGGCCACTTCCTTGAAGTCCTCGATCTGGTCGAAGTTCATGTACTTGTAGATCTTGTCGCCATTGGCGTTGAGCACGCCCATGTCGGCCATGTACTCTTCCTTGGTCGGGATACGGCCCAGGCGCGAGCAGATCGCCGCCAGTTCGGCGGAACCCAGGTACACGTTGGTGTTCTTGCCCAGGCGGTTCGGGAAGTTACGCGTGCTGGTCGACATCACCGTGGCGCCTTCGCGCACCTGTGCCTGGTTGCCCATGCACAGCGAGCAGCCCGGCATTTCGGTGCGGGCACCGGCGGTGCCGAACACGCCATAGTGGCCTTCCTCGGTCAGCTGCTTCTGGTCCATCTTGGTCGGCGGAGCCACCCACAGCTTGACCGGGATGTCGCGCTTGCCTTCCAGCAGCTTGGAGGCTGCGCGGAAGTGGCCGATGTTGGTCATGCACGAACCGATAAACACTTCGTCGATCTTGGCGCCGGCCACCTCGGACAGCGTCTTGACGTCGTCCGGGTCGTTCGGGCAGGCCACGATCGGCTCATGCACGTCGGCCAGGTCGATCTCGATCACGGCGGCGTATTCGGCGTCGGCGTCCGGCTCCAGCAGCTTGGGATCGGCCAGCCACGCTTCCATGGCCTTGATGCGGCGCTGCAGGCTGCGCGGGTCCTGGTAGCCCTGGGCGATCATCCACTTCAGCAGCGTGATGTTGCTGTTGATGTATTCGATGATCGGGTCCTTGTTCAGGCGCACCGTGCAACCGGCGGCCGAGCGCTCAGCCGATGCATCCGACAGCTCGAACGCTTGCTCGACCTTCAGGTCGGGCAGGCCTTCGATTTCCAGGACGCGGCCCGAGAAGATGTTCTTCTTGCCTTGCTTGGCCACGGTCAGCAGGCCTTGCTTGATCGCGTACAGCGGAATCGCGTTGACCAGGTCGCGCAGCGTCACGCCGGGCTGCATCTTGCCCTTGAAGCGGACCAGCACCGATTCCGGCATGTCCAGCGGCATCACGCCGGTGGCGGCGGCAAAGGCCACCAGGCCCGAACCTGCGGGGAAGCTGATGCCGATCGGGAAGCGGGTGTGCGAATCGCCGCCGGTGCCGACGGTGTCGGGCAGCAGCATGCGGTTCAGCCACGAGTGGATCACGCCGTCGCCCGGGCGCAGCGAGATGCCCCCGCGGGTGCTGATGAACTCGGGCAGCGTGTGGTGGGTCTTGACGTCGACCGGCTTCGGATAGGCGGCGGTGTGGCAGAACGACTGCATCACCAGGTCGGCCGAGAAGCCCAGGCAGGCCAGGTCCTTCAGTTCGTCGCGGGTCATCGGGCCGGTGGTGTCCTGCGAGCCCACCGAGGTCATCTTCGGTTCGCAGTAGGTGCCCGGGCGGATGCCCTTGCCTTCAGGCAGGCCGCAGGCGCGGCCGACCATCTTCTGCGCCAGCGTGAAGCCGCGGCCGGTATCGGCCGGGTTCTGCGGCAGGCGGAACAGCGTCGACGGGGCCAGGCCCAGCGCTTCGCGCGCCTTGGCGGTCAGGCCACGGCCGACGATCAGGGGAATACGGCCGCCGGCGCGGACTTCATCGAACAGCACGTCGGACTTGACCTTGAACTCGGCGATCACTGCGCCGTCCTTCAGGGCCTTGCCTTCATACGGGCGCAGTTCGACCACGTCGCCCATTTCCATCTTCGACACGTCCAGCTCGATCGGCAGCGCGCCGGCGTCTTCCATGGTGTTGTAGAAGATCGGGGCGATCTTGTTGCCCAGGCACACGCCGCCGAAGCGCTTGTTCGGGATGAACGGGATGTCTTCGCCGGTGAACCACAGCACCGAGTTGGTGGCGGACTTGCGGCTGGAGCCGGTACCGACCACGTCGCCCACGTAGGCGACCAGGTGGCCCTTTTCCTTCAGCGATTCAATGAACTTGACCGGGCCGCGCTTGCCGTCTTCTTCCGGCTGGAACGCAGCGCCTTCGCGCTTGTTCTTCAGCATGGCCAGCGCGTGCATCGGGATGTCCGGGCGGGTGGTGGCGTCCGGGGCCGGCGACAGGTCGTCGGTGTTGGTTTCGCCCGGCACCTTGAACACGGTGATGGTCAGGCTTTGCGGCACTTCCGGACGGCTGGTGAACCACTCGGCGTCGGCCCAGCTTTGCAGCACGGCCTTGGCGTTGGCATTGCCCTGGTCGGCCTTTTCCTTCACATCGTGGAAGGCGTCGAACATCAGCAGGGTCTTCTTCAGCGCCTCGGCGGCGACGGTGCCCACTTCGGCATCGTCCAGCAGCTCGATCAGCGGCGAGATGTTGTAGCCGCCCAGCATGGTGCCCAGCAGCTCGGTCGCCTTGGCGCGCGAGATCAGCGCGCACTTTTCCTTGCCCAGCGCCACGGCGGCCAGGTACGAGGCCTTGACCTTGGCGGCGTCATCCACGCCGGCCGGCACGCGGTAGGTGATCAGCTCCACCAGGGTCTGCTCTTCACCGGCGGGCGGGTTCTTCAGCAGTTCGACCAGCTCGGCCGTCTGCTTGGCGGTCAGGGGCAGAGGGGGGATGCCAAGCGCGGCGCGCTCGGCCACATGTGCGCGATAGTTTTCAAGCATGGGAACCTGCTGAGTAATTAGGTTTAGAAAATCTCGTTACGTCGCGATTGTAGTCTGAAGCCGCTCCCTGGTCAAATGTCTTATATCTTATATAAGAGTGAAGACAAAAAATATCATGCAAATCAACGTATTGGAGATTGAAGGACGTGCAAACCCACATGAATCACTACCCGACTGGCGTAGTAGGGAATGCATGGCGGCGCTCCCGCGACCTGCCCGGCGGCCCGGCCAGGAATCGCGGCAGCTTGCACCGGCACTCAAGTTCACACGACATCAAGCGTTAACCAGCCTGCAGGCGCGCAACAAACGGCGCCCGCTCGCGTAGCCGTGCCTGCTCCCTTTCCGCTCAAATGGCCAAGCTGAAAGGGTTTCCCCCTTTTTTTCGGCCCTTTGCTGGCCTGCGATTCCGGAAGAATGGCAGGCATTCCGATACAGGCTTCTCATGGCGAACACGGCTTCCCCTCCCCGGACTGGCAACACAGGCAAGCGCGGCCGGCTGCTGCTGATCGGCGCCGGCGTGCTGGTGGTGGCACTGGGCGCCGGAGGCTTCGTGCTGGGCAGCGTGCTGAGCAACCGCCAGCCGGCGGCGCCTGCCGCCCCGGTCGTGCCGCCGCCGATCTTCGTGCCGCTGGACGCGTTCACCGTCAACCTGCGCAGCGACGACGGCGACCGCTTCCTGCACACCGGCCTGTCACTGAAGGTGGCCGATGCCGAGACCCAGGCTCGCCTGGCCCAGTACCTGCCCGAGGCACGCAGCCGCATCCTGCTGCTGCTGTCGGCCAGGCAGCCGGCCGACCTGGCCACCGTCGAAGGCAAGCGCAAGCTGGCCGACGACATCCGCGACACCATCAGCAAGCCGTTTGCCAGCGGCCTGCCGGCGCAGCGGGTGCTGGACGTGCTCTTCACCTCTTTCGTGGTGCAGTAAGCGCAAGCCAGGGCCGCACCGGATTCATCCATAACGCCGCACAAGGGGCAGGACACTAGATGGCCTACGACAAGTTCCTCTCGCAAGACGAGGTCGACGAGCTGCTCAAGGGCGTATCCGGCGAAGCCGATACGCCCAAGGCCAGCGAGCCTGCGCTCGACGAGGGCGGTGTGCGCCCCTACAACCTGGCCACGCAGGAGCGCATCATCCGCGGCCGCCTGCACACGCTGGAAATCATCAACGAGCGCTTTGCGCGCTCGATGCGCACGGCGCTGTTCAATTTCATCCGCCGCGGCGCGGACATCACCGTGGGCAGCATCAGGATCGAGAAATTCGGCGACTTCGCGCGCAACCTGCCGATGCCGACCAACCTGAACCTGGTCCACCTGAAGCCGCTGCGCGGCACGGCGCTGTTCGTCTACGACCCGAACCTGGTGTTTCTGGTGGTGGACAACCTGTTCGGCGGCGACGGCCGCTTCCACACCCGCGTGGAAGGCCGCGACTTCACCCAGACCGAGCAGCGCATCATCCAGCGCATGCTGGAGCTGACGCTGGCCAGCTACGGCAACGCCTGGCGCACCGTGCACCCGATCGAGACCGAGTACATCCGCTCGGAGATGCACCCCAAGTTTGCCAACGTCGCCACCCACAACGAGGCCGTGGTGACCACCGCCTTCCATATCGAACTGGGCGCCGTCGGCGGGCAGCTCCACGTGTGCCTGCCGTACGCGATGATCGAGCCGCTCAAGGACCTGCTGATGAATCCGCTGCAGGACGAGAAGGAAGTCGACAAGGGCTGGGTCACGCAACTGTCCACGCAGCTGCGCGCGGCCGAGGTGGAGCTGGTGGCCGAGTTCGCGCACCTGCAGAGCACCGTGGCCGAAGTGCTGGCGATGCGCGCCGGCGACGTGCTGCCAATCGAGCTGCCGGAGAAGGTGTTCGGCAAGGTGGACGGCGTGCCCGTCATGCAATGCGGCTTCGGCACGATGAACGGCCAGTACGCGCTGCGGGTAGAACGAATGATCAATCACCAGGACGGCGATTCCCACCTGGACACCGAGGACAGCGATTATGAGTGACGGCATCGAGGACAAGCCCGTCGATCCGATGGACGACTGGGCCAGCGCGCTGGCCGAGCAGACCAGCGCCACATCCGCCGGGATCCCCGCAGCTGCCGCACCGGCGGCCCAACCCGCGGCCACTCCGGCCGCCGCCACCGTGTTCCAGCCGCTGGCGAAGGAAGCGCCGAGCGGCTTCCGCAACGATATCGAGATGATTCTCGATATCCCGGTGCAGCTGACCGTGGAACTGGGCCGCACCAAGGTGCCCATCAAGAACCTGCTGCAGCTGGCGCAGGGCTCGGTGGTGGAGCTGGACGGCCTGGCCGGCGAACCGATGGACGTGCTGGTCAACGGCTACCTGATCGCGCAGGGCGAGGTAGTGGTGGTGAACGACAAGTTCGGCATCCGCCTGACGGACATCATCACGCCGTCCGAACGCATCCGGAAGCTGAACAAATGATCATGCACACGCGCGCCAGCCTGGCCGTGCTTGCGGCGCTGCCGGGGGCCGCCATGGCCGCCGACGGCACGCACGCGCCCGCCATCAGCGGCGCGGCCAGCCTGGCGCAGGCCGGGCTGGGGCTGTTCGCCATCGTCGCGCTGATCCTGGGCATGGCCTGGGTGGCCCGGCGTGCCGGCCTGGTCCGTCAGGCCACCGGCGGCGCGATGAAGGTGGTCGGCAGCACCATGCTCGGCGCACGCCAGCGCCTGGTGCTGGTGGAAGTGGGCGATACCTGGCTGGTGCTGGGCGTGAGCCCCGGCGAAATCCGGCCACTGCATACCCTGCCTGCGGGCACCACCGCAGCCAATCCCCTCGCCGCCACCGGCGGTGCAGGCCCTTCGCAACAGCCGGGTGGCGGCACCTTTGCCGAAAAGCTGCTGCGTTCGATGCAAAATCACTTCAAGTCATGAATTCCCCGCGTGCCGCGCTGCGGCGCCCGCTGCCGGGCCCGCTGCTGTCCCTGCTCGCGCTGATGCTGGCCATTGCCGCGCTGGCGCCCGCGCCGGCCTGGGCCCAGGCACTGCCCGGCGTCATCAGCAAGCCCGCCCCGGGCGGCGGCCAGATCTGGTCGCTGCCGGTGCAGACGCTGGTGCTGCTGACCTCGCTGTCGTTCCTGCCTGCGGCGATGCTGCTGATGACCGGCTTCACCCGCATCATCATCGTGCTGGGCCTGCTGCGCAGCGCACTGGGCACCGCCACCTCGCCGCCCAACCAGGTGCTGGTGGGCCTGTCGCTGTTCCTGACCTTCTTCGTGATGGCACCGGTGTTCGACCGTGTCTACAACGACGCCTACAAGCCGCTGTCGGAAAACAAGATCAGCCTGGAAGCCGCCGCGGCCAAGGCCGCGGAGCCGCTCAAGGCCTTCATGCTGCGCCAGACCCGCGAGAAAGACCTGGCCATGTTCGCGCAGATGGCCAAGGCGCCTGAGATGCAGGGCCCCGAGGAAGTGCCGCTCAGCATCCTGGTGCCGGCCTTCGTCACCAGCGAGTTGAAGACCGCGTTCCAGATCGGCTTCACCATCTTCATCCCGTTCCTGATCATCGACCTGGTCGTCGCCAGCGTGCTGATGGCGATGGGGATGATGATGGTGCCGCCGGCCACCATCTCGCTGCCGTTCAAGCTGATGCTGTTCGTGCTGGTCGACGGCTGGCAGCTGCTGCTCGGTTCGCTGGCGCAGAGCTTCATGAACTGACACGGCCCCAACGCCCGCCACCCACCGCAGAGTCCGAGCCATGACACCCGAGACCGTAATGACCATCGCCACCCAGGCGATGAAGATGACCCTGCTGCTGGCCGCCCCGCTGCTGCTGGTGGCGCTGGCCGCCGGCCTGGTGGTGAGCCTGTTCCAGGCCGCGACGCAGATCAACGAGATGACGCTGAGCTTCATCCCCAAGCTGATCGCGCTGTTCGCCACCATGGTGCTGGCGGGGCCGTGGATGATCAATTCCATGGTCGACTACATGCGCGAGGTGTTCCAGAGCATTCCCGCGCTGGCGCACTGACGCTGGCCAGCCCCCCGCCCTCCCGCCCGTGGTCGAATTCACCTCAGCCCAGCTCTACAGCTGGCTCGCGGCGTTCCTGTGGCCTTTCTTCCGCATCCTGGCCCTGATCGGCACCGCGCCGCTGTTCGGTGAGTCCACCATCCCGCGCCGCGCCAAGATCGCGCTGTCCGCGATGGTCGCGGTGGTGGTATCGCCCACCATCGCGCAGCTGCCGGTGGTGCCGGTGTACTCCTTCGGCGGGCTGATGATCATCCTCAACGAAGTCGGCATCGGCCTGGCCACCGGCTTCGCCATGCGGCTGGTCTTTGCCACCGTGCAGCAGGCCGGCGAAATCATCGGCCTGCAGATGGGCCTGTCCTTTGCCTCGTTCTTCGACCGCGCCGCCGGTGGCCAGACCATGGTGCTGTCGCGCTTCCTGAACCTGATCGCGATGCTGCTGTTCCTGGCGCTGGACGGCCACCTGCTGATGCTGGGCGCGCTGGTCGACAGCTTCCGCGGCCTGCCCATCGGCGGCACGCCGCTGTCCGCCGGCGGCGCCATGGCCGTGGCCCGCGCCGGCGGCATGGTGTTCTCGTCCGGGCTGCTGCTGGCGCTGCCGATGATCGCGGCGCTGCTGACGCTGAACCTGGCGATGGGCATCCTCAACCGCGCCTCGCCGCAACTGTCGATCTTTGCGGTCGGCTTCCCGGTCACGCTGTCCGGCGGCCTGCTGGTGCTGATGCTGGTAATGCCGCAGATGGGCACCTACATGCAGCATATGATCGAGGCGGGGCTGGAGGCGGTCGGGACGGTGCTGGGGCAGTTTGCGCGGTAGGTTTGCGCTTTATCTTAGATCTCGAATATTACTTGACATGGCGCCTGAAAGGGCTAGTATTGCGCCATGTACTTCGATCTCTAAGCTTTATGAGGTACCGCAACCACCGTTCAGGAGCCCTTCATGTACGACATTTTCGCCACCGACAAGCTGATCGACCTCTGGCTGACCGAAGACATCGGCATCTGCGACTTGACCGTCCAGACCATGATTGAACCGGGAGAGACCGGCACCTTCTGCATGAACGCCCGCGAGCCGATGCTTATCGCCGGCATCGACGTGGCGGCACGCATCTTCGCGCGCTACGATCCGACGCTGTCGGTCGATGTGCGCGTCGCCGACGGCGACAAGGTTGAAAAAGGCGCGGTGCTGCTTAACGTGAGCGGCAATGCACGCAGCGTCCTGACGGCCGAGCGCACCGCGCTGAACATCATGCAGCGTCTGTGCGGCATCGCCAACCATACGGCAACCTATGCCCAGGCCATTGCCCATACCAAGGCGCGCCTGATCGACAGCCGCAAGACCACGCCGGGCCTGCGCGCGCTGGAAAAGCATGCGGTGACCTGCGGCGGCGGCCTGAACCACCGGCTGAGCCTGGACAACGGCGTGATGATCAAGGACAACCACATCGCCGTGTGCGGCAGCATCGCTGCCGCCGTGGCACGCGTGCGCCGCAAGCTGCCCGTGCTGACCAAGCTGGAAGTGGAATGCGACCGGCTGGAACAGGTGCACGAAGCACTGGCAACCGGTGTCGACGTGATCATGCTGGACAACATGTCGGTGCCCGACATGAAGGAAGCCGTGCAGATCGTCAATGGCCGGACCAAAGTCGAGGCGTCAGGCGGCATCCGCCTGGAAACGATCCGGGCCGTGGCGGAAACGGGCGTGGACTACATCTCCACGAGCAAGATCACCCAGTCGGCCCCTGCCGTGGACATCGGGCTCGACGAAGCCTGACACCCGCGGGGCTCAGGCCCCCTGACCGATTCACGCCTTCTACCCAAGGCATTCACCCTTGCCGGTCTCGCCCGGCGAGGGTCTTTTCCGTTGCGGGTCGTCTACAGGTCCGAGAGCAGGCGCCCTACCTCCTGGGTGGACGGGACCCGCCGGCCATGTTCCGCCGACGCGGCTTCGTCGGCGACCAGCCGCTTCGCAATTGTGATCAGCACGCGGCGCGTGGTCAGCACGTCTTCTTCGCTCAGCCCTGCCACGCTGAGTTCATTCACCTCGGTCGCCAGCGGTTCAAGCTTGCGGCGCAGCCCGCGTCCGGTCTTGCTCAGGAACACATGCACCTTCTTCCTGTTGCCAGGAAGATGCGTGCGTTCCACGTAGCCCAGCGCCTCCAGCGCCTTGACTGCCGCAAACGTCGTCGGCTCGGTCACCCCGGCGCGTTCGCTCAGCTCTCGCTGCGACACGCCGTCATGGCGCCACAGGATACGCAGGATGGTCCAGTGGCCATACGAAACCGAATGTTCCGCCAGCCGCAGCTGCAGCGCCCGGATGTAGGCCCGGGCGGCATCCTTCACCAGGTGGGCAAGCCGTTCTTCATCGGCTTCATCCGCAGGCGTGATCGGGACCGGAGCATCCGGTTTCTTTGTGGCCATAGTCGTGAGGGAAAGTAGAGCGTATGCATGCGGCAGCGGACGGCCCGGTGCCAGCGACAGCGCACATGATAGCGCCTCCGGCGCTCGCACGCCGACATCACCGCTTCATCGGCCATGCCTCTCCATGTAGCGTTCACTCCATCAGTGCACGATGCCCGCAACCCATGCATGAGGCACCGTCACTGCGCACCCGTATCCCCGTGTTTTCCCCTACAAGTCCGCGAATCCCGCGTACACACTGGATTTGCGGGCGCTGGCCCGTTGTTTGCATTACCTTAGACATCGAACTTATCTTGACACCCCCCTGGCCGGTGCTAGCATAGCCACATAACTTCGACATCTAAGGTAATACTCATGAAGGCGACCGGCACATTCTTCTTTGTTGTGGGGCCCAGTGGCGCTGGCAAGGACTCCCTGATCGACGGTGCACGTGCCGCGCTCGACGGCGACTACGTTTTTGCGCGGCGCGTCATCACGCGTCCCGACGGGTCTGCTGGCGAAGAGCACGAAGGTGTCACGGAGGCCGAGTTCGCGCGGCGCCAGCGAAGCGGAGAGTTCCTGGTGACCTGGGACGCGCACGACCTGCGCTACGGATTGCCCAAGTCCCTGATGTGCGAGCTCGAACGCGGCCGCAACGTCGTGGCCAATGGCTCGCGCGGCGTCATCGCGGAACTCGCGGCGCGCTTGCCCCGTTTCGTGGTGGTCCTGGTAACGGCACCGCATGACGTGCTTGCCCGGCGCATTGCCGCACGCGGGCGGGAATCGGGCGACCAGGTTGCCAGCCGCGTGGCACGCGCGGGAGCTCCGGTGCCGCCACACGTCCCGTGTATCACGGTGTCGAACCACAGCACGCTGGAAGCAGGCACGGCACGCTTTGTCGAAGCCTTGCGCACCGGCACCAGGACATCCGCCGCCGAACGGCCGGCCAGCCGCACCAACCTTATGGCCAAGCTGCGCGGCGAGCCGCTCGACGAAGCGGCCTACGTTGCCGTGCTGCAGGACGCCATCGCCGGGCGCTACACCGAGGCCGAGCTGACCCAGTTCCTGGTTGCCGCAACCCGCACGCTCACGGACGAGGAAGTGGTGGCTCTGGCGCGCGCGCGTACCGCCTTCACACCCCGCATCGACTGGGACGAACCGGTAGTCGTCGACAAGCATTCGATGGGCGGCGTTCCCGGCAGCCGCATCACGCTGATCGTGGTGCCGATCGTCGCGGCCTACGGGCTGGCGATGCCCAAGACATCGTCACGCGCGATCACCTCTGCCGCCGGCACCGCCGATGCCATGGAGACCATCGCACGGGTCGACCTGGCGCATGAAGACGTGCGCCGATGCGTGGCCCAGGCACGCGCCTGCATCGCCTGGAACGGACGGCTGAACCATTCCGTGGTCGACGATGTGATGAACGCCATCACGCGACCGCTGCGGCTCGATTCGCGGCGCTGGTCGGTGGCGTCGATCCTGTCGAAAAAGTACACCGCCGGCGCCACCCACGTCATCGTCGACCTGCCCTACGGGCCGCAAACCAAGCTGGCAACACGCGCCGACGCCGAGGCGCTGGGCGCGCTGTTCGAACACGTCGGCAAGGGACTGGGCCTGCACGTACGCGCACTGGTCACGGACGGCAGCGGCCCGATCGGCCGCGGCATCGGCCCCGCACTGGAAGTGCGCGACGTCCGACTCGTGCTCGACAACGCTCCCGATGCGCCCGCCGACCTGCGCGACAAGGCCCTGCGCTTTGCCGGCGAAATCATCGCATTCGATCCCCGCGTGGACTCCCCCGAACACGGCATGCAAATTGCGGCGGCGCTGCTGCATGAAGGCAAGGCCAGGGCCGCGTTCGATCGCATCGCCGCCGCGCAGGGCGTTCGCTGCGATCCAGTGGCGCCGGGTACGCATACGCTGGTCGTTCCCGCCACCACGCGGGGCCGGGTGGCGGGCGTCGATGGCCTGCAGATTTCCGGCGTGGCGCGCGCCGCCGGCGCGCCGCGCGATGGCGGTGCCGGGGTCGACATGCTGTGCGCGATCGGTGCAAAGATGGCGCCAGGGCAACCGCTCTACCGTATCCACGCGGACTCCGCTGAAGCGCTAGAGGCGGCTGCAGCACTGGTGCGCGCCGGCGGCGAGTGCTGCCAGGCGGTGCGTATAGACCCCGATTGACCGGCTTTCCCGCTTCCTTCACCCTAACCGACGAGGCATATCAATGAGACCCCTATCCGTCGTCAGCAGTCTGGCATCGCTCCTGTTTGTCGCAGGCAGCCTGGGCACCCTGCCCGGGCGCGCCGAAGCCAATATCGCCAGTACCTTCCCGCAAAAGCCGATCCGCATGGTGGTGACGTTCCCGGCCGGAGGGGGGACCGATTCTCTCGCGCGCCTGATCGGGGCCGACATCAGCAAGTCGCTGGGACAGCCGGTGGTGATCGACAACCGGCCCGGCGCCAGCGGCAATATTGGCGCCGAGTTCGTCGCCAAGAGTCCTGCCGACGGCTATACGCTGCTCATCGTCAACAGCAGCTTTGCCATCAACCCGAGCGTCTTCAAGAAGCTGCAGTTCAATCCCAAGTCCGATTTCAGCGCCGTCATCACCTTCGCTTCGGTGCCATCGGTGATCGCCGTGCCATCGCACTCGAAACTCCGCACCTTCAGCGACCTGCTGGCGGCGGGCAAGAGCCCATCACCCCCCAGCTATGCGTCGTGCGGCAACGGCACCCCGCAGCATCTGGCCGGCGAACTGCTCAAGGTCTCGGCAAGGATGGACATGCTGCACGTGCCGTACAAGGGTTGCGCCCCCGCCATCGCCGACGTGCTCGGCAACCAGGCCGATGTCAGCGTCAACACGCTGACCAACACCATCCCCTACCTGAAAAGCAACAAGCTGCGCGCGCTGGCCGTCACGTCGAAGGCACGCTCGCCGTTCCTGCCCGACGTACCCACCGTGAGCGAGCTTGGCGTGGCCGGCTATGACGTCGACCAGTGGTTCGGCATCCTCGCCCCGGCAAATACGCCGCCCGAGATCGTGCAAAGGCTCAACACGGAAATCGCCAGGGCCATCGCCAGGCCCGAGGTCAAGGCATCGCTGACGCAGCTCGGCTTTGCCACGACGACAAGTACGCCCGCTGAATTCCAGAAGCTGGTGAGCGCCGACATCGATCGCTGGCAGAAATTCACGACGAAGATAAATCTGCTCGTCGACTGACCCGGCTGGGGCACCGGCCAGGCCACAGCAGACGGATCCCCCGACTTCCCGTAGTACATCGTTGCCACGCGGGCGCAAGCCAGCCCCCGTGAGAGCGCGTTCGTGCCTGCGGGACAGCCGCGACAATCCGGTGGCCCCGGGGGGGCGCATGCCAACTGGCCATCAGGCCGGATCAGAATCCGACCGTCGCCGACATCATCAAGGTTCACCTGCAGCGATGGGGCGCCGATGACGGCGCGTATCAAAAACGGAACCGATCTTGTTGTTTCGCATGTTTGCCGAATATACACGCTTGAAAAAACGTAGAAGAATCAAACGCGATGGCATGGATGGCATATTTGTTGCGCGAGAATTTTCGCGACGCCATCGTAAGCCAAGCCTTCCCGGCAGCCTGGCATTTTGAGGATCGGCAGGAACGAGAAGCCTGCGATTTACGCCAGAGCCTTCCTTTCCTGCCGCGGCGCGCCTTACAAAGATTTCGAATCCGGGGCACTTCCGTCAGGAGCCGGCGATGCCCAAGAGATTCTTATTTTTGTTCGCATTTTCGTTCTTACTTGGCAGCTGTGGCGGCGGCGGAGATGACGGCGGCAGCAGCGAGGCAGCGAGTCCGCCGGCGCAAACGCTGACAGTGCCGCTCACCACCGCCATGGCGGCGCTGGCGGCCAACGGCATAACCGCGAATTTTTCCATCTCCGGTTCAGTCGAGAATAAGCCAGTTTCAGGCTCAGGAACGCTCAACGCGGCGCCAGCCGATTCCGCCACGCTGAACAGCGCCGTTGTCCTGAAGACCACCGAAACCGTCACAGGCACAGTCATCACGAACGGAAACTCGGAGCCGTTTTCGGGCACCAGGTTTATCTTCAGAAACTCGGCAACCTTTGCCGTGGTCGCTATCGACCAGGGGGCGGATGGTTATGCGGCTTTCGCCGACTACACATTCCCGGCAACTGTAAAGGCTGGCGACTCCGGCCCGCTGGCAACCGCCACGATTTTCTCGGACAACACGCAAGCCGCGAAACTGGGCTCGCTCACCCAGTCCTTTTCCGTGGCACCCGATTCTGGGACCACGCTCCTCGTGACATTCCTCAACACAGAGTTCGATAACAGCAATGCCCGGGTCGGAGAGGAGGAAACCACGTTCCGGATCGACACCAGCGGAAACATCAGCTTTGTCTCGTCCAAGTTCACTTTCTTCGGTGCAAACGGACAACCGGTGAGCACGCTGATCTTCCAGTAGAGTGGCCCCGGCTGCAATGCCTCTGCGCAGGGCGGATTCAGTGCCGGATGCCCCTGCCAGAGGCCGCTCGGCGGCGAGGGCAACCGCCGTTCAGCCTTTCACGCACACCACCTGCCGCAACGTGTGCACGATCTCCACCAGGTCAGCCTGCGCCGCCATCACCGCGTCGATGTCCTTGTACGCCATCGGGATCTCGTCGATCACCGCGGCGTCCTTGCGGCATTCGACCCCCTCGGTCGCATGCACCTGGTCGGCCACGGTGAAACGGCGCTTGGCCTCGCTGCGGCTCATGGTGCGCCCCGCGCCGTGGCTGCATGAGCAGAACGATTCCGGGTTGCCCTTGCCGCGCACGATGAACGAGCGCGCGCCCATCGATCCCGGGATGATGCCCAGCTCGCCCACGCGCGCACTGACCGCGCCCTTGCGCGTTACCAGCACGTCGGCGCCGAAGTGATGCTCCTTCTGCACGTAGTTGTGGTGGCAGTTGACCGCCTCCAGCTGCGCCTGGAAGGGCTTGCGCAGCACGTGCTGCGCAGCGGCCAGCACCGCCTCCATCATCAGCTCGCGGTTGCGGCGCGCGTAGGCCTGGGCCCATGACACGGCGAAGATGTAGTCCTCGTAGTGCGTGGAGCCTTCGACCAGGTAGGCCAGGTCGCGGTCCGGCAGGTTGGCGAGGTGCTTGCGCATGTCCTGCTGCGCCAGCGAAATGAAGGTCGTGCCGATGGCATTGCCGACGCCGCGCGAGCCGCTGTGCAGCATGAACCAGACTGACTGGGCCTCGACCAGGCACACCTCGATAAAGTGGTTGCCGGTGCCGAGCGTGCCCAGGTGATTGCGATGGTTGGTGCGCGCCAGGTGCGGATACTTGTCGGTGATGCGGCGAAAGCCCGGCGCCATTTCGGCCCATGCCGCGTCAACGGGCGCCGGCGCCGAGCCCCAGGCCCCCTGGTCGCGCCGCCCGCCCTGCGCGGTGCGACCGTGAGGAACGGCGTGCTCGATCGCGCTGCGCAGCGGCCCGAGGTTGTCGGGCAGGTCAGCGGCGGTGAGCGAGGTCTTCACGGCCATCATGCCGCAGCCGATATCCACGCCCACCGCGGCGGGAATCACCGCGCCCACGGTCGGGATCACCGAGCCGATGGTCGAGCCCTTGCCCAGATGTACATCCGGCATCACCGCAAGATGGCGGAAGATGAACGGCATCCGCGCCGTGTTCAGCAGTTGCTCGCGGGCAGCGCCTTCCACCGGGACGCCGCGCGTCCACAGCTTGACCGGCTTGCCGGCGCCGGTGTCCAGCACGTCATAGTGGCGCTTGTCCGTCATGGCCGCCCCTGGCTTTGTCGTCGCGGATTGCAGGTTAGACGGCCAGGGCCAGTCCAGGATTCCCTGCCGCCCGACTCAGCCCAGCAGGAAGCTGCCGAAGGCGCCCAGGTCGACATTGCCGCCCGAGATGATGATCCCCACGCGCTTGCCCTTCACATCCAGCTTGCCGTGCAGCACCGCGGCGGCGGCCAGGCAGCCGGTGGGCTCAGCCACGATCTTCATGCGCCCGGCGAAGAACTTCATGGTGTCGACCAGTTCCGCATCCGACACCGTGACGATGTCCGTCACCAGCTCGCGGATCACGGCAAATGTGTGGTTGCCCAGGAACGGCGTCTGCGCGCCGTCGGCAATGGTGCGCGGGGTGTCGATGCGGACGATCTCGCCGCTGCGCAGGCTGCGCTGGCCATCGTTGCCGGCCTCGGGTTCGACGCCGTACACGGCACAGCCGGGCGACATCGCCCGGGCCGCCACCGCGCAGCCCGACAGCAGCCCGCCACCGCCGAGGCACACCACCAGCATGTCCAGCGGCCCGGTTTCCTCGAACAGCTCCTTGGCCGCCGTGCCCTGCCCCGCCATCACGTGCGGATGGTCATACGGCGGGATCAGCGTCATGCCGCGCTCGGCGGCGATGCGCCGGCCCAGCGCTTCGCGATCATCCTGGTAGCGGTCGTACAGCACCACTTCGGCGCCATAGCCGCGCGTGGCTTCGATCTTGATCGCGGGGGCGTCCTGCGGCATCACGATCACCGCCTGCACGCCCAGCAACCGGGCCGACAGCGCGATCGCCTGCGCATGGTTGCCGGAAGAGAACGCCAGCACGCCGCCCGCCTTCTGCTGCGGCGTGAACTGGGCGATGGCGTTGTAGGCGCCGCGGAACTTGAAGGCGCCGATGCGCTGGAAGTTCTCGGCCTTGAAGAACAGCTGCGCGCCGGTGGCCACGTTCGCGGTGGCGGAGGTCAGCACCGGGGTGCGGTGAGCCGCCGCGCGGATGCGTTCGTGTGCGGCGGCGACGTCGTCGAAGGAGATAGGCAGGGCGGTCATGGCGGTGGCAAGGAGGCTGGGACCGGCCAGTTTACCCGCCCCGGGGCCACCTTGCAGCCAGGCCGGCCCGGCGTGGCGCTATGCCGCGGCCCGCCTGTGCGCCGCGCGCCGCTGCGTGGCCAGCGTATCGGCACCCCGGTCCGTGCTCCTGTTGCGCTGGCTAACGACGCGACGCGCCGAACTGATCCCTACGAGAGAGGGGCATGGCGTGGCCAGCAGGAGGAATGGCTGTCAACGCTGGGGATGTTGCAAGCAAGGCACGGTCACTTCGACCCGGCGATGACTGCGTCGCCAGGACATGGCAGCATACGGAGCCCATGCCCCCAGGAATGCCCCATGCTGAACGGATTCGATGCACTGGTCGAAGAGTCGATGGCGGACTGGAAGATCCCCGGGCTTGCGCTGGCCGTGATCCGCGACGGCGAGCCCGTCCTGATGCTGGGCTACGGCGTCCGCGACAGCGCCGGATCAGCACCGGTGACAACGGCTACGCAGTTCATGCTGTGCTCGATCACCAAGTCCTTCACCGCGGCCGGCCTGGGCCTGCTGGTGGACGAGCGCAGGCTGGACTGGGCCACGCCCGTGCGCGACCTGATCCCGGGATTCCGGCTGCACGATGCCGTCACCACCGAGCGCATCACGGTGCGCGACCTGCTCTGCCACCACAGCGGCATGCCGCGCCACGACTGGCTCCATACCCCGGGTGACCTCGACACCGGCGAACTGCTGGCACGGCTGCGCCACCTGGCGCCCAGCCGTGACCTGCGCGAACGCTGGCAGTACCAGAACCTTGGCTACGTGATCGCCGGCCATGTGGCCGAGCGCCTCAGCGGCCAGCGCTGGGAGGACTTCACCGAGGAGCGCCTGCTGCGGCCGCTGGGCTTCTCACGCTTCGGTTTCTGCGCCGAGGCCCTGGCCGCCGCTCCCGACCACGCGCACCCGCATACGATGGTTGCAAGCGAGTGCTTGCGTGCGAACTGGTCCTCCATTGTGAAGCCGGCCGGTGGCCTCGCCACCTCGGTGGAGGACCTGGCGAAATGGATGCGCTGCCTGCTGGATGAAGGCAAGGTTGGCGGGCGTGCCCTGCTATCGCCGGCGATCGTGCGCGACATGATGACGCCAGGCGTGCATATCGGCATGTCGGAGTTCCCGGAGGTCGGCGATCAGCATTACGGCCTTGGCCTCACGGTCGAGCAATACCGCGGCGAGCGCACGGTCTCGCACAGCGGCAGCTGGCTGGGCTGGGCGGCGCTGATGACGCTGATGCCATCCAGGCGTATCGGCATTGCGGTGCTGACCAACCGGGCACCCAGCGCGGTGACCGCGCTGCTGACCTATGCGGCCCTGGACCAGTTGCGCGGCCATGCGCCCATCGACTGGCTCGGCCGCATGCGCGCCCGGCGCCAGGAAATGCTTGCGCAGCTGCGGGTCGACAAGTCGGCACGACAGGCGCGGCAACACACCGGCACCGCTCCCAGCCATCCGCTGCACGACTACGCCGGCGATTACTCCCATCCCGCCTACGGGCAGATCACCATCGATACCGATGGCGATGCACTCTCCTGGCGCTGGCGCGGCATGTCCGGCCAGCTCGCCCATCGTCATTACGATGTGTTCACCACCGCCGAAAAACCCGCCGAAATCCATCCTGACAACCTGGCCCTCACCTTCCTCTACAACCGGGAAGGCACCATCGACCGCATTGCGGCACCGCTGGAACCGCTGGTCGACGATATTGTCTTCCACCGCATGGCAAGCGGCGACGCGACCACGGCGGGGACCGACTGACGCGCAGGTTGCCGCGCAGCCGGCCCTGGCCATTGAGCGTGAGCGGCCCGATGCTGGCGATCGTTGCGGCGCGCGCCGCGCCGGCGTCGCCCTGACCGCGCCTGCCGACGGTCAGGCCACCGCCGCCGACGGCACTGCCTGCCCCGCCTGAGCACTGCGCCGCGCCAGCAAATCCAGCGCCACATCCACGATCATGTCTTCCTGCCCGCCCACCATGCGCCGCCGGCCCAGCTCGACCAGGATGTCGACCGTGCCCAGGCCGTAGCGCGCCGCGGCGGCCTCGGCATGGCGCAGGAAGCTTGAATAGACCCCGGCGTAGCCCAGCGCCAGGGTCTCGCGGTCGACGCGCACCGGGCGGTCCTGCAGCGGGCGCACGATGTCGTCGGCGGCATCCATCAGCGTGTAGAGGTCGCAGCCGTGCTGCCAGCCCAGGCGTTCGGCGGCGGCGATAAAGACTTCCAGCGGGGCGTTGCCGGCGCCGGCACCCATGCCGGCCAGGCTGGCGTCGACGCGGTCGCAGCCCTCTTCCACCGCGACGATGGAATTGGCCACGCCCAGGCTCAGGTTGTGATGGGCGTGCATGCCGGTCTGGGTTTCCGGCCTGAGCACATCCTTGAAGGCGCGGAAGCGCTCGCGCACGTCCTGCATGCCCAGCGCGCCGCCGGAATCGACCACATACACGCACTGGGCGCCGTAGCTTTCCATCAGCTTCGCCTGCTGCGCCAGCGCCGCGGGCGTGGTCATGTGGCTCATCATCAGGAAGCCGACGGTGTCCATGCCGAGTTCGCGCGCATATTCGATGTGCTGGCGCGAGACATCGGCTTCGGTGCAGTGCGTGGCCACGCGCACCACGCGCGCGCCGGCATCATAGGCGGCGCGCAGGTCGTGCACGGTGCCCACGCCCGGCAGCAGCAGCGTGGCCACGCGGGCATGGCGCACGGTCTCGGCCACGGCGGCGATCCATTCCAGGTCGGTATGGGCGCCAAAGCCGTAGTTGAAGCTGGAGCCCGACAGCCCGTCGCCGTGCGCGACCTCGATCGAATCCACGCGCGCGGCGTCGAGCGCGGCCGCGATGCGGCGCACGTGCTCCAGGCTGTACTGGTGGCGGATGGCGTGGCTGCCGTCGCGCAGCGTCACGTCCGAGATGTAGAGCTTCTTGGTGGGTTGTGCGGTCATCTTTGTCTCCCTGCGGCTCATGCGGACAGCCGGGTCTCGGCCAGGCGCTCGGCGCAGGCCAGTGCGGCGCTGGTCATGATGTCGAGGTTGCCGGCATAGGCCGGCAGGTAATGGGCGGCGCCCTCCACTTCCAGGAAGATCGAGGTCTTGAGCCCGCTCATCGGTCCCAGGCCGGGGATATTCAATGGCGCCGACGCGGCGATACGCTCGAACTGCACGCGCTGCTTGAGCCGGTAACCCGGTACGTAGCCCTGCACTGCCTGCGCCATCGCTTCGACGCTCGCCGCAATTTCCGCTTCATCGCCGTCCTCCGACAAGGTGAAGACCGTGTCGCGCATCATCAGCGGCGGTTCCGCCGGGTTGAGCACGATGATGGCCTTGCCGCGCGCGGCGCCGCCCACCGAGCACAGCGCCTGGCTGGTGGTCTCGGTGAACTCGTCGATATTGGCGCGCGTGCCCGGCCCGGCCGACCTGCTCGAGATCGACGCCACGATCTCGGCGTAGTGCACTCTGGCCACGCGCGACACCGCCGCCACCATGGGGATGGTGGCCTGGCCGCCGCAGGTGACCATATTGATGTTGGGGGCATCCAGGTGCTGGTCCAGGTTGACCACGGGCACCACGTACGGGCCGATCGACGCCGGCGTCAGGTCGATCACGCGCACGCCGTGCTGCTGCAGCACGCGGTTGTGATGCGCATGAGCACCGGCCGAGGTGGCATCGAAGGCGATGCGGATATCGCCGAAGCCCGGCATGCCGACCAGCCCGTCGATGCCCTCGGCCGTGGTCGGCACGCCCAGGCGCGCGGCGCGGGCCAGCCCGTCCGACGCGGCATCGATGCCCACCATGGCGCCCATCTCCAGGCTCCGGCCGTGGCGCATTACCTTGATCATCAGGTCGGTGCCGATATTGCCGGAGCCGATGATGGCCACCTTGTGGTGGCCGCTTGCTTTCATGTCCATGTCGTTGTCCTTATCGCGTGGGCGTCAGCGGCCCAGTTCCGTGGCGGTCTTGCCGCCGATGCCGAACTGCGCCTTCGGCACCTCGGTGATCATCACGCGCACGGTTTCCACCGGTGCGCCCACCGCTTCGACCGCGGCATCGGTGAGCGCGCGGATCAGGCGCGCCTTCTGTTCGTCGGTACGGCCTTCGATCAGGAAGACCTGCATGATTGGCATGGTGTGTCTCCTTGCTACGCGGTTCAGGTGAAGCGCATCGATACCGTGCCCAGGTGCTGGTAGCGAACGGTGATGTTGTCGCCGGCCGCCACCGCGATGGCCTCGGTCACGCCGCCGGTCATGATGAAGGTGCCCGCCGGCAGCTCGCGCCCGCGCGCCCCAAGCATATTGGCCAGCATGGCGACGCTGTTGGCCGGATGCCCGAGCACCGCCGCGCCGGCCGCGGTGGCCACCACCTCGCCGTTCTTCTCCAGCACCACGCCCAGGTTCTTCAGGTCCAGCCCCTCGGCGCCGCGGTGCGTGCCGCCCACGACGAAGCGCGCCGACGAGGTGTTGTCGGCAATCACGCTCTTCAGGTCGAAGCGGAAGTTCTCGTAGCGCGAGTCGATCACCTCCACCGCCGGCACCACGAAGTCCGTCGCGGCCAGCACGTCGCCGATATGGCAGCCAGGCCCCTTGAGCGGCGCCTTCAGCACGAAGGCGATCTCGGCTTCCACCTTGGGATGGATCAGCGTGCCGGTATCGATGGCGGCGCCGTCCATGCAGGCGCCATAGTCGGTGAGGAAGCCGTACACCGGGTCGCTCACGCCCATCTGGCGCATCTTGGCGAACGAAGTCAGGCCCATCTTGAGCCCGGCGATGCGGGTGCCGCGCGCCTCCTTGCGCGCGCGGATGGCGTCCTGGATGGCGTAGGCGTCGTCCCAGTCCATGTCCGGGTATTCGTCGGTGATCTTGCGCACCGCCTCGCGCTGCAGCTCGGCGTTCTCCAGGTGCTCGGCGAGCCGGGCAATGGTGTCGTGTGTCAGGTTCATGGCATGTCCTGCGCTGAATTGAAAAATGGGTCGGGTTCAGGCGAAGCGCACGCCGGCCGAGCCGATGCCGCCCAGGCTGATGCGCAGCTGGTCGCCGGCGGTTACGGGCACCATCGCGGCAAGAGAGCCAGACAGGATCACCTCGCCCCGCTTCAGGCCAATGCCCAGCCGGCCAAGCGTATTGGCCAGCCACGCCACCGCATTGACGGGATGCCCGAGCGCGGCCGCGCCGGCGCCGGTAGCGACGATCTCGCCGTTTTTCTCCAGCGTCATGCCGACCGTGCCCAGGTCCACGCTGCGCGGGTCCACCGCGGCATCGCCCAGCACGAACACGCCTGACGATGCGTTGTCAGCCACGGTGTCCTGGATGCGGATCTTCCAGTCGCGGATGCGCGAGTCGACGATCTCGAAGCAAGGCAGCACATAGGCGGTGGCGCGCAGCACGTCGGCATTGGTCACGCCCGGCCCCTCCAGGTCTTCCTTCAGCACGAAGGCAATCTCGCCTTCGGCCTTGGGCGCGATCAGGGTGTCGGCGGGAATCGCCGCGCCGTTGGGGTAGACCATGCCGGACAGCAGGTGGCCAAAGTCGGGCTGGCGCACGTCGAGCATGTCCATCACCACGCGGCTGGTCACACCGATCTTCTTACCGACCACGCGCTCGCCGGCGTCGAGCCGATGCTGCACCATCGCCAGCTGGATGCGGTAGGCATCGTCGATGCTCAGCTCCGGCCATGATTCGGTCAGCGGCGCCACCGGGCGACGGGAGGCCAGCGCATGGTGCAGGCCGGCGCCGATCTCAAGGATAAGTTCGTTATGCATGACGGGACCTCACAGGCGGACGCAGACGTTGCGCAGCTCGGTGTAGAACTCGAGCGAATGGACACCGCCCTCGCGGCCGATGCCGGACTGCCTGGCCCCGCCAAAGGCGGTGCGCAGGTCGCGCAGGAACCAGGCATTGATCCAGCAGATGCCAACGTCCAGCGCGCTGCCCATGCGGTGCGCGGTGCCGAGGTCGCCGGTCCAGACCGTGGCGGCCAGGCCGTACGGGCTGTCGTTGGCCAGCGTGATGACTTCCTCTTCGGTGTCGAACGGGGCGATATGGCAGCACGGCCCGAAGATCTCCTCGCGGATCACGGCGGCGCTTTCCGGCAGGCCGGTCCAGATGGTGGGCTGCACCCAGGCGCCTTCGGCCAGCGCCCCCGGCATCTGCGGCACGCCGCCGCCGGTGACCACGGTGGCGCCGGCCCCGGCGGCCTTGCGGTAGTAGGACAGCACCTTGTCGCGGTGCTCGTGCGACACCAGCGGGCCCATGTTCACGCCGGGCTCGGTGGGCCGGCCCAGCTTCAGGCCCTCGGCCTTCGCCTTCAGCGCGGCGACAAAGCGCTCGAAGATCGGCCGCTGCACGTAGACGCGCTCGGTGCCCAGGCACACCTGGCCGCTGTTCTCGAACGCCGAGCGCGTGATGCCGGCCACGGCCTTGTCGAAATCCGCATCGGCGAACACGATGCCCGCGTTCTTGCCGCCCAGCTCGAACGACACCGGCCGCACGCCGTTGGCCGCTGCCTTCATGATGGCCTCGCCGGTGCGGGTCTCGCCGGTGAAGGTGATGCCGTTGACCTGCGGGTGCGCGGTCAGGAACGCGCCGGCCGAATCCGGGCCAAAGCCGTGCACCACGTTGTAGACGCCGGGCGGCACGCCGGCCTCGTTCATCACCTCGCCCAGCAGCGTCGCGGTGGCGGGGGTCTCCTCCGAGGGCTTGACCACCACGGTGTTGCCGCAGGCCAGCGCCGGCCCGACCTTCCATGTCATCAGCAGCAGTGGCAGGTTCCACGGGCACACCACGCCGATCACGCCGCGCGGGCTGCGCAACGCGTAGTTGATGGCCTTGCCGCCGTCGGGCGTGTCCATGGCAAAGCTTTCGGTCGGCACGTTGCGGATCAGGTCGGCAAAGACCTTGAAGTTGGCCGCGCCGCGCGGGATGTCGATATGGCTGGCCAGCCCGAAGGGCTTGCCGGTATCGGCGATCTCTGCCTGCACGAATTCGTCGAAGCGGCGGTTGATGCCGTCGGCCACCGCGTGCAGCAGCTCGACCCGCTGCGCCACCGTCATGCGGCCCCACGGCCCCTGCAGCGCACGGCGCGCGGCCTGCACCGCGGCGTCGACCTCGGCCTGGCCGGCCTCGTGCACGTGGCCGATCAGGCTGTTGTCGGCCGGGTTGCGGTTCTCGAAGGTCCGCGCGGTGCCGACCCACTCGCCGTTGATGAAGTTCTTGAAGTCTTTCATATTGGTTCTCTGGTGTTGAAGCAATCGCGCACTGCGATCCTCCGCTCATCGATTGGATGCCCCCTCTCCCGCTTGCGGGAGAGGGGAGCAAACCAGCGGGAGGCGAGCGTTCTCGCTCAGGTCAGCACATTCAAGAACGCCTCGTTCAGCTTCCTGTCGTGATAGAAGATCGCGCGCCCCAGCTCGTTGTCGGTCCAGGTGATGGTGGGCTTGTCCGGGTAGTGGATATAGCCGCCGGAGAACACCTCGTTGCGGTTGCCGGAGGGATCGAAGAAGTAGATCGTCGCGCCGCGCGTGATGCCGTGCCGGGTCGGGCCGATGTCGAGCGACACATCCTTCTTGGAGATGATGTCGGCCGCCTTCAGCACTTCGCTCCAGTTATCAAGCAGGAACGAGGCATGGTGGAAGCGGTTCTTCTCCGGGTGCCGGATAAAGGCGATGTCGTGCGCCTTGTTCGAGCAGGTCAGGAAGGCGCCGATCAGCATCTCGCCGTCGGGGCCGGCCACGACCTGCTCGGCCAGAGAGAAGCCCAGCACGTCGCGGAACAACTTGACGGTGCCGTCGACATCGTCGCCATACAGCAGGCAGTGGTCGAAGCGGCTGGGCGCCATGCCGCGCAGGTCGTCCGGCCAGGGGTCGGGATTGAGGTCGCCGGTCTTGCAGCCAAGCTTGTCCTTGTCGGCAAAGAGTTCGATCGCATGCCCTGTCGGTATGGTGAAGCGAAAGCGCACGCCGGTATGCGGGTGCTCGCCCGCGGCGATCCACTGGCAGTCGGTGGCGAGGCCGGATTGCTCCACCTCCTGCGCCAGCCGCTCCAGCGTGTGGCCGCTGTCGACGCGAAAACCCATGTAGTCCATGCCCGGGCTGTCGGCCTCGCGCAGCACCACGCTGTGGTGGTCGTGCTCGTCCCATGCCTTCAGGAACACCCGGCCCTGCGCATCGCGCGCGGTTTCGATCAAGCCGAGTACCTCGGTGTAGTGTTTCAGCGCCGGTTCCAGCTCCAGCACGCGCAGGGCTACATGCCCCGGTCGCAATACGCCTGTCAATGCCATGATGGGTCTCCTGGTGTGGTGGGGTGGCGTTGTGTGGGTGCCACCTTCCTTGCTTGTGCTTCGTTTGCGTGCTACCGGCCCTGTTCGCGCCACCGCTGCTTTTCCAGGCAGCGCTGCAGCAGGGCCACCGGCCGCAGGCGGATATCGCTGTCCGGGTAGGTCTTGCAGGCCAGCACCAGTCCGTCGCGCTGCTCCGCTTCGGACAGGCAGGCGCGGCTCATCTTGCCGGCGTGAAAGTCGCCGGCTTCGATGCGGACCTTGCACACGCCGCAGCCGCCGCCGCGGCAGCCGGCGGGGATGCCGCGCTGGCCCAGCACTTCCATGGCCCGCAGCAGGTTCTGCTCCGCCGCGCAGGGGTAGCGCAGCCCGCTGCCGGCGATCTCGACGGTATGCATGGCCGGCCTCCTCAGATCTTGAACAGCGGACTGCGCGCGCTGTTCTGCGCATCGGCCGCGGACAGGAACTTCTCGGTGTGGATATCCGCCTCGAACAGCCGGCCCTGCATCAGCGTGCGGATGCAGGCCTCGATCATCGGCGGCGGCCCGCACAGGTAGGCCTTGTGGCCGCCGAAGTCGGCATTGCCGTCCTGCGCGTAGAGCTGGTGCAGCACGTCATGCACGTAGCCGCGCGCGCCGCTCCAGCCGCTGTCGGCGGGTTCGTCCGACAGCGCGGGCACGTAGCGGAAGTTGGGGTGGGCCTGCGCCAGTGCCTGGAACTCGGCGTCGTAGTACAGCTCGCCGCGGTTGCGCGCGCCCTGCACCAGCGTCATCGGCAGGGTCTCGCCGGCGGCCAGCAGGTCCAGGATCATCGCGCGCGGGCTGGACAGGCCGGAGCCGCCCGCGAGGAACAGCATCGGCACCTGCGCCGACTTGCGCACGAAGAAGCGGCCATAGGGCGCTGAGAACGACAATTCGTCGCCGACCGCCAGCTGGTCGTGCAGGTAGCCGGTGGCCTGCCCGTCCGGCACGCGCCGCACGTGCAGCTCGACCAGCTCGTCGCCCGGCGCGTTGGCCAGCGAGAACGCACGCGGCTGGTCGCAGCCCGGCACGTTCAGGTTGACGTACTGACCGGCCTGGAAGGTCGTGCGTCCGCCATCCTTCACACGCAGCCAGATGCCCAGGATGGTGGGCGTCAGGGCGCGCGTCTCGACAACTTCGGCGCGATAGTCGGCCAGCGGCAGGCCCAGCGCATCGGCGTCTTCCTCGATGTCGGCCTCGATCACCAGGTCCGACTGCGCGGTCGCGCAGCAGGCCAGGCACTGGCCGTTGTCGCGCTCGAAATCCATCAGCGCGAAGCTGGAGGCCTCGCCCTGCTCGACCTCGCCGTCCACCACCTGCACCTTGCAGGTGGCGCACAGCCCGTGGCAGCAGGCATGGGGCAGCCACACGCCGTTGCGCAGGCAGGCGTCCAGCACGGTCTGCCCGGGAGCGATGGGGATGGTCTGCCCGATCGGTTCAATGGTCAGCGAATACATCTTGGTCTCCTTCCGGTGGTGCGTTCGACCATGCGCCTCAGCTGCGGCTGCCGCCGATGCCGTCCAGCCCCGGCGTGCGGAAGCGGATCACGTCCTTGTGGCCCAGGCCGTTCTCTTCCAGCGAGCGGTCCAGGTCGGGCTGCCAGGGCTGGCCGCCGCGCAGCCACTGCACCTGGCCCCAGTCGATGCGGGCAAAGTCGGGGTGGTAGCCGTAGACGCCGGGCAGCACCTTGTCGACCACGTCGCGCAGCGGCATCGACGGCGGGAACGGGAAGCAATGCGGCGCGCAGAACAGCAGGTGGCCGTCCCAGCCGATATAGAGCAGCCGGTTGCCGTGGAACACGGCCTCGCGGTCGGCCGCCTCGAAGGCGTAGTCGCCGATGGATACGACGGGCATGGTTGTCTCCTTGTCTTGTGATGGGGGCCGCTTCAGGCGGCGTCCGCGGCAGGCCCGATGCCCTTCCACGCGTTCCAGTTGCGCTGGTCCTGCGAGCCCTCGAAGTCGAGGTTGTCAGCGCCCGGGTTCAGCCGGTACCACTTGAGCACGTCCTCCAGCGTGGCGCCGCCGCAGTTGCCCTGGTAGATCTGGTGCACCGGCAGCCAGGCCTGCGCGTACTTGGCGGGCTCGTCGTCGAAGATGTCCTTGCAGCCGTCCGAGCAGAAATGGAACTTCATGCCGTGGTAGCTGCTTTCGCGGTAGCAGGTCTGGGTCGGGTCGTCCGGCTCCGAGAACACCATCGGGATCTGGCAGGTCTGGCACAGCATCGGCAGCGTGGTGTTGTAGAAGCGCTCGCCGGCCTGCTGGCGCTCCTGCCAGTGGTCCAGGCGCGGCTTGTAGTAGCGCTCGAAGGTCTGGGGGTACTTCTCGGCCAGCCATGCCATCTCGTCGGCCTTGGGCACCCAGGTGTGGAAGCCGGCGGCGCCCGCGTAGTTATAGAAGGTGGCCCAGGCCTCGTGCGTGATGCGGTCCTTGGTCCTGGTGGCCACTTCGTGGTACTTGGGCATGCGCAGGCCGTAGCGCTCCAGGTCCTTGAACAGGGCCCCGCCCGCCTGCTCGAAGTACATCTCCCAGGCCTCGGCCCACGACATCACGCGCTTGGGCAGCATGTAGTCCATCATCATGCCGACCAGCGTGAGCAGTCGGAAGCCGCGCCAGAACCACTTGTCCAGCCACTTCTGCAGGATCGGGATATTGCCGGGGTCCTGCTCGCACAGGAACTTGACCACTTCCAGGCCCAGCGTCATGTGGCGCGACTCGTCGGACTGCGCGGAGAAGCCGAAGGTCACCGTGGCCATGTCGCCGTTGTAGGCGGCGCCGGACATGAACGGCATGAACAGCAGGTTGGTCAGCACATACTCGAACGAGAACGAGATCGCGGTGATGAACTCGAACGGCCCCGCGCTCATCGCGTCCTCGAAGTAGGACTTCGGCACCGACAGGTACCAGACCCGGTCGTGCATATGGCGCCATTCGCCAAAGCCGTGGAAGTACTTGTTGTAGACCGACAGCGTGTGCAGCTGGGTCTGGGCGTGGCGCAGCTCGTCGACCGACTGCATCTGCGCCGCCACGCGCGCGCCGGCGCCGCGGAAATGCCGGCCCAGGTGCGCGTAGCCGCGGTGGGCGGCGTATTCCAGCGGCGTCACGCCGGTCAGGAACAACCGCAGCGCGTTCAGGTAGCGCGGGTCGGATACGTTCAGGTGGCCGTTGTTCTGCACGAACGAGTCGATGATCGCGTACAGCTTGCGCTCCTTCTCCGACTGGTATTTCCAGTAGGCATCCATGGTCATGCGGAACGGGTCTTCCCATTTGTCCCAGTCGTGGATGCGGATGCCCTCGTACTTGTCGAACGGGAAGACCTTGTCCATCGGCTCGTAGGTCGTTTCCCAGGCCAGGTCCCGCGTCATCGAGGCGTACTTCTCGCGCAGGTTGAGCTTCTTGCGTGCGTCCATGATGTCTCCGTGATGTTCTGTGTGCCGCTGCCCGGTCAGGCGTTCCAGCGCAGCGTGAAGGCGTCTTCGTCTTCGTCGATGTTTCCGCACAGCGAGATCAGGTTCAGGTGGATCTCCTGCAGGTCCCAGTCGCGGCCGAGCTTGCCGGCCACCAGTTCGCGCACGATGGTCAGGTGGCCGGGGGCGTCGATCTTGACCATGGCGGGAAACTGCGACACCACCGCATGCGGGTTGGCCTCGGTGATGGCGTCGATGATGGGTCGGGTGTCGTCGTTGTTCTGCAGGGCGATATAGACGTTGGCAGCGGTGGCTGACATGGCGTGTCTCCGTGGGGTACGTCGTGGGCGGATCAGGCAGCCAGGCCGAGCCTGCCCAGGCGGACTTCGAACTGCTCGCGGCACAGCGCCACCATCTGCGCGCCGTCTTCGCCGGTGAGCGCATCGGCCACCGGCACCAGCGCCTGCGCCACCTCGGCGCAGGCGGCGCGCGCCCAGCCCGACAGCAGCGCGCGGTTGGCGTCGGACTCGGCCGCTGCGGCCTGGATCACGGCATCGACCCAGCGTGCGTGCTCGTCGCGCCAGTCGTTCATGAATTCGGTCAGCACCGCCAGCCCGGTGCCGCAGGCGCGCGCGATCACCGCGTCGGCATGCTGGTAGACCAGCGGGTAGAGCAGTCCGTCGAGCACCAGGTTCTGTGCGACGAAGGTCTCGAACCAGTCCCCGGTGACAAAGGTGTGCTCGACAAAGCGGCGCAGCGGCTGCCACGCGGCGCTCTCCAGCCAGGCCACCCTGGCCCGCTCCAGCGCCACGCCGGTATTGCCGTCCAGCAGCATGCCGATGCGCGACAGGTATTGGGCGATACCCAGGCGGTCCATCGCGCAATAGGTGCAGGCCTGCGTGATGGCCGTGCCCCAGCCATAGTCGGCGCAGTAGAAGTTGTTCATGTTGGCGCCCCACTCCACATGGCGCAGCGGCAGCAGGCCAACGGCCAGGCGTTCCTGCCATTCGGCCGGCAGCGCCTGCAGCAGCCCGCGCTTCTCGACGAAAGCAAAGCTCTTTTCGGTTGCATCCTGCTGGCGCCCACGCGCGGTCACGTAGGCGCCGTAGTAGAACTGGCGCGGGTCCTTCAGCGCGTACCAGTCCTGCATCACGATCGCCGTGCGGCGCTTGTCATACAGCTCGAAGCCTGGGTCCCAGGTGGGGCGGTAGTGGAAGTTCACCTCAGACTGCACGTCGTAGGTCGCCTCCTGGTAGCGCGACGCCGGCTTGTCGCCGAAGCGGCGCGCGACATGGCCGTAGGTCTGGCGCAGCGGCTGGATCTGCTGGGTCTTGATATCGACTTGCATCGCTTGGTCTCCTGTATCCCTTCTCTCTTTGTGATGCGGTGGCTGCGGCGTCAGTCGTCGGCTTGCGGCTGCGGCGCGGTTTCCAGCGGGGGCAGGAAGCGCACGCGGTTGACGCAGCAGAAGGCTTCGAACATCGGTTCCGGCATGATCAGTTCGACGTTGAGCTCCGGGTCGGCCACGCTGAAGGCGAACTGCACAAACCCTTCGGGGGTGCGGCCCTCGACCCGCACATAGCGCGGCGTGGCTTCGAACAGGGGAACCGACGGGGTGTTCATGGCGCGCTCCGTTGCGTTGGCTGGACGCAGGCCTTACTGCGAAGACCGTGCCAGCAAGCGCGAAGCGTTGTGGGACAAGGGTTACGGGGAATTGGCGATGGCGAGCGTGCGCGTTAACCCGGAAAGGTCCGCGCGAAACGCATCGATGAATTGATGAAGCTGCGCACAGGTCTTAATCAAATGATCAAAAGCCGCGCCGGGCGGGCGTTTGCGGGCAGCGAGCAGATGCGGATGGGATTGCCCTGCGGCGCAGCAGCGTGCGTGGGCAACCTGGGTGAGAAGACTTGATCTGGCAGGGAAAAATCGCTGGCGCGGTGCAGCATCGGGCAACTTCGGGCCGATGCGCGGCCCGGAGGGGCTGCATCAAATGATCAAGTGGGGAAGAAGCTGGAATTCGAGGCGCGTGGAAGACGCGATCGATGTTGATGACCACCGGCGCGCTCCCTCTCCCGCAAGCGGGAGAGGGGAGCAAACCCTCGGCACTTGAGGCGAGGAAACGGCGTCAGTTACCGTTGCCGTGCCCGTTACCGGCACGCGTACCGCGCATCTTCCACCGATACGCCAGCTGCGGCCGCGTAATGCCGAGCAACCGCGCCGCCTGGCTCATGTTGCCGTCGGCGCGCTGCATGGCCGCCTCCATCAGCACGGTCTCGACGTCGCCCAGCGCCAGTTGCTGCTCTGACATCTGGTCCAGCAGCGCATGGACCGCGGCTTCGCGCAGGTCTGGCAAGGTGCCGCCCGCGCCCAGCCGCGGCGCGGTATCCACCACCGGTGCCACGGTGCCCGGCAGGAACAGGTGGTCGGCGGTGATCTGGCCGCCCTGGCTGGCCAGGATCACGCCGCGCTCGATCACGTTCTCCAGTTCGCGCACATTGCCGGGCCAGTCATAGTGGCGCAGCTCGGCCAGCGCGCGGTCCGTGATGCCGACGATGCGCTTGCCGTGGCGCGCGCCGTAGCGGGCCACGAAGCGCTCGGCCAGCGGCCGGATGTCGTCCAGGCGCTCGCGCAGCGGCGGGATCGTGACCGGGTAGACGTTGAGGCGGTAGTACAGGTCCTTGCGGAAGGTGCCCTGCTTCACGGCTTCGGCCAGGTCGACATTGGTGGCGGCCACCAGCCGCACATCCACCTTGCGCGTGCCGGTGCCGCCCACGCGCTCGACCTCGCCTTCCTGCAGCACGCGCAGCAGCTTGGACTGGGCAGAGGCCGACAGCTCGCCCAGTTCGTCCAGGAACAGCGTGCCGCCATGCGCACGCTCGAAGCGCCCGGGGCGCGACTGGCTGGCGCCGGTGAAGGCGCCCTTTTCCACGCCGAACAGCTCGGACTCGATCAGCTCATCGGGAATCGCCGCGCAGTTCACGGCAATGAAGGGCTTGTCGGCGCGCCCGCTCACGCTGTGCAGCGCCTGCGCGAACCGCTCCTTCCCCACGCCGGTCTCGCCCAGCAGCAGCACCGTCACGTTGCTGGCCGCGGCCCGCTGCAGCAGGCCCCAGGCGGCACGGAAGCCGGGCGAGGTGCCGACCAGGTCGGCCGGCGTGGCCGGGGTGCCCTGCAGCGCGCGCAGGTGCTCTACCTCGCTCTGCAAGGCGATGATGGTTTCGATCACGGGATCGGGCTGGTACAGCGCCAGCGCCTGCGCGCCGTCTTCCCAGGCTTCCACCGGCTTGCCGATGATGCGGCAGTGCGGATGGCCGCAGGCGATGCACTCGACCTCGCGGTACAGGATGGTGCGCCCCATCAGCGCCGAGGTGTAGCCGGTGGCGTAGCCGATCTGCATCCAGCAGGCAGGCTCGTCGACGATGCCGAACAGCTGGCGGTGGACGTCGCCCTCGAAAGAGTCTTCCCACAGGAATTCGCCATCGTAGATGCCGGCGGCGATGTCGATGTCGACCTTGACCGGCGTGACCCGCACCACCCCCTCGATGGTATGCAGGCAGGGCCCGATCTCCAGCTGGCCGAAGTCGCTGTGGCCGGCGCGCAGCTTGCGCGCGACCTCCGCATCGCGCATGCCCGAATGGAAGCCCATGCGCATGAACAGGCCGCGCGCGCGCTCCATGCCCAGGGTGTCCACCAGTTCCTTGCGCAGCGCGCCCAGGGCGGCGGTATGGATCAGGATCATGCGCTGCTCGTCCAGCCAGATCGCACCCTCCTCCATGGCGAAGCGCAGGCGGCGGGCAAGATCGGCCAGGCCATCGCGCATGGTGGCCGAGAACTTGTCGGTTGAACTGCTCATTGTCTCCCCTCAGTGCCGGCGGGTGATCCGCTCGAGTGTGCCTTTCGGCTGGCATCTTACGCACATTATGTGCCAGGGAGACGGGGGCAGGGTAATGACATTCCCCCGGAGCATTTCCGGGGGGTCTCCCTATGAACCGCGTTGGTCCGGGCCGCTCAATCCGCCCGGATACCCCGCTGGCGGATCAGCACACCCCACTTGTCGGTTTCCTTCGCCAGGTGCTCGCGCAGCACCGCCGGCGAACTGCCGATCGGCTCGGCGCCGATCAGCGCCAGCCGCTTCTGCACCGCAGGCTTGCGCAGCGCCTCGAGCATGGCGCGGTTGAGCGCGTCGATGACCGGCTGCGGCGTCTTCGCCGGCACGAAGGCGGCGAACCACGGCGACAGCTCATAGCCCGGCAGGCCGGCCTCCGCCACCGTCGGCACGTTGGGCAGCGCGCTGGAGCGCTTGCTGGTGGTGACCGCGATCGCCGTCAGCTTGCCCGATTCGATATGCGGCCTGGCCGAGGTGATGCTGTCGAACATGTAGTCGACCTGGCCGCCCAGCAGGTCCGTCATGGCCGGGCCGCTGCCCTTGTAGGGGATATGCAGCATGTCGACGCCGGCCATCGAGGTGAACAGCTCGCCTGCCAGGTGGATCGAGGTGCCATTGCCCGCGGAGGCATAGGTGTACTTGCCCGGCGCCGCCTTGGCGTGCGCCACCACGTCCTTGACGGTGCTTTCCTGGCGCCGCGCCTTGCTGGCCACCAGCACGTTGGGCACCACCGCCAGCAGCGACACCGGCGCGAAGTCCTTGACCGGGTCGTAGCTCAGCCGGCCGTACAGCGCCGGGTTCACGGCCATGCCGTTGGCAACGATGATCAGCGTGTAGCCGTCGGCGGGCGCGCGCGCCACCAGTTCGGCGCCGATATTGCCGCCGGCGCCCGGCCGGTTCTCGACCACGATGGCCTGGCCCAGCGTGCGCGACATGTCTTCGCCCAGCGTGCGCGCGATATTGTCCATGGCACCGCCCGCGGGGAACGGCACGTTCCAGCGGATCGGATGGTCGGGATAGGCCGCGTGCGCGGCCGGCGCTGCGAACGACAGGCCGGCAGCCAGTGCCAGCGCCCCTGCGCGGCTGGTGCTTGCCAGCCGCTGGAATAACGTCTTCATTGGTCTCCTCACTTGATGCGTGCAGGCACCGGTGTGCCATGCGGGGGGTGCGCTGCCTGCCAGTTCAGCCGCGCCGGTAGTGCGCCAGCTTGTCTTCGTCCAGCGCCAGCCCCAGGCCGGGGCCTTCAGGCAGGTGCAGGCTGAAGTCGCGGTACTCGGGGCGCTGCTGCACGATATCGTCCTTGAGCAGCAGCGGTCCGAACAGCTCGGTGCCCCAGGCCAGCTGCGGCAGCGTGCAGAAGCCATGCGCCGCGGCGATGGTGCCGACGCTGCCCTCCAGCATGGTGCCGCCGTACAGCGCGATGCCGGCGGCGTCGCCCACCGCGGCGGTGCGCAGCATGCCGAAGATGCCGCCGGCCTTGGCGATCTTCAGCGCGAACACGTCGGCGCCGCCGATGCGCGCCAGTTCCATCGCGTCTTCCGGGCCGCACACCGCTTCATCGGCCATGATCGGCACCACGAAGCGCGCGGCCAGCCGGGCCAGCGCCATGCGCTGCTCACGCGGAGTGGGCTGCTCGATCAGGTCGATGCCGGCGGCTTCCAGCATGGCGATGCCGGTGGCGGCGTCGGCCTCGTTCCAGGCCTGGTTGACGTCGACGGTGACGCGCGCCCGCTCGCCCAGCGCGCGCTTGATCGCGGCCACGTGGGCCACGTCGTCGCGCACGCTGCGCCGGCCGATCTTCAGCTTGAAGGTATGGTGGCGGCGCTCGGCCAGCAGTTGCTCGGCCTCGGCGATGTCGCGGGCGGTGTCGCCGCTGGCAAGCGTCCACAGCACCGGCAGGGTCGAGCGCACCGCGCCCCCCAGCAGCGTGGCCAGCGGCACGCCCAGGCGCTTGCCCTGCGCATCCAGCAACGCGGTCTCCAGCGCTGACTTGGCGAAGCGGTTGCCGCGCGCGACCTTGCCCAGGCGCGCCATCGCGCCATGCACGTTGGTGGCATCCTGGCCAGCCAGCGCGGGGGCCAGGTAGGTGTCGATGGTCAGCTTGATGCCTTCCGGACTTTCGTCGCCATAGGACAGGCCGCCGATGGTGGTGGCCTCGCCGATGCCCTCCACGCCGTCGCTGCAGCGCAGCCGCACGATCACCAGCGTCTGCTGCTGCATGGTGGCCATGGCCAGCTGGTGTGCCCGGATGGTGGGCAGGTCCACCAGGATGGCTTCCACCGAAGTGATAGTCGTGGTCATACCTTGTCGATGCCAATTGATCATTGAAGCCAAGTATGCGGCTTGACTTTGCCGGCGTCCAAGACCGATGATGTCTCGATCGATACCCTACAGGTATGGGAGCAGGACACCAATGGAACTCCGGCACCTGCGTTATTTCCAGGTCGTGGCCCAGGAACTCAACGTCACCCGCGCCGCCGAGCGGCTGCATATGGCGCAGCCGCCGCTGTCGCGCCAGATCCGCCAGCTGGAAGAAGAAGTGGGCGTGGCACTGTTCGACCGCGTCGGCCGCGGGCTGCGGCTGACCGAGGCCGGCCGCTTCCTGCTGGAGCAGACCACCCAGCTGACGCAGCGGCTGGAGGAAACCATCGAAGGCACGCGCCGCATCGGGCGGCAGGACAAGCGCTGGTTCGGCATCGGCTTCGTGCCGTCGGTGCTGTATGGCGTGCTGCCGGAACTGATCCGCGAACTGCGCGAATCAGACCGGCACGACCAGCAGGTAGAGGTAGGACTGGCCGAGATGATCACCGTGGAGCAGATCGAGGCGCTCAAGGCCGGCCGCATCGACCTGGGCTTCGGCCGCATCGCGCTGAACGATCCCGCCATCCGCCAGCAGGTGGTGATGGCCGAGCCACTGGTGGCAGCGCTGCCCGCACGCCTGCCCGCGCCGCGCCGCAAGGCGCTGACGCCACAGGCGCTGGCGGCGCAGCCGTTCATTCTTTACCCGGCCCGGCCGCGGCCCAGCTATGCCGACCACCTGCTGTCGATGTTCCGCGCGCAGGGCCTGCAGTTGCGTGTGGCGCAGGAGGCCAACGAACTGCAGACCGCGCTGGGGCTGGTGGCGGCCGGCATCGGCATCACGCTGGTGCCGGCCTCGATCCAGCGCCTGCATCGCGACGACGTGCGCTACTGCCCGATCGACGCGCCGGGCTTCGTGTCGCCGGTGATCATGAGCTATCGCGAAGGCGACACGTCACCGTTCCTGGCGCGGGCGGTGGAATGGGTGATGCGGCAGGCGCAGTAAGCTGCATCAGGTGCCGGTGAACTGCGGCGTGCGCTTTTCCTTCCAGGCCAGCGCGCCTTCGCGGATGTCCTGCGACTGGGTGGCCCGGCTGATGTCGCCAGCCAGCGCCTCGGCATCCAGCGCGCCGCGCCCGATCGCGTTCAGGTGCCGCTTGTGTGCACACGATGGGGCCCCACGCACGCCAGCCTGACTGAGAGCGGGCGGGGCCAGCCAGCAATTGCCAACTCTGCCAGCGCGACACTTTTGGTTACAAAACCAAATCGCCAAATGTGTTTGATGTCAAACATCTGACATTTGACCAATCAACAATCGCTCGCTGTCACGACAAGCCAAGGCCAACCGCACCCGAACCGGCCAGTTCCCCGCGCTTGTCGTCCGCGCGGCGGAAGTCCATGGGCCTGCATCCGATGTCGGCGCATGGGCTCGGCAATCGTTATCCCCCTCAACGACTACAGGGCATGCACACATGAGACCTTCATTGCTGTCGCGTTCCGCCCGGCCATGGCTGGCGGCCGGCACCCTCACCCTCGCACTGATGCTTACCGCCTGCGGCGGCGACGATTCGCCGGGCGCGACGGGCGGCACCCTCCAGCCCAGCGGCGCCAATGGCACCAAGCCGGACCAGCCAGGCAAGCCTGACCAGCCCGGCACCTGCACCACGCGTTGCGCCCCGTGATGCGGGCCCGCTTTCCGATCCAGCGACAGACCGACCAGCGACAGCCATGACCTTCAACCCGTCTAAGCGACATTTCCTCAAGACCAGCCTCGGCACCGGTGCCGCCGCCGCGGTGCTGGCCAGCTTTCCGCCCAGCATCCGCCGCGCGCTCGCCATCGAGGCCAACAACGCCACCGGCACCATCCAGGACGTCAAGCACGTCGTGATGGTGATGCTGGAAAACCGCTCGTTCGACAACTACTTCGGCACCTTCAAGGGCGTGCGCGGCTACGGCGACCGCTTCGCGATCCCGTTGCCCAATGGCAAGAACGCGTTCTACCAGACCGATGCCAACGGCAACCTCCTGACGCCCTACCATCTCGACGAAACCCAGGGCAACGCGCAGCGCGCGGGCGGCACGCCGCACACCTGGCCCGATGCGCAGGCCGCGTGGGACCACGGGCGCATGGACCGCTGGCCGGTCGCGAAGAAAGCGCTGTCGATGGGCTACTACGATGACGCCGAGATCCCGTTCCAGCGCGCGCTGGCTGACGCCTTCACGCTGTGCGATGCCTACCACTGCGCGATGCACACCGGCACCATTCCCAACCGCCTGTTCTACTGGACCGGCAGCAATGGTCCCACCGGCGACAACGTCGCGGTGATGATTAACGAGTTCAACGCGGGCGCGGATGTTGGCCCCTCCACCGAAGGCTGGACCTGGAAAACCTATGCCGACCGCCTGCAGGCCGCCGGCGTGGGCTGGAAGGTCTACCAGAACGTGCCGGACAACTATGGCTGCAACCAGATGATGAGCTTCCGGCACTGGCGCGCAGAGATGGAGAAGATGCCCGTCGGACGCAAGCTCTCCAACACCGCCGGCACCGGCGTCAACCCGCCCTACAACCCCGACATCGACGACCAGTACAGCCCGCTGGCCAAGGGCTTCTGCAACACCATGTCCGACGGCGGCTTCCTGCAGTCGCTGCGCGACGACGTGCTCAACGGCAAGCTGCCCGAGGTGTCGTGGATCATCCCGCCGGCCGAGTTCAGCGAGCACCCCGGCCCGTCCAGCCCGGCCAAGGGCGGCTGGTACGTGCAGGCCATCCTGGACGCGCTGACGGCATCGCCCGAGGTCTGGAGCAAGACCGTGCTGCTGATCAACTTCGACGAGAACGACGGCTTCTTCGACCACAGCCCGCCGCCGACCGCGCCGTCGCGCAACCTGGACGGCACGCTGGCCGGCAAGTCGACCCTCGACGACGCGCAGATGGTGTACGAGTACTTCAACTTCCAGCCCGCCACGGCCAAGCAGCCGCCGCAGGACGGCAAGCCCTTCGGCCCCGGCCCGCGCGTGCCGCTGTGGGTGGTGTCGCCGTGGAGCCGCGGCGGCTGGGTCAACTCTGAAGTGTTCGACCACACCTCGGTGCTGCGCTTCCTGGAGGCGCGCTTCGGCGTAATGGAGCCGCAGATCAGCGCCTATCGTCGTGCCATCTGCGGCGACCTGACCAGCGCCTTCAACTTTGCCACGCCCAACACCGAGACCCTGCCCACGCTGGCCGGCCGCACCACCCGTGCCGACGCCACCAGCCTGACCGCATGGCAGCAGACCCAGCCGGCGATCCCGGTGCCGGCCACGCCCGCGCTGCCTGAGCAGGACACCGGCACGCGTCCGTCGCGCAAGCTGCCATATGAACTGCATACCAGTGCACGCGTCGATGCCGCATCCAAGGCAGTCCGCCTGCTGTTCGCCAACGCCAGCACCAACCAGGCCGGCGCGCTGTTCCACGTCTATGACAAGCTGCACCTCGACCGCATTCCGCGCCGCTACGTGGTCGAAGCCGGCAAGACGCTGGACGACGTGTGGAACATCAATGCCGACGGCGGCAAGTACGACCTGTGGGTGCTGGGGCCCAACGGCTATCACCGCTCGTTCTCCGGCGATATCAACGAAGCGGTGACCACGTCCACCGAAATCCAGGTCTGCTACAACCCGTGCAGGAAGCCCACGATCCAGGTGAAGCTGCATAACGACAGCGATGCCGACGTGACCTTCACCGTCACGGCGCTGGCCTACCGCGACGACGGCCCGTGGACCCAAAGCCTGAAGCGGGGCAAGGTGGAAACGCTGGAATGGCCGGTGGCCGACAGCGGCAACTGGTATGACTTCGTCGTGACCTGCGAGGCCAGCCCGTCGTTCGCGCGGCGCCTTGCGGGGCGGATGGAGACCGGCGAGGACGCGGTCAGCGATCCGGAGATGGGAGTGGTTTGATGCCCTGCCTGCGGGGATGAGCGGAGTCCGTCGTGCCTCGGCGTGGCGGGCTCTTGCATGCAGCATGCAGGATCAAGGCGCAGTCGCATCGACTTGCCAGGTACAGCCATCGCATTGACAGCCTCACCGCCCCATGCTGTATTCGGCCGGCACCCACGCGAACCCCTTGCCCTCGCGCCGCACGTGGCCGATACCCGGGAAGGAGATATGCGCCGCGCCCACCCAATAGCCCTTGGCCGCTGCATCCGCCATGGCGCGCTTGCGCATCTTCACCGCGGCCGTGGAATCCACGTCGAAATCGATGGCTACGCCGGGCTCGGGGAACTGCAGGTGCTGCGCATGGATGGTGTCGCCCCACAGTTGCAGCCGCTGTCCTTCGCTACTGATCTCATAGAACGTGTGGCCCGGCGTATGGCCCGGCATGCGCAGCGGACGGATGCCGGGAAACAGCTCATGCTCGTCGTCGAAGCTGCGGACCTTGTCGGCTTTCAGATAGGGTGCGAACACTGCCTCCGCCTGCGCGAAGTTGTGCCGCTGGCCCGATGCCGCCCTGGCGGCGTTGGCCGGATTCAGCCAGAACTCAGCGTCGCGGCGGTCGACGTAGACCACGGCATTCGGGAATATGGCCTTGCCATCGACGGCAAGCCCGCCGGAGTGATCCACGTGGATGTGGGTCAGCAGCACCGCATCGATCTGCTCCGGCTGGTAGCCGGCCGCACGGATGTTGTCCGGCAGCTTGCCGCCCACGCCCGGGCCAAACAGGCTGCCCGCGCCCGCATCGACCAGCACCAGGTGCTGGCCGGTGTTGACCAGGAACGCATTGACAGAGGTCTCGGGCTGAGTGGACTGGTAGTTGCGCGCCTGCACCGACGCAATGTGCTCATGCGACGCATGCTTGAGCAGCTTGCTGATCGGCACGTTGACAGTGCCGTCCGACAGCGCCGTGATCTCGAACTTGCCGAGCTTCATGCGGTAGTAGCCGGGCGCCTGCGTGCCGACCTGGGGTGCGCCGGCATGTGCCGGGATGGCTACCACTGACCAGAGCAGCATACCGACCAGAAGTGCGCGGTGCCACAGGGGGGGCTTAGCCGGGGAATGAGGTGTGTTCATTGTGTTTGCCTGGAAAATGACCGCGAGCGAAAGGGATGCCCGCGTGTTGTGCAGGATTCTGGCGGCCGCGGCGGCATCGCACAAATCGATTGGAATGATTGCCGGTATCGCTGCAGGCGATACCGCAGCGGAGGCCGCGCGAGCCCTGTGGCGCTCGCGTCATTCATTCCGCCACGGAAACTATCGCATCAAAAAACTTCACTAGGCCCGCACGGGGCCGTCGCCGATACTCGTCCACAGTTACACCACGACGACGAGGGAGTCAGCATGAGGAAGTCAGCAGTTCAAGTCCTGGCCGCGGGGATCTTCGGCGCGCTGCCATGGGCACCGGCGGCCGTGCAAGCGGCGTGGCCGGAGAAGCCGGTGCGCCTGATCGTGCCGACCGCGCCGGGCGGCGCGCCGGACATCGTCGCGCGCCTGTTCGGCGATGCGCTGTCCAGGCGCCTCGGCCAGGCCGTAATCGTCGAGAACCGGCCGGGCGCGGGCGGAAATATCGGCATGCAGGCGCTGCTGGCCGCGCCGTCGGACGGCTATACGATCGGCTACGGCAACAATGCCACGCTGTCGACCAATCGCTTCCTTTACAGCAAGCTCCCCTACGATCCGGACAAGCTGGTGCCCATCGTCGGCCTGGTCACGACCTTCAACATCCTCGCCGTCAATCCGTCGCTACCGGTCAAGTCCACCGGGGAACTGGTGGCATACTCCCGCGCCAATCCGGGCAAGCTCTCCATGGGCTCGGCGGGCAACGGCACCACCAGCCACCTGGGCGGCGAGCTGTTCAAGGTCATGGCCAATCTCAGCATCACACACGTGCCCTACAAGGGCAGCACGCCGGCGCTGCAGGACCTGGTCGGCAACAACGTGCAGTTGATGTTCGACAATGTGCCTTCGATCGGACCGTACGTGACGTCCAACCGCGTACGCGCGCTGGCGGTGACCTCAAGCAAGCGCTCGCCGCACTTCCCGGATTTGCCCACCATGGCGGAGGCCGGCCTCAAGGGCTATGAACTGACGGCATGGGCGGGCCTGGTCGCCGCGCCGGGCACTCCCACCGAGGTGATTGAGCGGATCAACCGGGAAATCAACGCGATCATCAATGACCCGGCATTCCGTGCCCAACTGGACAAGCTCTCATTCGATCCGCTGGGCGGCACCGCGCGCGACTTCCAGGCGCTGATCGCGAGCGAGACCGTCAAGTTCGGCGAGCTGGTGCGCAAGAGCGGCGCCAGGGTCGATTGAGAGAGAACACCATGCAAACGCACCAAGACCTGCACTTCAAACTGATCATCCGCAATGGCGACGTCATCGACGGCACCGGCGCGCCGCGCCGCACGGCCGACGTCGGCGTGGCGGATGGCGAGATCGTCGCCATCGGCAACCTCGCGGCAGCGCGGGCAGATGCCGAAGTCGATGCCACCGGCCTGATCGTAGCGCCTGGGTTCATCGACACGCACACGCACGACGACTGGATGGTGTTCCAGTCCCCCGACATGCTGCCGAAGGTCACGCAGGGCGTGACCACCATCATCGCGGGCAACTGCGGCATCAGCCTGTTCCCGCTGGTCACCGACAGCATTCCGCCGGCTCCGCTCGACATCATGCGTGGCGGCTACCGCTTCGATTCTGTGCGCGCCTACCGGGAAGCGTTTGCGGTGCGGCCGGCGGCTGTGAATGTCGCGGTGCTGGTGGGGCAGTCCACGCTGCGCGCCAGGCGCATGGGACAGCTCGGCCTGCCCGCCAGCGATGCCGAGATCGAGAGCATGCGCCAGGATGTGGAGAACGCCCTGCGCCAAGGCGCGATCGGAGTGTCCACCGGCACCTTCTATCCGCCTTCGGCCGCGGCACCCGAGGATGAAATCGTGCGCATGTGCGAGCCGATGAAGCGGCTCGGCGGTGTGCTGGTGTCGCATATGCGCGATGAGAGCGACAACATCAGCGAGTCGATCGACGAGACCGCGCGCATTGGCAAGGCGCTGGGCGTATCGACCGTCATCTCGCACCACAAGCTGGTAGGCAAGCAGAACCATGGCCGCAGCCGCCATACCCTGGCCCAGGTGCGCAACCTGGCCGAAACCATGCCGCTGTGCCTGGACTGCTATCCGTATGCGGCGTCATCGACCATGCTGCGGCCCGAACGGGTGCATCAGTGCGACCGCATCCTGATCACGTGGTCGGCCCCGCACCCTGAGGCCGCGGGGCGCTACCTGGAGGACCTGGCGCAGGAGTGGGGGCAGACGCGCCATGAGGTTGCAAGGCAGCTGGTACCAGGCGGCGCGGTTTACTTCATCATGGACGAGACGGACGTCCGCGACATCCTGACCTATCCGGACACGATGGTCGGCTCAGACGGCATTCCCTCCGACGAAACCCCACACCCGCGGCTGTGGGGCACGTTCCCGCGCGTGCTGGGGCTGTACTCGCGCGACCTGGGCCTGTTCCCGCTGGAACGCGCGGTCCACAAGATGACCGGACTGCCGGCGCAGCGCTTTGGACTGGAGCGGCGTGGAGAACTCAGGCCGGGCCATGTCGCCGACATCACCGTCTTCGATCCGGCAACGATCCAGGACCGCGCCACCTTCGACGACCCGCAGCAGCCGTCAGTGGGCGTGCGGCATGTGTTCGTCGCCGGTGAGGCCACCCTGCGCGACGGCCTGCCGGCCAGCACCCGTCCCGGGCGCTTCGTCACTTCCACCCTGGTGAAGGCGGACCAGGCCGGCTGAGGACGCGCTTCACCTAGCGCCCGCTTGCATCGGCGCTTTGCTCAAGCAGCCACGCGATGAAGGTCTGCATCGCCGGGCTGTCGCGCTTGTCCTCCGGACAGATGAAGTAGTAGGCCTTGGGTGAGACATAGGGCTCGTCGGACAGGCGCAGCAGCCGGCCGGCCTTGATGTCTTCACCCGCCACATAATCGGGCAGCAGGGCCACGCCCATGCCGCTGACGGCGGCCTGCAGACCCATGGTCAGCAGACCATAGCGTGAGCCGTCGTCGGGATGCGGCAGCTTGATCCCGGCCTGCCGGAGATAGGCGGGCCAGGCCTCCAGCGCGGCGATCTGGTGCAGCAGCGGCAAGCGCTTCACGGCCTTGGCCAGCGTTCCGCCGCCAGGCAGCAACTCAGGCGCGCACATCGGATAGAGCACCAGCGGCATGACCTTCAGGCTGAAATGGCGTGGCGGCGGCCCCGCGCAATACATGATCGCCGCATCGAGCCCGGTGCTTTCCAGGTCGACCGGCCCCACCTTGGTCGTGACGTTTAGCTGGATCTGCGGCTGCGCCTTGACGAACCTGAGAATGCGCGGCAACAGCCAGATATTGCCCAGCGAAACCGGCACCGACAGGTTCAGCCGCCCGCCCGCGGCGCGGCCGGACTGCACCTCCATGGTCGCTTCCTCCAGCAGCGCCAGCGCCTTGCGCACGTTCCTGAGGTAATCCTCGCCCGCGGGTGTCGCCGCCACCGCGCCTTTGCGCCGGTTCAGCATGCGCGCGCCGAGGAACGATTCCAGCTCGGTGATCTGCTTGCTGACCGCGCTCTGCGTCAGGCAGAGTTCCTCGGCCGCCCCGGTGACGCTGCCCGTGCGGGCCGTGGTCTCGAATGCGATCAGGTTCGCCAGCGCAGGCAGGTGGCGGCCGTTTGTACTTTTCATGGCGGTAGGGCGTGACGGGAAGCCGACTTCGGTTTGAGGGGCCGTTCGCGTGCTGGCATTGTCATCCATTCATTCCCTGAAGGAAAGAAGCATGGACAAAACTTCCATTGCCTGCCGGCACGGCTGCACCAATACTGGCGTCATGCCGCCTGATTGCCGATGACTCCGATGCCTGCTGCCGCCCCTCGCCTTGTGCCTGATCGTTTCGACCTTCTCGAGGCCTCCATCGGGGAACTCGCCGCCGCCATGCACGCCGGCCGGATCAGCGCAGCGGGTCTGGTGGACTACTACCTCGCGCGTATCGCCGCCTTCGACAAGGACGGGCCGCGCATCAATGCGATCAGTTGCATCAATCCCGCTGCCATGCACGAGGCGCGAGTCCTGGACGACGAACTGCGCACGCACGGCCCGCGCGGGCCTCTGCACGGCATACCGATGGTGGTCAAGGACAATATCGATACTGTCGGCATGCCGACCACTGCCGGCTGCGCGGCACTGCGGCAGGCCTACCCGCGCGCCGACGCGGCCTGCGTGGCGCGCCTGCGCGCGGCCGGTGCCATCGTACTGGCCAAGACCAACATGTCGGAACTGGCCGCCTCTAACGGGCGCTTCGGGTACAGCTCTGCCAACGGCCTGACGTTGAACCCCTATCGCTTATCCCGCAACGCCAGCGGTTCCAGCAGCGGCACCGGTGCGGCAGTGGCGGCCAATTTCGCGGCGTTCGGGCTGGGGACCGATTCGTTCGGCTCCGTGCGCGGTCCGGCATGCGTGCATGCGCTGGCCGGTATCCGGCCTACGCATGACCTGGTGGAGTCGGCCGGCGTACTGCCGCTGGCCACATCGTTCGATATCGTCGGGCCCTTGGCCCGTAACGCCGACGATGCGGCCATGGTCCTGGATGCACTGGTGCCGGGCTCAGGCGTTATCGCACAGCCGGCGTCGCTGGCTGGCCGCAGGCTGGGCATCGTGACCGACTTCGCCGGAGGCAGCGACGAGGTCGACGCACTCTTTGCAACCGCAACGGAGGCGATGCGGGCGGCGGGCGCCGTGACGATACCCGTGCGTCTGCCGGCATTGGCGCTCACGCTCTACGCCGACCTGCTGGACGCTATCGTACAAGCGGAATGGGTGCGTGGGCTCGATGCCTACCTGGGACAGTTGCCTGGCGGTGCTCCGGCCAGCACGGCCGCACTGCTGGCGCACATCACCACCACGGACCTCTCCACGGATGCGCACCAAATGAACCCGCTTACGCTTGCCGCGCTGCGGCATGCGTTCGAGATGCGAGACACGCTGCCCCAGGCCAATGTTGCAGCGGCACGCCGCTTCGGCGCCATGCTCGACGACATCCTGCGCGGGCGTGGCCTGGAGGCCCTGGTATTTCCCACGCTGGCCTGCCCGGCCTCGCCGCGCTTTGACATGGCGGACGCCACTTACCATTGCCGGGCGCAGCAGCCGCTGGCGGCAATGCATATGGCAAGCGCCAGCGGCTTTCCGGAGGTCAGCGTACCCATGGGATTCACGTCGGCTGACATCCCAGCCGGGGTGTCGTGGCTTGGACGTCCACGCAGCGATGCCGTGCTGCTGGCCATTGCGTCGGCCTTCGAGCGCGCGACCGGGCACCGCCGCCCACCCGTCAGCACGCCGGCCCTGGCATGACGACGGCCGGCTTGCCGCGGATTGCACGCGATGTTCCAATGCCCTATCTGCGGGGGGGTAGCAAGATGAGCATTAAGGAAGGCCATTTTCGCGGCGTCGACCTGAACCTGATGGTAACGCTGACCGTGCTGCTGCGCGAGCGCAGCGTCTCGCGCGCCGCGGCGCGCCTGCACCTGGGACAGCCAGCCGTCAGCGGTGCACTGGCACGGCTGCGGGAGATGTTCGACGACCCGTTGCTGGTACGCACCGCTCACGGCATGGAGCCGACCGAGCGCGCACTGGAACTCGAGCGGCGCCTGCTGCCGGCCCTCGGCGAGATCGAGGCCGCCCTGCTGCAGCGGCGCGACTTCGACCCGCTTACGTCGGACCGGACTTTCGTGGTCGGGATGCCGGACTGGGTGGAGCTATGGCTCGCGCCGCGCATTCTGCCGAGCCTCAGCACCTGCGCGCCGGGCGTGCGACTGGCCATCGTGCCGACGGACCCGTTCCGTGGCACCGAGATGCTCGAGCGCAATGAGATGGACCTCGGTATCGGGCCATTCGCCAAGGGCGCGGCATGGCGGCGCGAGCGCGCCTGGCAGACCATGGGCTTTCGCTGCGTCTATGGGGCCGCGCCGCTGGATGCCTGCCAGATCCTGTCGCTGCAAGACTATCTGCGGTTTCCGCATGTGCTGGTGTCATATCGCGGCGCTTTCGACAGCACCGCCGATACGTGGCTGGCCACCCAGGGCCAGGCGCGGGACGTGCGCTACAGCAGTGCGCGCTTCGCCAGCGTACCGGCCATCCTGAAGGGAACCGCTGCACTGGCAACGGTGCCGGCGGTGCTGGCGGACCAATGGTGCGCCACCGAAGGCCTGCGCAAGCTTCCCTGCCCCGTGCCGATGCCTGACTTCACGGTGACCGCAGTCTGGTCCGCGGCAAGGGACAATGATGCGGGCCTGATGTGGCTGGCAAATACGTTCGCCGGGCTTGCACAGGATGGCGTGCCCGCTGGCATATGACGCTTCCCTGACGGGCGATGCTCGGACCCGGTCAGGCCTTGCGCCAGACTGGCGAAGAAGAAATCGCTACCTTGCGCGGCAGGATCTGCTGCGCGGTGAAGGCATCGGCGATGCGCTGCTGCTCGGCCAGCGCGGCGGCGTCGACCGTGCGCACCGCATAGCTGCGCCGTGCGTTCGCGGCTTCCACGGTGGCCGCATCCAGGCCGATCAGTGGCGCATGCCAGCGCGCTGCCTCGGCCGGATTGCGCTTGACCCAGTCACCCGCGTCGCGCAACGCATCGAACACCACCTCAAGCACCTCGGCATGCGCGCGCGCGAACGGCGTCGCCGCCAGGTAGAAGCGCCGATAGCTGGCCAGCCCCTCGCCATCGCGCAGCAAGCGCGCATTGGCCTGGCGCTGCACCGCGGCCAGGAACGGGTCCCAGATCACCCATGCCGCCACGCTGCCGCGCTCGAACGCCGCGCGGGCGTCGGCCGGGCTCAGGTATGCCGGTTCGATATCGCGGATCGACAGACCCGCGCGCGCCAGCGCTTCCAGCACCAGGTAGTGCGCGCCTGCGCCCTTGGCAAATGCCACCCGCTGCCCCTTGAGCTGCGCCACCTCGCGGATCGGCGAGTCGCCACGCACGACAATGGCCTGTGCCTGCGGCGAAGGCGTCTCGCTGGCGTAGTAGGTCAGCGCGGCACCCGCGGCCAGCGCAAACGGCGGCACCGCATCGGCCACGTCGGCGCTCAGGTCGATATTGCCGAGGTTCAGCGCTTCAAGCAGCGGCAAGCCCGAGGTGAATTCGTACCACTGCACCGTCACCCCCTTGGGCGCCAGCGCCTTCTCCAGCGTCTGCCGCGACTTCAGCAGGATCATCAGCGTGGAGGATTTCTGGTAGCCGATGCGCAGCGCGGTCTGTCCTTGCCCCCAGCTGACGCCTGGCAGCACACTGGCGGCAGCTGCGGCGCCCGCTGCCGTCAGAAGCAGGCGGCGGCGTGAGTCGTGGGTCGGGTTCATAGCGGTGTTCCGGGATTTCATTGGAGCGCCAGCTTAGTCACGGGCCCGCACAAAGCCAACGAAGATTGTCGCGGATGCTTATGCGCCGCGCGCGCGGATCACCGCGGGCCGGCGCTATCATCTGCCATTCCTGCGCAACTACCGAACGGAAAACCATGAACCTGTCTGCCGGCATCCCCATCCTCCGGATCTTCTCGGTCGACAAGGCCAAGGAGTTCTACCTCGACTTCCTCGGCTTCTCGCTCGACTGGGAGCATCGGTATGAAGAGGGATTTCCGCTGTACGCGCAGGTCAGGCGCAGCGGCCTGACGCTGCACCTGAGCGAGCATTATGGCGACGCCACGCCCGGATCGACGGTGTTCGTGACGGTGGAGGATGTCGATGCGCTGCAGCAGGAGCTGTCTGCCAAGGACTATCCGTACGCGAGGCCCGGTGTGGAGGATGTGGGCTGGGGGCGGATGCTGCAGGTGGCCGATCCGTTCGGGAACCGGCTGCGGTTTTGCGAGGTGGCGGAGGATTAGGCCAGCACTGGCAGGCGCCTTCCTGCCAAGACTGGCCCGCTCAGTTGCGCTTGACCAGCGGCGCCGGGAACCACTCCCCGGACAGGACCGGCTGGTCCGCCCCATAGAGCCGGAACGTCAGGTGGTAGTTCTTTCCCTTGGGCGTGGGCAGCCAGTTGCCGTCAGGCGCGTCCTTCGGCCTGGCAGGCGCGAAGTACAGCGTCAGCGAACCGTCCTCGCCATAGCTCAGCCTGGACTGCTTGTTGATCAGAAACCGGTTCTTCGCATTCGGGATCACGCGGAAGTTTTTGGCATCCACCGCAATCACCGACCAGAAGTATTTGACGTGGCGCGCGGGCAGCTCGTCCTTCGGGAAGGTGATGGTGTAGGTATTGCCGCCGTCGAGCTTGGTGCCGGTCCCGTCTGCATCCGTCTTGAAATAGACGACCTCATCCGTGCTGTTGGCCCAGATCCCGCCCAGGTTGATGCGGGTGCGGGTCTGGTAGTCGCTGCCGTACTTGCCGATGGTAGCGGGCCGGTTCCAGCCGTTCCTGATGGTACCTGCGGTGGAGAACGACTGTAAGAACGCCGGCAGCGTCTTCTCGCGGATGACCTTGTCCACCCGCGCGCGTTCGGCGAGGCTGCTGGCCACCGCGGCACTCACCGCGCGCACCTTGGCCTGGATGGGCTCCATGCCCGGATTGATGTCCGGCTCGGAGCGAAGCGCAACGGCTGCCGAGTCAAAGGCTTCAACGCCGGGGAGCTTGTCATTGCTGAAGGCGGGCGTGGCAGGTACCGGGGCAATCGTCGCCGTGCCAGTGATCCGTGTCGTGATCCGATGCTGCAGGGCAATGGCCTGCTTCTTGTCTGCGCCGATTTCCACCCGGGCCAGCACCCGCGAGGTCTTGCCCGGCAGGTCGATGCGCCTGGCATTGGGCGAAAGTGCCGCAGTGGCACCCTTCAGGCACATCGCGAATTCGCCGCCTGGATGGTCCGGATAGTTGCGTTCGTTGATATTGGCGACGGTTTCGCCCCAGCCGTTCAGGAACTGAATGGTGTAGTAGCGCCCCTTGATGGCCGGCACGCTGAAGACCGTGCAGGTCTTTTCGTCGACCGCAATCCAGGCCTCGCTGTAGGCGACATCCAGATTGGGGTTGGCCCACGACACACCGCCGACGTCGCGATGAATGATCCGGTTCCACTGGAAACCTTCCTTCCGGAAGTCGATTTGCTGCTGGCGCAGGACAAGCAGCCGGCCCAGCAGGTAGATGTAGGCATCGTTGATGTCCTGCTCCGACACCGCGGCCGGCGCGGAGCCCGACGAGACAGCCGACGCGGCAGCCAACGCCGCAGCCGGAGGGTTACTGCATCCGGCCAGGCCCGCGAACATGGAAACGGCCAGCACCGAGGCACCGACGGCGCGGTTTGAGATAGACATGGGGCCCTCTCTTTCCAGTATCGCGATTTGCGGTCGCTAGACTGTCGCTGAGAGGTGGGAAAAAGTGAACTAAATAAATTCTTCAGGTGATCTGAATAAAGTCGATCCGGACACTTCTTTCGCCCCGGAGATGCCTGAGTGGGGCCACCGCCGCAAGCAGAACCACCGATCTATGCTGTCAGGCAGCACAAAGCCATTGGAACAACAAGGCATGCAGCTGCGACGGCTCCAGTGGCTTGTGCAGGACCAGGTAGCCTTCACGCTCGGCCTGCTGGAGCGCCTCGGAATCGAACTCGCCGCTGACCATGGCACCGCTTGCGTCCGCGCAGCGTTCGAACAGCGCCTTGAGCACCTCGAAGCCGCTCTCGCCGGAGCGCAGGCGCTGGTCGCACAGGATCGCCTGGGGCTGCAGGCCGGCATCGACCAGTGCCAGGGCTTCCTGCCCCGACGCCGCGCGCGCCGCCTGCACGCCCCAGGCCTCCATCAGGCTGGTCCACGCAGCGGTCACCAGCGGGTCGTCCTCGACGACCAGGCAGACGCCCTGCAGCAGGGTGGACGCCGACAGGCCTTCGGGTTCGTAGACCGGCTCGGTCGCCGCCGGCGCCAGCGGCTTCGCTTCGGGAAAGCGCAGCCAGAACCTGGAGCCGCGGCGCTCCACCGAGTCCAGGCCGTAGGTGGCGCCCATCAGGGTGGCGCAGCGCGCCACCACGGCAAGGCCCAGCCCATGGCCCGCGCTGTCGATGCGCCACGCATGTTCGTTGCGATAGAACGGCGAGTAGACCCGCCCCTTCTCTTCGATCGCGATTCCCACGCCGGTGTCCCAGACCTCCAGCAGCCAGTGGCTGCCGCGCCGCCGCGCGGACACCAGCACCCCGCCGCGCTTGGTATAGCGCAGCGCGTTGTGCACCAGGTTGACCAGAGACTGGCGCAGCAGTGCGGGATCGGCCAGCACCGCGGCGGCGCCTGCGGGCAGGCGCACGCGCAGGTCCAGGCCGCGGCTGCGCGCCTCTTCCCGGAACAGCGACGCCACCTCTTCGACCAAGGGCGCAAATGCCACGGCGGTATTGCGCGGGCTGGCAATGCCGCCTTCGATCCGGGACAGATCGAGCAGTGAGTTGAACATCAGGTGCACCGAGCGCACGCTGCGCCGCAGGTCGTCCAGCGGCGGGATCAGGGCCGGGTCGCGGTTGCGCCGCGCAATGGCTTCGATCAGGAAGCCCATGGCATGCACGGGCTGGCGCAGGTCGTGGCTGGCGGTGGTGAGAAACAGGTTCTTGGCCTGCAGGGCTTTCTCGGCCTCTTCCTTGGCCAGCCGGTAGCGCTCGGCCAGGCGGATGCCGTCATCCTCCATCCGTACCTGCTGCCGGAAGAACTGGTTGGCGATCAGCGCGTGCCGGTAGATGGCCAGCGCATACAGCAGCGCCAGCGGCAGCACGAACGGCCAGTGCTCAGGGAAGCTGCGCGGGGTGTTGACGATCTGCAAAGTCCAGCAGGCAACGAAGAAGCGCTGGAATACACCGAGGATCGGCGTCTGGTGCGTGGCATTGGCCGCCACGATGGCGGCGATGCTGATATACAGCAGCAGCTTGAAGTCAAAGCCCCCCAGGCTGGCCGTCAGGACCGCGGCCAGCGACAGGCAGAAGCCGTGCACCAGCGCCACGCGCTGCACAAACGGCAGCCAGCGCCGGACCAGGGCGTCATCGTCTTCCCGCTCTTGCTTGTAGCGCCGGAAGCGCAATTGCATCCACACCGCCGCGGCGCCATACCCCAGTGTCCAGGCCAGCAGCACGCCGCCGTCCAGCTTCTGGACATACAGCCAGATGACGAAAGGCACCCCCACGAACGGAATCGCATTGACGCTGAACACCAGGCGCCCGAACGTCATGTCCAGCAGCCGCGCACGCGCGCGCGGGCTGATGCCGGCATCCGCATCCGGGCGCGACAAGCCCAGCAGCCGGGCGAAGGCCTTCTTCATGACTCCAGCCTGCGTCCGTGCAGCAGGGCGATAGCCTCGATCCGGTTGCGCACGCCGAGCTTGCCGAGGATCGCGGTGACATGCTCCTTGACGGTCTGCTCCGACACCGACAGGGTCATGGCGATGCGCTTGTTCGGCAGGCCGCGCAGCATCATGCCAAGCACCTCGGCCTGGCGCGCCGTCAGGCCCAGTTCGCTGGGCTCCAGCGGCAACTCGCGCCGCGCCGACGGCGGCCCCGCCTGCTGGAACCAGCGCCGGCCCTGGCGCAGCGACGCCACCGCAGTGGCGAACACCTCCGGAGGCTCGTTCTTCAGGATAAAGCCGTGCGCGCCGGCCTCGCGTGCCTTGATGCAAACGCGCGCATCGTCGTCGGCGCTCATCACCAGCAGCTTGCAGGCGGGCAGGCGCGCCGCGGCTTCGCGCAGCAACCCGACCGCGGTGCCGTCCGGCAGCCAGAAATCCACCACCAGCAGCGCCGGGCAGCCCTCCCGTTCCGTCAGCGCCGCGCATTCCCGCGCATCGGCTGCATGCACGGCAGCGTCAAACCCGCAATGCGCCGCAAGGTAGCCGGCAATGCCGCGCGCCATCAACGGGTGGTCATCCACCACGATGGCATAGTTGCGGCACGCGCTGGCTGGCGTCGTTGTTGTTCTCTGCGGCGCCTTGACTTCTTGTCATGAGTTCCCACCCCGGTTCGCGCGTATGGTCTTGTCGATTGGTCTCGTCGCCTGGTCAGGTGGATTGTATTACCTTGACTGCACATGGGCACGCCGGCGCCGGGGCAAGCCCCGGCGCCTGGCGCTTACAGGCCGAACAGGCTGCGCGTATCGCAGAGGAAGCCGGTGCAGCGCGTTCCACAGGGGGACTGATGTTGCATCGGAATGCCTGCGATTGGCACCCTACCGCGGTAGGCGCGCCAGCGGCCAACTATGCGCAGGGCAATGCCTCGAATGCGGGTAGCCGCTCAAGCGCCGCGGTCAGCGCAACCAGCGCCGGATGCCGCGCCGGATCGACCGCGCCCGGCATCATGAACTGCGCAAAGGTCCAGGTGACCGCGGCGGTCAGCTCGGCCTGGCCGGTTTCCGCCTCGCCAGCCGGGACCGGACGCGTGGCGAGTTCCGCCTCCAGCAGGGCAAAGGCGCTCTCGCGCTGGGCATCGACACGGTCCAGCCATGGCTGGTGCAGCTTGCCCGCCGGCCGCTGGCTGTGCTCATAGAAGTTCTGCACCACCTTCTCGCTCGCCGCCAGCGCCAGCCCGACGATGCGCAGCGCGGCCTGCCGTGACGCGGTTTGCGCCGGCATCAGGCTGCGGCCCGCCAGCGACTCGGCATAGTCGATGATAAGCGTCGAGTCCATCAGTACGACCCCGTTGTCGCAGACCAGCGAAGGCGCCTTGACCACCGGGTTGATGGCATGGAAGCGCTCGAATTCACGGAAGACGGACACCGACTCATGCGTGAACGGCAACCCGAGCAGGCGCAGCGAGATCGCCGTGCGGCGGACATAAGGGGAATCAAGCATGCCAACCAGTCTCATGGTTTCACTCCGTGGTGGGATGGGTCCGGGACGGATTCCCGCCAATCATCCACCACGCCAGCCGGCCGCGCCACCGCCCGGGCGTGTAAACTGCTGGATTTTTCGAATCCGGCGCAATGTTACAAGTGCCCCGGCGCACAGGTTTCAGCGGCCCGACGCTCGTCCGCCTGCTGGCTCGCCTGACTGACGCCGATGCCCCTCCTCCTGCAAGCTCGCTCTCGAGCCAGCTGAGCCAATGGCTTGGCTGGGCGGATGCGATCGCGCTGTCATCGGCGCTGAAGGCCAATGCGCCGGCAACGCCGCCTGCCGCACGTGCTGCCGACAGCACTGAGGCACGCGAATGCGCGCGCGTGCGCGCCGCGCTGGCCGGTGCCATCGTGGAAGACACCACGCTTGCCGGCAAGCGGCGCGGGCCGGGCCGGCCGGCCGCGCTGCCCGACCCCGTGGACGCGCAGGTCGACTACGCGGTCTATCGCCAGCGCTACCTCACGCTGCAACAGACCATGGAGACCGCGATCGGCGACCTGCGCAGGCGCCTGCGCGGCGCGTTGTCCGGCCACGCACCCGGCATGGCCAAGCTGGCCATGGTCGATGCCGTGATGGAGCGCGTGCTGGGCGCGCGCGAACAGAGCCTGCTGGGCGCCGTGCCGACGATGCTGGAGCCGCACTTCCAGCGCCTGCGCCAGGCCGAAGCCGCGGCGCTGGCCGAAGCCCAGGCCGCGGGACAGCCCGCAACGGCCAGGCCCGGTGCATGGCTGGGGGTATTCCGCAAGGATATGCAGAGCGTATTGCTCGCCGAACTCGACATCCGCTGGCAGCCCCTTGAAGGCTTGCTGGCGGCGCTGCAGGACAGCTAACCAGAACATCATGACCCGATACCTTACCCATATTGTCGCTTTCCTGGCGGGCCTGGCCATCGTGTGCTGGATCGCCGCCGGCTATGCAGGCACGAACTTCCTGGCGCTGGCCGTGACGCTGCTGATCGGCGGCTGCTACCTGGCGGGGGCGTTGGAGCTGTACCGCTACCGCCAGGCCACCGCCACGCTGGCGCAGGCCGTCGCCGGATTGTCCGAAGCGCCGGCCAGCCTTGGCAACTGGCTGGAACGGCTGCATCCCAGCCTGCGCGACAGCGCCCGCCTGCGCGTGGAAGGCGAGCGCGTCGGCCTGCCCGGCCCCGCGCTGACACCCTACCTGGTCGGCCTGCTGGTGCTGCTGGGCATGCTGGGCACGTTCCTGGGCATGGTGGCGACCCTGCGCGGCACCGGCATCGCGCTGGAGACCGCCACCGACCTGCAGGCCATCCGCGCCTCGCTGGCCGCACCGGTCAAGGGCCTGGGCTTTGCGTTCGGCACCTCGGTCGCGGGCGTGGCCACGTCCGCGATGCTGGGGCTGTTGTCGGCATTGTGCCGGCGCGAGCGGATCCAGGCCGCGCAGGCGCTGGATGCCCGCATCGCCACCACGCTGCGTCCCTACTCGCGCGGCCACCAGCGTGATGAAGCGGTCCGGCTGCTGCAGCGCCAGGCCGACGTGATGCCGGCACTGGTCGAGCGCATGCAGGCCATGATGACCACGATGGCCGAACAGAACCAGGCCCTGACCGAGCGCCTGGCCGCCAGCCAGGACGCCTTCCACGGCAAGACCGAAGTGGTCTACACGCGCCTGGCGTCTTCGGTCGAGCAATCGCTGAAGGACAGCATCGCCGACAGCGCCCGTGCCGCAAGTGCAGCGATCCAGCCCGCGGTGGACGCGACCATGGCGGGCCTGGCACGCGAAACCTCGGCCTTGCGCGACAACGTGACCCAAGCCGTGCAACAGCACCTGGATGGGGTATCGAGCCGCTTCGAGAGCGCCACCGCGGGCGTTGCGGATACCTGGAACCAGGCGCTGGCCGGGCATCAACGCGCGAGCGAGGCACTGGCAGCGGACCTGCGCACATCCCTCGACGGCTTTGCCCAGACCTTTGAACAACGCTCGGCCGGGCTGCTGGACAATGTCGCCACCCGGCTCGACACGGCAGCCGCCAGCGCTGCCGACGCATGGCGCGAGGCGCTGGCGCGCCAGGAGCGCACCGGCGAGAAGCTCGCCGGCGACAACCGGCAGGCCCTGACGGCCGCCGCAGCCGCGTTCGGCGAGCATGCGGCGACACTGGTGCGCACCGTGGGCGAGTCGCATGCCGGGCTGCAGACGCAGCTGGCCGCGCACGACGCGCAGCGCCTGTCGGCCTGGACCGATACGCTCGGCACCATGACGACTGCCCTGCGCCAGGAGTGGGAACAGCTGAACGCGCATACGGTAAGCCGCCAGGACGAGATCAGCACGACGCTGGCGCAAAGCGTGCGCGACATCTCGGCCCAGACCCAGGCGCATGCCAGCCAGACCCTCGCGGAAATCGACCGCCTTGTGCAAGCCGCTTCGGACGCCCCGAAGGCGGCCGTTGCGCTGCAGGCGGAACTGGCATCGCGCGACGAACAGCGCTTTGCCACCTGGGCCGATACGCTCGACAGCATGACCGCAGCGCTGCGCCAGGAGTGGGAGCAACTGAACACCCACACGGTAAGCCGCCAGGACGAGATCAGTACAACGCTGGCGCAGAGCGTGCGCGACATCTCGGCCCAGACCCAGGCGCATGCCAGCCAGACCCTCGCGGAAATCGACCGCCT
>NZ_KB944504.1:79724-99718 GCF_000389805.1 Cupriavidus sp. GA3-3
AGCGTGCGCGACATCTCGGCCCAGACCCAGGCGCATGCCAGCCAGACCCTCGCGGAAATCGACCGCCTTGTGCAAGCCGCTTCGGACGCCCCGAAGGCGGCCGTTGCGCTGCAGGCGGAACTGGCATCGCGCGACGAACAGCGCTTTGCCACCTGGGCCGATACGCTCGACAGCATGACCGCAGCGCTGCGCCAGGAGTGGGAGCAACTGAACACCCACACGGTAAGCCGCCAGGACGAGATCAGTACAACGCTGGCGCAGAGCGTGCGCGACATCTCGGCCCAGACCCAGGCGCATGCCAGCCAGACCCTCGCGGAAATCGACCGCCTGGTGCAAGCCGCGTCGGACGCGCCGAAGGCCGCCGTCGCGCTGCAGGCGGAACTGGCTGCGCGCGATGCACAGCGCTTCGCCGCCTGGACCGATACGCTCGGCACCATGACAGCCGCGTTGCGCCAGGAGTGGGAACAGCTGAACGCGCACACGGTAAGCCGCCAGGACGAGATCAGCACGACGCTGGCGCAGAGCGTGCGCGACATCTCGGCCCAGACCCAGGCGCATGCCAGCCGCACCCTCGCTGAGATCGACCGTCTGGTGCAGGCCGCAACGGATGCCCCGAAGGCGGCCGTTGCGCTGCAGGCCGAGCTGGCTGCGCGCGATGAGCAGCGCTTTGCCGGCTGGACCGATACGCTCGGCACCATCGCCGCCACGCTGCGCCAGCAGTGGGAACAGGCCAGCACGCACGCCGCCACGCGCCAGCAGGAGATCTGCGAGGCGCTGGCGCAGACCGCGCGCGCGATCTCGACCGAGACGCAGGCGCATGCCAGCACCACCCTCGCCGAAATCGACCGCCTGGTGCAAGCCGCGGCCGAGGCACCCAAGGCCGCCACCACATTGCAGGCGGAACTGGCATCGCAGGACGCGCAACGCATGGCCGCCTGGACTGACACGCTCGGCACCATGGCCGCATCGCTGCGCCAGGAATGGGAACAGGCCAGCGCGCACACCATCAGCCGCCAGCAGGAAATCTGCGAGACGCTGGCCGTCACCGCGCGCGACATGGCAGCCCAGGCGCAGGCCCAGGCCACCGGCACCATCGCCGAAGTCGCCCACCTGATGCAGGCCGCATCCGAAGCGCCCAGGGCCGCCGCGGAGGTCATCGCAGAACTGCGCGAGAAGCTCACCGACGGCATGGCGCGCGACAACGCCATGCTGGAAGAGCGCAGCCGCATGCTGGAAACGCTGGGCACGCTGCTCGATGCCGTGAGCCGCGCCTCCACTGAGCAGCGCAGCGCGGTCGACACCCTGGTCGCCACCACGGCGGACCTGCTGGACCGCGTCGGCACGCGCTTTACCGACAAGGTCGAAGCCGAAACCGGCAAGCTCACCGACATCGCCGCGCAGGTCACCGGCAGCGCGGTCGAAGTCGCGAGCCTGGGCGAGGCCTTCGGCGTGGCGGTGCAGCTGTTCAGCGAATCCAACGGCAAGCTGATCGACCACCTGCAGCGCATCGAGGCCGCGCTGGACAAGTCGATGACGCGCAGCGACGAGCAACTGGCCTACTACGTGGCGCAGGCGCGCGAAGTCGTCGACCTGAGCATGCTGTCGCAAAAGCAGATCCTTGAGGACCTGCAGCAGCGCGCCGGCCAGCAAGCGCCCAGCGCAGAGGCGGCATGAGAGAGGACCTTGACGCCGGCGTCGAGCCGACCGTACCGGCCTGGGCCGTCTTCGGCGACCTGATGTCGGTGCTGCTGGGCGCGTTCGTGCTCGTCCTGCTGGGGGTCATCGGCGTGCAGATGGAACTGTCGGCCAGGCTGGAAGCCGAGGTGAAGCAGCGGCAGGAGGAAGCACAGCGCCGCGAGACGCTGGAAAAGGCGCTGGCGGCGCCGCTGGCGGCCGGCCGCGTGACGCTGGTGAACGGCCGCATCGGCATCAGCGGCAACGTGCTGTTTGCGCTCAACTCAGACCAGCTGCAACCTGAAGGCCGCGATCTGCTGAAGAGCCTGGCGCAGCCGTTGTCGGCCTACCTGCGCAGCCGCGACGAGATCCTGATGGTGAGCGGCTTTACCGACGACCAGCAGGTGCGCGAAGGCAACCGCCGCTTTGCCGACAACTGGGAGCTGTCGGCGCAGCGCGCGCTGACCGTGACCCGCACCCTGATCGATGCCGGCATCCCGCCCACCTCGGTGTTCTCGGCCGCCTTCGGTTCGCAGCAGCCGGTGACACCGAATGCCGATGCCGAGGGCCGCGCGAAGAACCGGCGCGTCGAGATCTCGCCGGTGCCGCGTGTGACCGCGGGCACCGTGAAGCCGCATGGCTAGCCTTGACGTGGCAACCGATATCCGCGCGCAACTGGACGCCTGGCAGGCCAGCGGCGCCGATCAGGCCGATCCCGTGCGCTTCCGCCTGATGGAAGCACTGGCCCGCCGCGCCGCCGCACACAGTGGCGCGGTGCGGGGCTTGCTGGATGAGCGCCTGCGTGGCCTGGCCGCCGCGTATGCAGCCATCGTGCAGCGGCACACAGGCCAGGATAGCGATGGTGCCGATGGTGCCACGCCGTCCGCGCCAACAGCCGGCCCGACAGCCAGCGCGCTTGGCGCACTCGTGCACGACATCACCGCGCGCGCCAGGCCCGCCATCGCGATCGCCTCGAACGATGCACGATCGCCCACGCCGGTGCCGACAACCGCACCCCAGTCCGACGCGCCGCTGGTCGACGCCCTGGCCGACTACTTCCGCGAGACCTGGGCCAGGGTCAGCGTCGAGCAGCACTTCCGCCTGTCGCTGGAACGCGTGCCGGAGAATGCCGGGCCGCTCAATACCGACCATCTCGTGCATCGTTCGCTGTCCCTGATGCGCGAGACGTCGCCGGAATACCTGCGGCATTTCCTGTCCTATGTCGAGGGCATGTCCTGGCTGGAGCAGTTGGGCGCGGCGGCAGCGGCCGAAAAAGAAGCGGCGCGCGCCGCCGCGGCCAAGAAGAGCGTGCGCGGCAAGGCTCGCAAATAGCAGTCCGGCCCGCGCCTCAGCGCAGCCGCACCACCACCTTGCCGAAGGCCCCGCGTTCCAGGTGGTCGAGCGCCGCGGGCAAGTCCCCGAACCCGTACTCGCTCTCGATCACCGGGCGCAGCCCCAACCAGTCCACGGCACGCACCAGGTCCTGCAGCGCGCGCCGGTGCGACACGCCGATCCCCTGCACGGTCACGCGGCCATGCAGCACCGGATAGACGCTGGCGCGCAGCTCATCCCCCTGAAGGTTGCCGATCACCGAGATCCTGCCGCCCTGCGCCAGCGCGGCAAGCGACCGGCCGAAGTTGTCTCCGCCAGCCAGTTCCAGCACATGGTCGGCACCGCGGCCTCCGGTCAGCTCGCGCACGGCAGCCGGCCAGTCAGCGGTGCGGCCGCGATGGACGCCATGCGCCGCGCCCAGCTCCTGCACGCGCGCCAGCTTGTCGTCGCTGCCGGACACCACGATCACGCGCGCCCCCTGTGCGCGGGCGATCTGCACCGCAAACAGGGCCACGCCGCCGGTGCCGATCACCACGACGGTGTCGCCGGGCCGCGTCACCGTCGCTTCAGCCAGGGCTTGCCAGGCCGTCAGGCCGGCGCAGGTCAGCGTGCTGGCCTGCGCGGCGTCCAGCGTGCGCGGGGCCGACACCAGCGAGTCCTCTGCCAATACCACGTACTCCGACAGCATGCCGGGACCCGGCACGCCCAGCGGCATGCTGCGGTGCGGCTGCACGCCATCGAGCCAGCTGGTGAAGAAGGTGCTGATCACGGCGTCGCCAGGGGCAAAGTCGGCTACACCATCGCCACTCGCCACCACCTCGCCGCGCATGTCCGACCCGGGAACCAGCGGCGGCTGCACGGGCATGCCCATGCCGTCCTGGATGATCAGCAGGTCGCGGTAGTTCAAGGCCACGGCATGGACCCGCACCAGCACCTCGCCGGGACCGGGCACGGGAATGGGCGCTTCGACGCGACGCAGGTTGTTGCGGCCGAAAGCGGACAGTTGCCAGCGCTGCATGGAGGAAGTCATGGGGTACTCCGGTCTGTTGAAAACGGTGAACCCACTATACTGATTCCCTACCAGCGCCATTGGGCAATCGATGTCCTTCTCATGTAGATCTTATGGAACCAATTACCCATGACCGGCTGGCCGGGATCTCCGCCTTCGTTGCCGCCGCGGAGGCCGGCAGCTTTGCCCAGGCCGCGGCGCGCCTTGGGCTGACGCGCTCGGCCATCGGCAAGGCCATCGCCCGGCTTGAGGCTCGCGTCGGCACGCGCCTGTTCGTGCGCACCACGCGCAGCCTGGCGCTGACCGACGATGGTCAGGCCTTCTACGAACGCTGTGCCCAGGCGCTGGAAGACCTGGATGCCGCCCAGCACATGCTGGAAGCCGGGCGCAGGGAAGTGGCCGGCCGCGTCCGCGTGAGTGCCCCGGTAGTGTTCGGCCGCCACCATGTGGCGCCGCTGCTGCTGGAGCTGGCAGACCGTCATCCGCAATTGCGGCTGGAAGGGAATTTCACCGACCGGCTGGCCGACTTCGCCGACGACGGCATCGACCTGGCCATCCGCAGCGGGCGCCTGCCGGACAGCGACATGCTGGTGGCACGTCCGCTGGGCATGCAGGCGATGGTGCTCTGTGCCGCGCCCGGCTACCTGCGCAAGCATGGCACGCCGGCCAGCATTGCCGACCTGGCCTCGCACCGCTGCCTCGTCTACATGCATGGCGGCCAGTCCGTGCCCTGGTCACTGGCCGGGCCCGACGGCAATATCGCGCGGCCTGAGCTGGCTCACCGTCTCGGCTTTGACGATATCGACACCATCGCCGCGGCAGCCATACGAGGCGCGGGCCTGGTCAATGTCCCCTTGTGGCTGGTGCGGGAGCCGCTGGACCAGGGCACGCTGGTGCGCGTGCTGCCGCAAGCCTCGGTGATCCGGACCCCGCTGCACCTGGTGTGGCCGCGCACCCGTTTCCTGCCGCACAAGCTGAGGGTGACGATCGATTTGCTGGTGGAGGCGATTCCCGGGGTGCTGGCGCTGGATTGAAGCCGGCGGCGCAAGCCGCCCGCTATCCCTTCACCGCAAACCCGTACAACGCTGCCGCGTTCCGCCACCGGAGCGCAGCGGACAAGGCCGCGCCGGCCTCCTCGCTGTCACCGGGCGCCCCTTGTCCCGGCCATGCGGCAAGCATCCGGCACTCGTCGACCCGAGCCGGCGCCTCGTGGTTGGTCCATGGCCAGTCGCTGCCCCACAGCAAGCGGTCATCGCCCACGACTTCGCGCCATCTCTGCGCAAGCCCGTGCCAGTCCTGAGGGGATGCAAGCCGGTACGGCGCGCTGATCTTCACCCAGACCTGGCGGCGCGCGCGCACGGCAGAGGCCACGTCAAAGATCGCGTCCGCGGTTCCTGCGGGGCCGGGCCGGCCAAAGTGGTCAAGCACGACCGGCGCGCCGGTATCGCCAAGGGCCGCGTCAAGCTGTGCCAGCACCATGGCGCCATCGCCGTTGCGGGTATGGAGCTCGACATGCCAGCCGAGCCCGGCGATCCTGGAGAACAGCCCGCGCCACGGCACGGTGGCGATGCGCTGCCAGTCCGGATCGCCGTACAGGTTCAGGCGGATGCCCCGCACGCCGGCCGCGTGCAACGTAGCCAGTTCCGCATCCGTTACCTCAGGGCCGACCACCGCGACGCCGCGCAAGCGCCCGGGCATGGCCTGCAGCGCGGCCAGCAGCGCCGCATTGTCGGTGCCGAGAAAGCTGGTCTGCACCACCACCCCATACATGTCCCCCAATCCGGCAAGCCGGGCGTGCCAGTCCTTCAGGTCAGCGGCATAGGGCGGCCGGTAGCGGGCCGATGGCACGGCCGCTCCGGCATCGAAGACGTGGAAGTGGGTATCCACCAGCGGCAAAGCGCGCTTGCTCATCAGTCAGCCCCTCCGTGGCGCGGCTCAGTGGCGCGGGTATATCCGGATATGGCATCCGTATCCGCGTCAGTATTCTAGTCCTCTAGATGACATCGACATCAATTTAGCACGGGTTCGGCATGCCAGACAACGCGCTGCTCCAGACTACAACCACCGCCGCTGGCCTGAGCCGCTACGGCCAGATCGCGGCGGAACTGCAGGCAAATATTGTTTCGGGCGCGTGGACGCCCGGCAGCGCCATCCCTGCGGAAGGCGCGCTGGCCAGGGAGTTCGGCATTGCGCTGGGCACCATCCGGCAGGCCATCGCCGTGCTGGTCCAGCAGGGCCTGCTGGAGCGCGTGCAGGGCAAGGGCACCTTTGTGCGCAAGGGACTGAGCGGGGCCAGCCTGATGCGGTTTTTCCGCTTCGGCGGCGTCGATGGCGCGCCGGCGGTGCCGCGCTCGGAAATCCTGTCGTGCCGCGCCGTGCGCCTGGACAAGGCCATGGCAACCCGCTTCGGGCTGCCGACCGGCGCGCGCGGGCTGGCGATCTCGCGCCGCCGCTGGCTGGAGGACACGCCCCGGCTGCTGGAATCGATCTGGCTGCCGCTGCCGCGCTGCGAAGCCCTGCAGCAACTCCCGCCGGCGCAATGGGGCGACCTGCTCTACCCGCTGCTGGGCAGCGCCTGCGGCATCACGGTCCATCGCGCCGTTGACGAAGTGACCTTCCGCACGCTGGCAGCAGACGAGGCCGCCTTGCTGGACCTGCCGGATGCGCATCCGTGCGCGGTCGTGACCCGGCATGCCTTCGACCTGGGCGGCAACTGCATCGAATACCGGCTGACGCGGGGCGACGCCTTTGCCTTTCGCTATACCGCGGACGTCCGCTGACGGACCGCACCCGAGGAGACAGACCCATGCACGCACGCCACGCGATCGCCGCCACGGTCGCTGCCATGATCGCCACCACCACGCTGGCGCAGGCCGCCGACACCGCCGCGGCCTGGCCGGCACGGCCCATCACGATCGTGGTGACATATCCGCCGGGCGGCGGCGCGGACCTGATGGCACGGCTGATCGCGCCGGGCCTCGGGCGCGAGCTGGGCCAGACCGTCGTCGTCGAGAACCGCCCGGGTGCCGGCGGGCAGATCGGTGCCGCCTATGTCGCCAAGGCGGCACCGGACGGCTACACGATGATGGTCGATGCCTCCTCTTATGCGGTGAATCCCAGCCTCTATCCGCGCCTGCCCTACGATCCGGACAAGGCCTTCCGGCCGGTCGGCGTGCTGGCGCGCTATCCCAACGTGCTGGTGGCCACGGCGGGCTTCCCCGCCAGCAAGGTCAGCGACGTCCTGGCCATGGCCAGGCAAAAGCCAGGCTCGGTCGCCTTTGCGTCCTCGGGCAATGGCTCGGCGCAGCATCTGGCCGGCGTGCTGTTCGAGCAGCGCGCGGGGGTCGATCTACTGCATGTGCCCTACAAGGGCGGCGGCCCCGCCATGACCGATGTCATCGCCGGCCAGGTGCCGCTGTTCTTTGCCAACGTCGCTTCGAGCCTGCAGCACATCAAGGCCGGCAAGCTGAAGCCGCTGGCGGTGACCAGCCATGCCCGCACCCAGGCATTGCCGTCCGTGCCCACCATGCAGGAAGCCGGCGTGGCGAGCTACGAGGTCTATGAATGGAACGCGGCCTTCCTGCCCGCCGCAACGCCGGACCCGATCGCAGCGAAGCTCGCCGACGCCCTGCGGAAAGTCATGACCAGCCCCGAGATCCGGCAACGCGTGGCCGAGCTGGGCGGCGAGGTCGTGGCTGCGCCGCCAGCACAGGCACGGCAATTCATCGACGGGCAGGCCCGGCTATGGGCCAAGGTCATCCGGGACGGCAACATCAAGCCCGAATAGCACCAATTGGCACCGACTCTGCCCCACCACGGCCCAGCTACAGAACTTTGAGGAGAAATACATGACCCCGATAAATCCCCTTCGCCGCCATCTGCTCAAGACCACCGCCGCGCTGGGCGCGTGCGCGCTGGCACCAACACTGGCCCGCGCACAGGCCTGGCCGGCCAAGCCGATCCGGCTGGTGGTGCCGTTCGCGCCGGGCGGCAGCTCGGAGATCGTGGCGCGCTCCACCGCGGCGGAGCTGACCAAGCTGCTAGGCGTGTCAGTCTTCGTCGAGAACAAGCCCGGCGCGGCCGGCAATATCGCGATGGCCGAAGTCGCGCGCGCCGATGACAACCACACGCTGATCCTCGGCCATATCGGCACGCTGGCGGTCAATCCGTTTATCTTCCCGAAGCTGCCCTACGACCCCGTCAAGGACTTCCGCGCGATCTCGCTGCTGTCCAAGGTGCCGAGCCTGTACGTGGTCCACCCCGACGTGCCCGCGAAGAACCTGAAGGAGTTCGTGGCGCTGGCCAAGAGCAAGCCTGGCAAGCTGAACTACGGTTCGGCCGGCAACGGCAGCGCCGGCCACCTGGCCTTTGAATACCTGAAAGCCGCGAGCGGCACCTTCATCACCCATGTGCCGTATCGCGGCAGCGGCCCGCAGATCACTGACCTGCTGTCCGGAAGGCTGGACGCGGCCGCGGTCGGCGCGCCGGCGATCATCCAGTTCATCAAGGCCGGCAAGGTGCGCTGCATCGCCACCGGCACGACCCAGCGCATTGCCCAGCTGCCTGACGTGCCAACGGTTGCGGAACAAGGCTATCCCGGCTTCGAGATGACGCAGTGGTATGGCCTGCTGGCACCGGCATCTCTGCCCCAGGCGGCCGCCGACAAGCTGGCGGACGCCACCGTGAAAGCAGTGAAGAGCAAGTCGTCGGTCGAGCGCCTGAGCGCGGATGCGGCGATTGTGGTGGGCGACACGCCGGCGGAGTTCTCGCGCTTTATCGCGCAGGAGCAGCAGCGCTGGAAGCCCATCATTGCGCGCGCTGGGATCAAGCCGGATTGAGCGGACAGCCGCTCCCGGCACAGCCTCAGCCGGCGATGCCAGCCCAGCGCAGGTGCTTGCCCCAGTCGGCGTCGCTGATCACGCCGGACACGCCCTGCCGCTGGCCATCGGCGCGATAGAAGTAGGTGCGCGGCATCTCGCCCATCCAGTCCGGATCGACCGCATAGCGCAGCCGCTCCTGCGGCTCGTGCCCGAACACCCACGCGTTGCGCGTGAGCCTGACGCGCTGGAGCAGTTGCTGCACCTGTGGCAGCGCGTCGGGGTTGTCCGTCGCCAGCGTGACGACGCGCAGGTTTGGATGCTGCGCGCGCAGCTTGCCGATGGTGTCGAAGTTGCGCTTGCAATAGACGCAGTCGAGCGACCACACCACCAGCACAAAGGGCTTGCCCTGCTGGCTGGCTGCGAGCTGGGCGGCGCTGGCCGATGCGAACACGGCAACGCGCTCGGCCGGTTGACTGCCGGCATTGGCGGCAGTCATCGCCAGGGTCAGGACTGCAGCGGCGAGCAGCTTGCGGCGGGATGGCATCATGCGCCCTCCTTGCCCAGCGGGAACACCTGGAAGCCCTCGGCCTCGGTACGCCACAGCACGTAGGCGCGGCCGGCGTGCTGCAGCAGGTGCGGCTGGTCCGAGTCGCGCTCCGTGCCGGCCAGCTTGCGCGTCTGCCAGGTCTTGCCGCCATCGTGCGACAGCATGGCGGACAGCCGTGTCTGCCGGCCGTCGAACGATTTCCAGGCCACCGCGATCTCGTTGTCGTTCAGCGCGACGATGTCGGCATGCTGCGCACGCGGATCATCCAGCGGGCGCTGTGCCTGCAGCTTGCCGTCCTTCCAGCGCCCCACCGAGACCGTGGGCTTGCCTTCGCGCACGTTGAACCAGATCATGTGCACCGTGCCATCGGGCGCCACCGAAGCGCCGGGGCCGTGGTGCGGACAGGCATCGATGCGCCAGTCGTCGAAGGTGGCGCGCTGCACCGGCGTGGCCTTGCCGTCGGTGCCCAGCAGCGCCAGCGCGTGGTCGCGCGCGTTGGGCGGGAATACATGGCGCCACAGCGCCAGCATCTTGCCGTCGGGCGTGGGCGACAGCGCGATGCGGCAGCATTCGCACGATTGGTCGGCGACCTTGTAGTCGCCCTGGAAGGTCTTGCCGTGATCGGCCGAGACCGCGTAGTAGACCGCGGCGCCGGCGTACGGCTGCTTGCGCGCCTCGGCGGCAACCACGTCGCGCTTGTCGATCCAGCTGACGAAGACGCGCCCGGCATTGTCCACCGCGATGGCGTCGAAGCGGTGGGCGATCTGGTCGCGGTTGGCATGCACCGTCAGCGGTTCGGCGAAGGACTTGCCGCCATCGGTGGAGCGCGCAAAGCGGATAAAGCCGGTCCACGGCTTGGGCAGCGGCTGGGTCCAGGTGACGAAGATATCGCCGTCGCGCCCGGTGGCGACCTTGGGCCGGCTTTCGTGATCGGCGGCGACCTGCTCCGGCACGCTGTTGACATGCTGCGCCGGCCCGAAGCTGCGGCCGTAGTCGGTCGATGCACGTACCGCGACGTAAGGGCCGTCCTTGTAGGCGACCCATAGCTTGCCGTTTCGATCGAACGCGGCGCCGGTGCCCAGCTCGCTCATCTTCGCGGCCTTGGCCTGCGCGCCGTGGCCGCTGTGATCGCCGTGCGTTTGCGCGGTCGCGGCCAGCGCGGCACCGGCCATCATCAGCCCGGCAACGATCAAGCGGAAACCGGGGCGAACGCCTTGCATGGTTGTGGTCAGCCTGTTCACGTGCTCAGAAGGAGAGTTTCGCCTCGGCGTAGAACGTCCGGCCCGGATACGGGTGATAGACGTAGTAGCGCTGGTCGGTAAGGTTGTCGATGCCAAGCCCGAGGCGCACGTTCTTCGCGGGCCGGTACGTCAGCTTGACGTCAAAGGTCAGGAAGCTGCTGGTGCCGCCGAAGGTGTCGGGGTTGACGTCGGAATTGTCGAGCGTATTGTACTGCCGCCCCGAATAGGTCATGGCCAGCGTGCCGGCCCAGGCCGGCGTGATGCGATAGGTGCCCATCAGGTTGGCCCGCCACCTGGGGATGCGGTAGAAGTACTTGCCCACCGAGGCCGGGTTGATGGCGTTCTCAAGCGTCTTCGAATGGTTGTAGGCCCCGCTGGCCGACAGGTCGAAGCCGCTGACGAACACATCGCGCGCGTCATAGGCCAGCTCGATGCCGCGGGTGCGCACGCGGTCGACGTTCTGAAAGCTGGTGACAGTCGGGAATACCGTGGTGTTGGTCTGGCTGACCAGGGCATCGCGGATATCGTCCTCATACACCGAGACCCGGAAGTACGACGAATCCAACGTGCGCTCGAAGGTCAGGTCCTTCGAGAACGATCGCTCGGGCTGCAGGTTGGGATCGTTGTTGATCAACGCGGTCCCGGTGATGCGGCCCTGGAACAGCTCGCTGACAGTCGGGTAGCGATAGGCCTGGCCAAGCGACAGCCGGCCCAGCCAGTCCTGCCCGAATGCCTTCTCCAGCGCCAGCTTGGGCGACCAGTTGGATTCGCTGCGCACCGGGTAGCCGATATCCACGCCGGGCTGGCTGCGGCTGCCGTCATAGGCGCGCCAGTGTTCGTAGCGCACGCCGGGGATCAGCTTCCAGTCCTCGGCAAAGTACCAGGCGTCTTGCGCATACAGCGCCTGGGTCTCGGTCTTGCCGGCAAAGGCGTTGCTGAAGGCGCTGATGGTGGTCGCCTGCCAGTCCGAGGTGTTGTAGGTGGTGTTGCTCAGCCGGTAATTGTCATAGTGGTAGCCGAACGTGACCCAGTGCCCGCCCTGCAGCTGCCGCGGGCGGTAGTCGGCCTTCAGGTCGAGCGTGCGCCAGCCGGTGCCGTCGCCATAGGTCACCGTGCCCGGCCCGCTGCCGACGGTGTTGGCGCTGCGGCTGATGTCCTTGCTGACATCGAACAGCGACGCCACGCCCGAGAAATTCCAGCCGGTCTCGTTGCGCGTACGCAGCGACAGGCCATAGAGCCAGCGCGCGTCCTCGCCATTGCTCGGGGCAAAGGCGTTGGCGGGAATCACATAGCGATAACCGCCGATATTCACGGGACCGCTCGACACAACATTGCCATCGGCATCGCGCAGGTAGCTGCCGGTGGCACTGGAGCGGTCCTGCTGCCAGTAGGCCGCGGTGAACTGCGCCTGCAGGGTATTGGTGATGTCGTAGCCGAGCTTGAGCTTGAGCTGGTCCTGCACGGTATGCGTGACGCCCTCGCTGTTCACGCCCATCACCACGCGCTCGCGGCCGGTCTGGTCCTGGTCGAAGTGCGCGCCGGTGACCGGCTTGTCGGCGGAAGTGGCACGGGCCGTGGAGCGCGCCGCGGTATAGAAACTCAGCGGCTGGCTCTTGCTGTCCTGCCGGTCCACGCTGACCAGCCACGAGAACGGGCCGACGCGGTCGCCCACATAGGCGTTGGCGTGGACCCCATTGAAGTTGTCGTGCGTGCCATACAGGCTGAAGCGCTGCGTGAACAGCTGCACGCTGGCATCGCCCTCGAACTTCTCCGGCGTGCGCGTGGTGATCAGCACCGTCGCGCCCAGCGAGTTGCCGGGATACAGCGCCGAATACGGGCCGTACAGCACATCCATGCGCTCGATCTCGGCGCTGTTGACCAGCGACCAGCGCGGCGGGAAGCTGAAGTCCGATCCCAGCAGGTTGGACAGCAGCAGGCCGTCCGCATAGACCAGCCCCCGCGCCGACTGGCGCGAACTGGTGCTGCGCACCGAGATGATCGAATTCATATCGCCGATGAAGCGCTTGCGTACGGCGAGGTTGGGCGCGTACTTGAGGGCGTCTTCCGTGTTCACCACATTGAAGTCGGCCATGCGGCGGCGGCTGATGCCGTAGGACGGCGAGGGCGTGTTGGGCGGTATGGCCGGCGTCTCGGCGCGCTCCGACTTGGCCGAGACCACCACCTCCTGCAGCGGCTCGGGCGCGTCCACCACCTGGGCGGCGGCGACGGCGGGGCCCATCAGCACCGCCGAAACGGCCAGTGCAATGCGATTCTTCTTCACTGGAAAACCTTGTTGTCGTCTTTTTCGACTCACTCCACCTGAGCGCAGCATACGGCGCCTCTCCCCGAGAGCGAGCGCTGACATTTTATGGGGCACGGGGGCGCAGGCCGATGCGACATAGCGACGCGGGCGGCAGGCTGCCTAAGCGTTAACCCGCATATCCAACGTCGAGCCTTGTCACTACATTGCCCGGATTGGCGTCAAGCCAATGTGATGCAGGGAGAGACTGTCGCGGCGCCCGCCGCGGACAGCGCCGAAGGAGCAACCGCCCCGGAAACTCTCAGGCAAAAGGACCGGCATCACCAGTCAGTGCACTCTGAAGAATGCCGGACGCTATCGTCCGCCGGCATACCGAAGGAGCAAGCGCGCCCCGCCCTCGCGGCCGGGTGGCGTGAATCTCTCAGGTCCAGAACAGAGGGGGCGTCCGCCACGCATATTGCGTCCGGGCTCCCACCATCGACGTTCCTGGAACCTGCAGATCATGAAATCAATCGCTGTCATCGGCGGTGGCATCACGGGTGTCACCACGGCCTACGCGCTGGCCCGGCGCGGATTCTCCGTCACGCTGTTCGAACGGCACCGCTATGCCGCCATGGAGACCTCGTTCGCCAACGGCGGCCAGTTGTCGGCCTCCAACGCCGAGGTCTGGACCCACTGGTCGACCCTCGTCAAGGGCATGAAATGGATGCTGCGCAACGACGCCCCGTTGTTGGTCAATCCCCGGCCCAGCTGGCACAAGCTGTCCTGGTTCGCCGAGTTCATCGCCGCGATCCCCCACTACCGCCGCAACACCATCGAGACCGCGCGCCTGGCCATCGCGGCGCGTGAGCACCTGTTCGCCTGGGCGGCGCAGGAAGGCATCGATTTCGACCTGAAGAAGGAAGGCATCCTCCATATCTACCGCGACAAGACCGGCTTCGAGCATGCCGGCCGGGTCTCGGCACTGCTGGCGCAGGGCGGGCTGGAACGGCGCGCCGTGACGCCCGAGGAGATGCGCGCGATCGAGCCGACGCTGGCCGGCTCGTACTACGGCGGCTACTTCACCGAGAGCGATTCCACCGGCGACATCCACAAGTTCACCAGCGGCCTGGCCGCAGCCATCGATCGGCTGGGCGTGCGCTGCCTGTACGGCCAGGACGTGCGGGCGGTGAAGACCGACGGCAGGCGCGCCACCGTGACCGTGCAGGACGGAGCCGACACGGCCACCTCCACCTTCGACGGCGCCGTGATCTGCGCCGGCACCGCCAGCCGCGCACTGGCCGCGGGGCTGGGCGACCGCGTCAACATCTATCCGGTCAAGGGCTATTCAATCACGGTCAACCTGACCGATGAGGCCAGCCGCGCCGCCGCACCGGTGGTCAGCCTGCTCGACGACGAAACCAAGCTGGTCACCAGCCGCCTGGGCGACGACCGCTTCCGCGTGGCCGGCACCGCCGAGTTCAACGGCTACAACCGCGATATCCGCGCCGACCGCATCCGCCCGCTGGTGGAATGGGTGCAGCAGTGCTTCCCCGGCGTCAGCACGCGCAGCGTGGTGCCTTGGGCCGGGCTGCGGCCGATGATGCCGGATATGCTGCCGCGCGTGGGGCGCGGGCGTGCGGCATGCATCTTCTACAACACCGGGCATGGGCACCTGGGGTGGACTTTGTCGGCGGTGACGGCGGATATGGTGGCAGGGGTTGTCGACCAGCATCTCGGCGCGAGGGTGGCAGTCGCGGCGGGTGCGCCGATGGCATTGGCCAAGGCTTGAGTTCGCGGGTGTTTTCTCCCCTCTCCCATTTGTAAGATAGGGCCACCGTGCTCGAACAGCGCCGCGCCATGATGGAATCATGGCGCGGCGCATGTATACGCTTGAAAAATAGTGGATTTGTGCCCTATTTTCGCCCGGATGAATACCCAAGCCATCCACCAATTAATGAGGCTGCGACCATAGACACGAACCAGCCAACAAAGAACAGATTCGCTGCATGCTGATTCGTGTCGAACAAACTTCCTGTCCCGCGCAAAACTACAACGCCGAAGAGATATAACCCGCCCCAAGCAGCAAGCGTAGCCAGGACAGCACCAGTCATAGCGCCGATGACTGCTCTCAGTATCTTCATTTTACGGGGAAGAAAAGAATTGTTTTCGAGTTGCGAAAATCTGACCAAATACCCGGAACCACAATATTCAAACTTACTCTTAGACCAGTACCAAAGCCTGTGAGCTTTTCTCCATTCCATAAATCGATATGGCCTCCGCTAGCATTCCCTGCCACCTCTCCGTCACGCGTCCAATAGCCATCGAACATTATTATTCCGGTTCGCCCCTTTACCTTGCCCACCCAGTCCCGCCCTGTAATATTCTCCGCCTTCCCTAGTCCGGCAAAAGGTTGCAACTTCAACCATTCCCCGAGTTCGTTTGCTCGCGTGGCAGTGACCTTCCCGTCTGCGGGAAGAATAATACGCCCGATACTCGGCTGCCCCGACAGCGGCTTCACAAGCTTCGATGGAAAGGACTTCATCTCGATGCCGACTCGATGAAGAGTAACACTCATACGGATCGCGCACTGATCGGAATAGGCCGGATTGTCGTATGGATTACCCGACGGATAATTTTCCCAGAGTTCCTGAAACGTTACCACCTTAAGCTGCACTTCCTTAATGGAGTTCGGTGTCGCGTTTGTTGTCACGATCGTTTTCTTATTGGGCATACCTCATACCTCTATCTGTTTTGCTAGAGCGTCATCGCCCCAATAAATTGCGTACTCGTTGAGGTTCTTTGTATATATGCGAGGTAACTTGCGGCTTTCGTCTATACACCCGGAGAATGCCCGCCCGTCGGGCGTCGCGATGAAGTAGGGGTAGCCTTCCAAGGGTGTATTACCCGCTCGGACTCGGACTTGCTCGTCGTAGTCACCTGTCGCGGGCGAAGTCAGGTTCGAAGAGGCCAAGGACGCGGACGATGGCGGCGGCGGCGCATTGCGGCCTCCCCGGTTCACCTCAATAATGAAATCCATCCGCGAGTGGATGACAACCGGGTGAGTCGGGCACTTGCAATTGACTCGCGCACCAGTCACCAACATCTGTTTGCCATCTACATCGACGGCCGGATAACAGTCATTCATCACCGGCCCGCCCACCTTGCAGGCGGGGCAGGTTGCATGGTCGCCTTCGACACCGACTATCAGGTCATGATGGAATATGCTGCGGCCCGTGGCGAAGAGTATGCCGCCCGAGCTTGTCTTGTCTCCGTTCCGGAGTGCGTAGCGAATATCCGGCATGACGGCCTCTTAGGCGCGCACGGAATAGTAGGCGGGATCGAGCAGGCCAAGGATAGACTTGTCTGCCGATTCGTGGAATTCCAGCGCCGTCACGGGACTGAACACAATGGTGTCCCCATTGCTCAGGGGGCTGCCGATGAGGGCCACCGGCACGCCTGCTGACTCGCACGCCTTGCCTGCGCCCGCCATAATCACCGCCGTACTGCCATCCTGGTAGGTCGCCACGTCGCCAACCCGGACGATGGGACGGCCATCGTAGCTTTGATTGCCGGAACCCTTCACGACTTCACCGCCGTTGGCGGTCTTCGCACCTTCGAATGCTGCAACGTAAATCTTCTTGGTTTTCCTGTCTTGCATCATTGATCCTCGGTTGGAAACGGCTGGTTTGCCGAATACCATTGAGCCGAAATCGGCAGTGGGGATCAATCAGACATGGCCTAAATTTGGGGATGATTTTTCAAAGGCTTTGCATGACGGCCGGGCGGTTTGAAGCCTATTGTTCGCGGGACGACCGCGACCGGCCTCCTGGCTGTGGGGCGCTCGGTGCGGCAGCCGCACGCTCGGCCTGCGCCCGCACTACCAGCTCCCCGATCGCCTGCGCGAGCCGCGTGTGGGCTCCCAGCCCCATCTTGTAGGCCGCATTGCGTGAGGGATACCCTCTCCCCGGCCCCTCTCCCGCAAGCGCGAGAGAGGAGAAACTCCTTGGACGGCTTTCACCTCATCCGGGTCCGCGCCCCAAACTCCCCACAATCCCCTTGCGGAAGGTCAGCACACATACGATGAAGATGATGCCCGTCACCATCGACACCGATTCACCGAGCCCGTTGAACCAGTCGATGTCCGTCACCGCCGCAAGGTAGCTGCCCAGTTCGCCCAGCTTGTTCTCCAGCGCGATCACAACAAACGCGCCGACGATCGGGCCGGTGAGTGTGCCGAGCCCCCCCAGCAGGGTCATCAGGATCACCATGCCGGACATCGACCAGTGCACGTCGGTCAGCGTCTCGAAGCCCAGCACCAGCGCCTTGATCGAGCCGGCCAGCCCCGACAGCGCCGCCGACAGCACGAAGGCCGTGAGCTTGAAGCGGTCGACGTCATAGCCCAGCGACACCGCGCGCGGCTCGTTCTCCTTGATCGCCTTCAGGATCTGGCCGAACGGCGAATGCACCGTGCGCACCATCAGCGCAAAGGCGGCCACGATGATCGCCAGCGCCACGTAGTACAGCGTCAGATCGTCCGACAGCGGCAGCACCCCGAACAGCTTGCCGCGCGGGATGCCCTGCAGGCCGTCCTCGCCGCCGGTGAACGGCGCCTGCAGGCAGATAAAGAACAGCATCTGCGCCAGCGCCAGCGTGATCATCGAGAAGTAGATGCCCTGTCGGCGGATGGCCAGCGAGCCCACCACGTAGCCGATCAGAGCGCCCGCACCGGTACCCAGGATCAGGCCGATTTCCGGGGTCACGCCCCAGACCTTCATGGCATGGCCGGCGGCGTAGCCAGCGCCGCCGAAGAAGGCCGCATGGCCGAACGACAGCAGCCCGGTATAGCCGATCAGCAGGTTGAAGGCACACGCAAACAGCGCAAAGCACATCACCTTGAGCACGAACACCGGATACGCACCGGCCAGCGGCGCGGCCAGCAGGCACGCCAGCACCACGCCGTACATCACCTGCTTTGGCAGGCGCCCCGCCGCCTGCTGCTGCCGCATGCCGATTGCGGCGATAGATTGTCCGCTCATCACTTCTCCTTTCCGAACAGCCCTGCCGGGCGCAACAACAGCACCACCACCATGATGACGAAGACAACAGTGGAAGATGCTTCCGGGTACAACACCTTGGCCAGCCCCTCGATCACGCCCAGCCCCAGGCCGGTCAGGATCGCGCCCATGATCGAGCCCATGCCGCCGATCACCACCACCGCGAACACGACGATGATCAGGTTCTGCCCCATCAGCGGCGATACCTGCATGACGGGCGCCGCCAGCACCCCGGCAAACGCGGCCAGCGCCACGCCGAAGCCATAGGTCAGCGTCACCATCCGCGGCACGTTGACGCCGAACGCCTCGACCACCTTGGCGTTCTCGGTGCCGGCGCGCAGGTAGGCGCCCAGCCTGGTCTTCTCGATCACGTACCACGTCGACAGGCAGACCGCCAGCGATGCCCCGACCACCCACACGCGGTAGTTGGGCAAGCGCATGAAGCCGAGGTCGGAGGCGCCCTGCAGCGCCTCGGGCGGTGCATAGGGCAGCCCGGACACGCCATAGACCGAGCGGAAGATGCCTTCGATCACCAGCGTGATGCCTAGCGTCAGCAGCAGGCCGTAGATATGGTCGAGCTTGTAGATCCAGCGCAGCATGGTCTTCTCGATCCCCACGCCCAGCGCGGCAACCGCCAGCGGCGACAACAGCAGCATCACCCAGTAGCTGAGGCCGGCATAGGCCATGCCGGCCCACGCCAGCACCGCACCCAGCATGAAGAGCGCGCCGTGCGCAAAGTTGATGACATTCAGCAGCCCGAAGATGACCGCCAGCCCCAGGCTCAGCATGGCGTAGAAGGCGCCGTTGACGAGCCCGAGCAACAACTGCGACAGCAGCGCCGGGAGCGGGATTTCAAACAGATTCATGAGTCGCTCCTTATACGCCCAGCAGTTCATGCAGCACCGGCATCCTGGCCTGCAGCTCACTGGCCGCGAAGCGCTCGACGATGCTGCCGTGCTCCATCACGTAGAAGCGGTCAGCCAGCGGCGCGGCAAAGCGGAAGTTCTGCTCCACCATCACCACCGTGTACCCCTTCTGCTTGAGCATCAGGATCATGCGCGCAAGCGCCTGCACGATCACCGGTGCCAACCCTTCCGAGATTTCATCGAGCAGCAGCAGGTTGGCGCCGGTGCGCAGGATGCGCCCGACCGCCAGCATCTGCTGCTCGCCGCCGGAAAGACGCGTGCCCTGGCTCTGGCGGCGCTCCTTCAGGTTCGGGAACATCTCGTAGAGTTCGGTCTCGCTCATGCCCTTGCTGGTGTCGGCGCCCTTCAGCACCGGCGGCAGCATCAGGTTCTCTTCGCATGAGAGGCTGGAGAAGATGGCGCGCTCTTCGGGGCAATAGCCGATGCCGTAGTGCGCGATCTTGTGCGTCGGCAGGCTGATGGTCTCGTGGCCGTCGACCTTGATCGAGCCCTTGCGCGCCCCGGTCAGGCCCATGATCGCGCGCAGCGTGGTGGTGCGTCCGGCGCCGTTGCGGCCCAGCAGCGTGACCACTTCGCCGCGGTTCACGGTCAGGTTCACGCCGTGCAGGATGTGCGATTCGCCGTACCAGGCGTGCAGGTCCTTGAGCTCGAGCGCGGGTGTATTGGCGCGTGTGTTCAATGAGGTCATCTCGTTGGTCTCCCGGCTCAGTGCGCGCCCTGCAGTTCCGCGTCGGCGGTGCCCATGTAGGCCTCCATCACGCGCGGGTCCCTGGACACTTCCGCATACGGGCCTTCGGCCAGGATCGCGCCACGCTGCAGCACGGTGATCTTGTCAGCGATCGACGAGACCACGCTCATGTTGTGTTCCACCATCAGGATGGTGCGGCCCGCCGAGACCTTCCTGATCAGCTGCGTGACGCGGTCCACGTCTTCGTGGCCCATGCCCTGCGTGGGCTCGTCGAGCAGCATCAGCTCGGGCTCCATCGCCAGCGTGGTGGCGATCTCCAGCGCGCGCTTGCGGCCGTACGGCAGGTTCACCGTCAGCGTCTGCGCGAACTCGGTCAGGCCGACCTGCTCTAGCAGCTCCATGGCGCGGTCGTTGAGCACATCGAGCGAGCGCTCGCTGCGCCAGAACTGGTACGCCGTGCC
>NZ_KB944504.1:99801-325476 GCF_000389805.1 Cupriavidus sp. GA3-3
CGGTGCCCATGTAGGCCTCCATCACGCGCGGGTCCCTGGACACTTCCGCATACGGGCCTTCGGCCAGGATCGCGCCACGCTGCAGCACGGTGATCTTGTCAGCGATCGACGAGACCACGCTCATGTTGTGTTCCACCATCAGGATGGTGCGGCCCGCCGAGACCTTCCTGATCAGCTGCGTGACGCGGTCCACGTCTTCGTGGCCCATGCCCTGCGTGGGCTCGTCGAGCAGCATCAGCTCGGGCTCCATCGCCAGCGTGGTGGCGATCTCCAGCGCGCGCTTGCGGCCGTACGGCAGGTTCACCGTCAGCGTCTGCGCGAACTCGGTCAGGCCGACCTGCTCTAGCAGCTCCATGGCGCGGTCGTTGAGCACATCGAGCGAGCGCTCGCTGCGCCAGAACTGGTACGCCGTGCCCAGCTGCCGCTGCAGCCCGATGCGCACGTTCTCCATCACCGTCAGGTGCGGGAACACCGCCGAGATCTGGAACGAGCGGATCATGCCCCGCCGCGCGATTTGCGCGGGTTTTTCGCGGGTGATGTCGATGCCGTTGAAAAGAATGGTGCCGGTGGTCGGCTCCAGGAACTTGGTGAGCAGGTTGAAGCAAGTCGTCTTGCCTGCGCCGTTGGGGCCGATCAATGCATGGATCGACCCGCGGCGGACTTGCAGGTTGACATCGCTCACCGCGGTAAAGCCGCGGAAGGCCTTGCCGAGGTTGCGGGTCTCTAGTATCAGGTCGTGGTGCATGGCCTTGACTCCGTGGCGCTGCCGTTTCGGTTGGAATCGCGCGGCATGCTTAGCCCGCCACGGGCAGCGCCGCGACCGCGTAGGCGTGGCGCAGCGTGCGCCCCAGCACCGGGTCTTCCAGCTCGATCTCGAAGCGCTCGGCCGGGCGGATGCCGCCGATCGCGGGCAGCGTGCCGCACAGCATGGCCGAGCCTTCGCCAAAGTCGCCGCCATGGCCGCTGAAGCGCTGCAGCAGGTCCGCAGGAGAGCGCATGGCGGTCACCGGACCTTCCTGGTACAGCACGCGCTCGCCGTCGATGGTGGCGTAGGAGCGCAGCATCAGCCGGTCCCAGTGGCCTTCCACCTCGGCAAGGCGCCACAAGGCCGGGGCGCAGGGCTTCTCGCACATCTGCTTGGACACGGTGATGCCGTAGGTCTCGGCTTCGCGGTCGGTATGGTCCGAGGCAATGCCCACCAGGATTTCATCGCCGTCCCGTACCAGCAGGAACTCGGCTTCCCCGCTGCTGGCCTCGCCACTGACCTGGATCTCCGGGGCCGGCCCCAGGCGTTGCGCAGCGACGCGATAGAACACCGGCGTATAGGGCGGGCGCTTCACGCCCAACTCCTCCAGTTCGCGGATATGGGCTTCCATGGCTTCGACGTCGCGCCCGGTCCATCCCGCCACGATGAGCTGATGGATGGTGACGGTGCGCTGCGACTTGCCCTGGCAGCTGTCGAGTTCAAAGGTAAGGGTCTGCATGATCGGTTGCTCTCTGCAATGGGGTGGAGTGCCGGCTGGAATGCCGGCCTCGATGAGGGATGTGGGCTTACTTCCTGACCAGCGGGCAAGTGCTTGCGCTGAGCGGGCGGAACGCTTCGCTCGCGGGAATCACGCTCTTGATCTTGTAGTAGTCCCAAGGGCGCTTGGACTCCTGCGGCCGCTTCACTTCGACCAGGTACATGTCGTGCACCATCAGGCCGTCGGCGCGGATCGTGCCGTTCTTCGCAAAGAAGTCATTGACCGGGGTCTCGCGCATGCGGGCCAGCACGGCATCGCTGTCGTCGGTTCGCGCGGCCTGGATCGCCTTCAGGTAATGCGTGGTCGACGAATACACGCCGGCATGCACCAGGGTCGGCATGCGCCCGGTCTTGTCGAAGAAGCGTTGCGACCAGGCGCGCGTGGCGTCGTCGCGATCCCAGTAGAACGATGTGGTCAGCGTCATGCCCTGCGCGGCTTGCAGCCCCAGGCTGTGGATATCGCTGATAAACATGTGAAGCCCGGCCAGCTTCTGCTTGCCCGCGGTGTTGATGCCGAAATCCGCGGCGGTCTTGATCGCATTGACCGTGTCGGAGCCAGCGTTGGCCAAACCGATCACCTTCGCACCCGAGGACTGTCCCTGCAGCAGGTAGGACGACAGGTCGGCGGAGTTGATCGGATGCCTGGCCTTGCCCTTCAGGGTACCGCCGACACTGGACAGCGCCTCGGTGCCGTCCTTCTCCAGCGACGCGCCCAGGGCGTAGTCGACCGTCAGGAAGTACCAGCTGTGGTCGCCGCGCCGGGCCAGCGCCTTGACCGTGTTGGCGGCAAAGGCGTAGGTGTCGTACGAATACTGGATGGTGTAGGGCGAGCAGTCTTCATTGCTCAGGCGCGTGGTGCCGGCACCGCTGGCGATGACGATCTTGTGCTTGAGCTTGCCCAGGTTGGATACCGCCAGCGCGACCGAGGACGGCAGGGCGTCCTGGATCACGTCGACCTTCTGGTTGTCGAACCAGCCGCGCGCCAGCGTGGCGGCGACGTCGGTCTTGTTCTGGTGGTCGGCGCTGACCACCTGGATGGGGGCGCCCAGCACCTTGCCGCCGAAATCGTCCACGGCCATCTGCGCGGCCACCACCGAGCCCTTGCCGCCGATATCGGAAAAGATCGACGACATGTCGGTCAGCACACCGATCTTGACCACGCCGTCGCTGATGGGGGCCGGGTCGGCTGCGGAAGCAGTCGCCGCGAACAGGGTGGCGCAGGCCAGTACGGCGGCGCCGGTACGGATATCAGGCATTGTTGTCTCCACTGTAGTTATGGGTACTTCTGTACTGTTGCGGGGGCTCAACCCCGCTCGTGCCGCAATGCCCCCTCGATGCCCATACCGATGGCCAGCAGCCTGCGGTCGGACAGGTGGCGCCCGAACAGCATCAGCCCCACCGGTGCGTCGCCCGGGCGATGGCACGGGACCGACAGCGCGCACAGGTCGAGCATGTTGGCGATGGCCGGGTTGCGCAGCAGCAGCCGGTTGGTGCTGAAGAAGGCTTCGTCGTCGTCCAGGTCCGCGATGCGCGGCGCCACGACCGGCACGGTGGGCAGGACCACGGCATCGAATCCCGCCAGCTCGGCATCGGCCTGCCGGCACAGCTCGCCCCGGCGCTGCAGCATGCGCAGGTAGTCGGCGGCACGCTGCCCGTCAGCCAGCCGGATGCGCGACAGCACGCGCGGGTCATATCGATCGGCCTGCTCAGCCAGCAGGCTGCCATGCCAGGCACTGGCTTCCGCTGCGACCAGGCCGCCGTTCGCGCCGATGCCGGCCAGCTGGTCCCAGCTGTCGAAGCTCACGTCCTGCAGCAGCGCGCCCGCCGCGGACAGCCGGCGCAGCGTGCGGCTGAAGACCTCGGCCACCTCGTCCGACATGCCTTCCAGCACCAGGCCGGTGGGCACCGCCAGGCGCAGCCCTGCCAGCGGCGCCGGCCCCGCGGGCGGCACCTCGCCCGCCATCACGGCATCAACTGCGGCGCAGCACGCCACAGTGTTGGCCAGGCAGCCCACCGAGTCATAGCTGGGCGACAACGGCACCGTGCCCTGCAGCGGCACGCGCCGCGCCGTGGGCTTGAAGCCGGCGATGCCGCACAACGCGGCCGGGATCCGGCACGAACCGCCGGTGTCGGAGCCGATCGCGGCCAGGGCCATGCCGTCGGTCACCGACACCGCAGCCCCCGACGACGAGCCACCGGGAATGCGGCCCGCCTGCCGGTCGTAGGGATTGCGTGGCGTGCCGTAGTGCGGATTGATGCCGACGCCCGAGTAGGCGAACTCGGTCATATTGGTACGCCCGACAAACACCGCCCCCGCCGCACGCAAGCGCGCAATGACCGGCGCGTCGGCACTGGCCGCACGCTCCGGCAGCACACGTGCGCCGGCGCGAGTCACGTCGCCCTGCACGTCGAACAGGTCCTTCACGGACACCGGCACGCCCGCCAGCGGGCCGGCCACGCCCTGCTCGCGCAGCATGTCGCTGGCCTGGGCCTGCTTGCGCGCCGCCATGCTCACGCCATGCGGGAATACGCGCGCGCCCTCGCCGCCTGGATTGCAGATACGTTCGACGCATGACGCCAGCAGGGACAGCGCGTTGGCGCTGCCCGCGGCAAGCTGGCGCTGCGCGGTTGCGATAGTCGCTTCCATGATCAGGCCGGGTCGTAGTAGTGGATCTCCAGCAGCATGCAGCCGCCGTCTGACTTGAACGGGCCATGGAAGGCGCCGGGCGGGCGGCAGGCGTAGGTGTTGGGGACGAAGGCCTCGCCGCCCTTGCCATTGGCGTCGTTGCCGACGGTCAGGTCGCCGCTGAGCAGGTAGACCTCTTCCCAGTACTCATGCACGAAGGGCGAGGTGGTGAACACGCCGGGCTGGAAACGCAGCAGGCGCGTACGGCTGCCGCTGCGGCCGTTCTCGTCCAGCGAGCCGGACAGGATCTTCTGCTGGATACCCGACGGATAGCCGTGGGGGACCTCCCAGCCGGACTCCAGGTCCAGGGTGTGGAACTCGTCGTGAAGTTTGGTGATTGCCATGTCGATCTCAGTGTTCGATGCGGGAATTGGGAAAGGTGCGGAAAGTCAGGCGGCCTGCGGCAGCTTGGCCAGTTCGCTTTCAAGGGAATAGCTGCCGAGCATGTTGTCGACCAGGCCGGATGCGTTCTGCCAGTCGTAGGTGCGATAGGCATGCCCCTTGGTGACAAAGGTGGCGCCGGCATAGAACATCTCGTACTGGTTGTGGCGCGACGCAAACTCGGAGCCGACCGCGTCCCAGGCGAGCTTGAAGAACTTGACGCGCTCTTCCGGGCTGCACACCGGCGACTTCTGCGTCTTGGCGATGATCCCGGCGAGCGACGGATTGGCGAAATCCTCGATGCTCGACGGCAGCATGATCATGCCGCCGCCGGCCAGCTCGCGCAGCGTGGCCAGCACCTTGCCGTAGAGCTGCTGGGTCACCACCTGCGAGCCGTACAGCATGCTGCGGTCCGGCACGAAGTAGCCATGCTTGCCGACCTGGCCCTTGGCCTCCATGCCGTAGACCCAGGCCTCGACCATGCCTGCTTCGGCGGCGAGCTGGCCCAGCATTTCCCTGACCTGCGGGAAGCTGTTGGTGCCGTTGATCTCGGTGATGCGGTGCGCCAGGCCCACCAGGAAACGCAGCTTCACCATCAGCCGCACCTGGCACTGGTAGTTCTGGTAGACGTGCGCCGGCGTGGCGTGGAATTGCCTGGCGCACAAGCCCACGTCGCCCGCGACGAAGATGCGCTCCCACGGCACCTTGACGTCGTCGAAATAGAGCACCGCGTCGTTCTCGTCAAAGCGGCTGGCCAGCGGGTTGTCGAACACCGAGGTGGCATTGGCTTCATACGACTTGCGCGACATCACCTTCAGGCCCTTGGTGTTCATCGGCACCGCGAAGGACAGCGCATACATCTCGTCGCCCTCGCGCAGCGGCTGGATGCAGCTGCAGAAGACCTCGTTGGCCATGATGCCGCTGGTCGCCAGCATCTTGGCGCCGCGCACGGTGATGCCCTCCGCGTCCTGGTCGACGATGCCCACCGCCAGGTACTTGTCTTCCTGCTCGTGCGCGGACTTGGACTGGTTGGCCTGCGGGTTGACGATCACATAGGTGAGGAACAGGTCGTTGTCGCGGGCATAGCGGTAGTAGTCGCGCAGCGCGCCGGCACGTGCCGGATCGGCCTGCTCGAAGACATCGATGCCCATGTACATGCCCGAGATGCAGGAAGCCACGTGGTCGGGCGAGCGGCCCATGAAGCCGTAGTGCAGTTCGGTCCAGGCTTCCAGCATCTGGCGGCGTTCGACCAGTTCGTTGTAGCTGGCCGGCAGCTCCCAGATCCGGCTGACGCGCCGGTCGGTGCCCGCCGGCTGGAAGGTCATCTTGTCGATATTGCCCGGCTGCGCCTGGAAGTCGTAGAGGTTGGCGTAGCTGCGGATCGAATTGCGGAAGGCCGGATGGCTGGTGACGTCCGTCACCCGCTTGCCGTCCAGGTACACCTCGCGGCCATCGCGCAGCATGGCGATGTGCTGGTTACCGGTCTTGATCATGTCGTTCTCCTGTGCTGACTGTCTGTTCTTGTGGATTCAGGCGGCGGCCGGGCTGTCTTCCAGTGCCCGGTACTTGCCGCCAAAGAAGATGAGTGGCCGGCCGTCCTGGCGGGCCTGATGGCGAAGCACCCGCCCGATAAAGATCACGTGGTCGCCGCCGTCGTGCATGGCATAGGGCTCGCACTCGAAGGTAGCCAGCGCGTCCGGCAGCAGCACGTGGCTGTCCTCGTTGCGCTTGCTGAAACCGATGCCTTCCCACTTGCCGGAATTGGCCCTGGCGAAGCGGTTCGAGATATCCTGCTGCGCCTCGGCCAGCACGTTGACGGCATAGCGCCGCGCGCTGCGCAGGTCGCCCAGGCTCAGGCAGCGGCGGTCCACCGAGAACAGCACCAGCGGCGGGTCCAGCGATACCGAGTTGAACGACGCCACCGTGATGCCGACCGGCAGCCCTTCTTCGCGCGGCGCGGTAATCACGGCGACGCCTGTTGCAAACATCGCCAACGCATTTCTGAAGCGGCGCTGCGCTTCGGCGTCCACATTGACGCCCTGACCGACAGATGACTCAGCCATCACGACTCCTACGCAAGTGTTGTCACCAAACCTGTTATTTTGTTTATTTACCTTTGTAACTTAGGTTTTATTGAATGCTATAAAACAACGGCATTCAAGTTGGTGGAAACCCTAGAGTGCGGAGCCGGACAGCTCCCGAGGCGACTCAATGAAATCCGGAAACCGTTGCTGGACAAGTTTTTCCGGCTAGCGGACAGGTGGCGCCACGCGGCCTGAATTGCAACTGTCCGCGCGTCAAGCAACCCTACCGGCAGCATGGCGCTGCCGCGAACGGCCGCTACCCGGTGCTAGACTCGGCCCCACTTTCCTTGACCAGCGGGTACGCTTTGCCCACGGTCGTCCCCACATCCGCCTCCAGGAATGAGCGCCATGCAATCCGAGCCGAAGACCCTTCCGATCTACATGGACTACAGCGCGACGACACCGGTCGACACCCGGGTCGTCGAGAAGATGGTTCCCTACCTGCATCAGCAGTTCGGCAACCCCGCATCGCGCAGCCATTACTACGGCTGGCAGGCGGAAGAGGCAGTCGAGGCCGCGCGCGCGCATGTGGCGGCGCTGCTGAATGCGGACCCGCGCGAGATCATCTGGACCTCCGGCGCGACCGAGGGCAACAACCTGGCGATCAAGGGCGCGGCGCATTTCTATCGCGGCAAGGGCAACCACATCATCACGGTCAAGACCGAGCACAAGGCGGTGCTCGATACCTGCCGCGAACTGGAGCGGCAGGGCTTTGAGGTGACCTATCTCGACGTCGGCACCGACGGCCTGGTCGACCTTGACGCGCTGCGCGCGGCCATGCGGCCGGACACCATCCTGGTTTCGGTGATGATGGTCAACAATGAGATCGGCGTGATCCAGCCAGTTGCGCAGATCGGCGAGCTATGCCGCGCGACGGGGGTGGTGTTCCATTGCGATGCGGTGCAGGCCGCCGGCAAGATCGCCATCGACCTGGATACCCTGAAGATCGACCTGCTCACCGTGACGGCGCACAAGGTCTATGGCCCGAAAGGCATCGGCGCGCTCTACGTGCGGCGCAAGCCGCGCATCCGCATCGAGGCGCAGATCCACGGCGGCGGGCATGAGCGCGGCATGCGCTCAGGCACCCTGCCAACGCACCAGATCGTGGGCATGGGCGAAGCCTTCAGGCTGGCAAAGCTGGAACTTGCGGAGGAAGCGCGCCGCGTGGGCGCGTTGCGCGACCGGTTGCTGGCGGGGCTGTCGCGGCTGGACGAGGTCTACGTCAACGGCAGCCTGGCGCACCGTATCCCGCACAACCTGAACATCAGCTTCAACTATGTCGAAGGCGAATCGCTGATCATGGGCATCAAGGACGTGGCGGTGTCGTCGGGCTCGGCCTGCACCTCGGCTTCACTGGAGCCCTCGTTCGTGCTGCGGGCGCTGGGCCGCAGCGACGAGCTGGCACATAGCTCGATCCGCTTTACGCTTGGGCGCTACACCACCGAGGCAGAGGTGGACGAGGTCATCCGGCAGGTCAGCGAGACCGTTACCCGCCTGCGTGAACTGAGCCCGCTATGGGAGATGCACCAGGAGGGCATCGATGTCGGCACGGTGCAGTGGGCCGCGCACTAGCCTTTCTGCCGGCGCGCCTGCAGGTGTTCGAGATCCAGCGCGGCGCGATCGCCGTTGGCGACCAGCCGGTCGACCACCGAACACAGCACCTTGAATTCGGTGCGGGAAACGCCGTCGAACAATACGTCGTTGATCTGCTGCTGCACCGGCAGCAGTTCATTGAGCAGACGCGTCCCGGCGGCGGTGATGGTCAGACGCATCTTGCGCTTGTCTTCGGGATGGGCCTTCTTGTCGATCAGCCCCAGCTTCTTGAGCTTGCCGGTCTCGATGGTGATGAACGGGCCGCTCAGGTGCAGATGGTCGGCGAGCTGGTTGACCGTCACCTCGCCTTGCTGCGACAGGTGCAGGATCGAGCGGATCAGCGAGTACTGGACCCCCGTCAGGCCGATCAGGCTGCCAAAGCCGTCGCGCACGGACAGCAGGCGCGCGGCAAACGGCAGCAGGCCATTCACCAGGTGCCGGAATTCACGGTCCGAGCCGTCGACCAGGCACGCCGGATGCGTTACGGTCAGGTTCTTATTTGCAGGAGTCGTTGCCATCGGCGGTATGTCCACTTAGCTTTTGATACAAGCTTTGTGCCAAATTCTAACAAACTCGCCGCAACACCCTGGCCGCCCCGCCTTTCAACCCATACCCCCGAGTCCAGCATGAACACAATCCCGCTCGCCACCGCCAAAGCCCGGCTGGCCCAATACGTCGAGGCCAAGGACAACAACCGCCCGGCGCTGATCCACGAAGCCTTTGCTCCGGATGCGTCGCTGACCTTCTCGATCGATACCGACTCCATCAGCTTTCCGCCCAAGGCCGAAGGCGCGGATGCCATTGCCTCGACGCTGGTCAGCGAGTTTGCGAAGACGTTCGACCGCTGCCGGACCTACTACATCGGCGACGTTGCGGCCGCGCTGGACGGCAACGCCATGACGATCCCCTGGCTGGTGGTGATGCGGGAAACCGCGGCCAGCGCCTTGCGCGTCGGCAAGGGCCATTACCGCTGGGGCTTTGCCGCCGGCGATGACGGCACGTACCGTATCGCCAGCCTGCATATCCATATCGAACGGATGGACACGATCGCCGATCCCGGCGCGGTCACGCTGGCGGCCCTGCAGGCGGCGCTGCCCTATCCCTGGCTGCCGGCGCCGGTGCTGGCTGCCGCCATCGAAGCGCACACCGGCGCGCAGCCCGCGCTGGGCTTCCTGAACGTGTTCGCGCAAGCAGCCCGCAGGTCCTGACGGGCGCGGATCATCTGGCCGGCAATTGCTGCGCGACCAGCGCCACCCAATACGCCGCGCCCAGCGGCAGGATCCTGTCGTTGAAGTCATAGTAGGGATTGTGCAGGGGCGGGTCTTCCGCGCTCTCGCCGGCGCCGATGCCGATATAAGCGCCGGGGCGCTTTTCCAGCATGAAGGCGAAGTCCTCCGATCCCATTGCCGGCTTGATATCGGTCTTCACGTTGTCGGCGCCCACCAGTTGCGCGGCGGCGGCAATGGCGGCGTCGGTCTCGGCGGGGGTGTTGACCACGCCGGGGTAGCCGGGGCGGTAGTCAATCGCGATCCGCGCCTCGTGGGTCGTGCCCACGCCCTCGCAGATCTGCCGCATCGCCGTCTGCGTGCGATCCCGCACGGCGGGGTTCAGCGTGCGGATGGTGCCGCGCAGCACCACCGACTCAGGCAGCACGTTCCAGGTATCGCCGCCGTGGATCTGCGTGATGCTGACCACGACCGAATCGGTGGGATCGGTGCGGCGGCTGGCAATGGTCTGCAGCGCGGTGATCAGGTGCGCGGACACGACCACGGAATCGATGCCGTGGTGCGGCTGGGCGCCATGCGCGCCCTTGCCGGTGATGACGATCTCGAAGTTGTCCAGGAACGCGGTCATGGTGCCGGCGCGGATGGCGAACTTGCCGCGTGGCAACTGGGGGAAGTTGTGCATGCCATAGACGGCATCGGCCGGGAACTGGTCGAACAGGCCCTCTTCCACCATCACGCGGCCGCCGCCTTCATTCTCTTCGGCGGGCTGGAACACGAAATGCACCGTGCCGCGGAAGGCATCGCGGTTGCGCGACAGGTGCGCGGCCGCACCCAGCAGCATGGCGGTATGGCCGTCGTGGCCACAGGCGTGCATCTTGCCCGCGCAGGTGGACGCGTGGGCGGCCTTGCCCAGCTCCTGCATGTTCAGCGCATCCAGGTCCGCGCGCAGCGCGATGCTGGGGCCGTCGCCGTTGCGCAGCGTGCCGACCACGCCCGTCGTCGCCAGTCCCCGCTGCACTTCGATGTCCATCAAACCCAGCGCCTGCGCCACGATGCCAGCGGTGCGGTGTTCTTCGAATGCGGTTTCCGGAACAGCGTGGATGTCGCGGCGCCAGGCCAGCATGTCCTGGCGGATGTCGTCGGCAATATCGGGGTCGCGGTACATGGGTAATCTCTGCTACGGGTGGGATTCAGTGGAAGAACTCGGCAATCAGCGTGGCGCCGAGGAAGGTGCCGGCCGTGGCCGTCAGCGACACCACCACGATGCGCCAGCCGAGCAGCCGGAACACCGGCAGGTCCTTGGCCACCGAGAAGCCCGCCAGCGCCAGCACCGGCGTGGTGAAGGTCATGAAGTTGAGTTTTTCCGTCATGGCGATGACGGCATCGGAGAACGGGAACATCCCCGGCACGCCGATCAGCGTGACCGCCACCGACATCGTCAGCAGCAGCGGCACGCGCGGGAACACGCGCTTGAGCAGGTCGCAGGCCGCCACAATGGCAATGGCTACCAGGATGCCCTTGAGCGATACCGGCAGCGGCACGTTGTATGACAGCTTGTTGCCGATCAGCACGCCGGCACCAACCAGGAACCAGCCCAGCGCGGCATCCCGCGCCGAGGTGCCATGCGCCAGCGCGCCATCGAGCTTGACGCCCCGCACCTCGCGCATGGCGTCACGGCGCGAGAAGCGGCCCAGTACCGGCTCCAGCTTGCCGTACAGCCACGAACATAGCGGCAGCGACAGGAACAGCGTGAAATAGAAGCCGGCCACCGAGGTCAGCAGGTTCGACGCCGCGGCAATCGCCATGATCTCGGAAGCCTGTCCGGGGTGCTGCGCGACGATAGCGCCGACGGCTGCCGCCATCAGGCTGCCCGAGCCCACGCCGGCACCCATGGCCAGCGAACGCGGATCGAAGATGCCCAGGCTGCTGACAAACCCCGACAGCACCGCGATGAAGAGCGCGCCCAGCACGGTGCCGGTGATGTACTCGGCCAGCACGCCGCGGCCTTCCGGCGACGCCATGCCGTATTTCTCGCCGATGATGACGATATTGCCCTCGCGCCCGACCGAGAAGGTCGCGCCGACGGCCTCGCGCTTGATGCCTAGCAGCAAGGCCAGCGGCAGGCCCAGCGCCAGTGTCCCGAGCGCGTGCCCGAACTCCTGGAACAACAGCGCCCAGCCTGCGCCCTTGAGCTGCGGCAGCGCGCCGCCCACGGTCAGGCCGAGCTTCACCACGAACAGCAGCAGCCCGGCATTGAGCAGCCCGGTGGCAAGCGATTGCAGCGGCGCGTCGATGCGCACCGCGCGCGGCACGTTCCGGGCCGCGATGCCCCACGCCGCGGCCATCAGCAGCGCCCACAGCATCGGCATCAGCACGACCTTGCCGGGCCCCAGCTTGAACTGCACCGCGCCAATGGTTTCGGCAATCGCCACCACGACCAGCGTGACAACGGCCAGTCGTACCTTGCCACTGCCGGTGACGGCGGCAATCGGGGAAGCGGACGCAAGCGCCGGCTGGGCAATGGGGTTGGTCATCGGGTGTCTCCGCGGGAAGGCTGCTTATGTCGCACAAACGTGCTCTCTTCGGCATTCCGGTTCGATCTTGACCGCTTACCGAAGGATCGGGCTAGTATTCCGGCGCCTGAGCGTTTCATCAATGATCGTGATATGGGAAACTTGTTGCATTCAATGCAACGCTCAACCGGAGTGACACGTGCTTTCGATGGACGACAAACTGGACACGCGGCGCGTGCGTTACTTCATGCAGGTGCTCGACAGCGGCTCGGTACGCGGCGCCGCCGAAGTCCTCGACATGGACCCCTCAGCCGTCAGCCGGGCCATCGCCGTGCTGGAGAAAGACTGCGGCACGCGCCTGCTGGAGCGGCACGGCCGCGGCGTGGTTGCCACCGAGGCGGGCGATCTGCTGGCCGCCTATGTCCGCAACCAGAACAACCAGAAGCAGCAGTTGCTGGCCGAACTCGACAGCATCCAGAAGGTGGCGCGCGGCCATATCGACATCGTGGCGGGCGAAGGTTTCGTCGAATGGCTGATGCGCCATAGCCTGCGCACCTTCATGCTGGCCCACCCGGGCATCACGGTGGACCTGTCGGTGGGCAGCACCGACGAGATCGTGCAGCGCATTGTCGATGGCAGCGCCCATATCGGGCTGGTGTTCCAGCCCCCCAAGGACGCGCGGCTGCGCTGCCACCACGCCCATCCGATGCCGATCCAGACCCAGGTGCTGGCCTCGCACCCGCTGGCGCAGCTGGGCCGGCCGCTGGACCTGCAGGACCTGCTGCCCTACCCTGGCGCCACCCTGCACCGGACCTTCGGCGTGCGCCAGCACATCGAGGCCGCAGAGATCAGCGAGGGCGTGCGCCTGCAGTCGCTGCTGACCACCTCGTCATTCAATGCGCTGGGGCACTTCGCGGCGGCGGGGCTTGGCTACGTCCTGTGTACGCGCCTGGCCTTGTGGAACCAGCTTAACGAGGCGCCCGTGGTGTCGCTGCCAATGAAAAACCCCCTGCTTTACCAGGGGGAAATCCAGACCGTGTCGCGCCAGGGCCGGGTGTTGTCGCCGCCGGCGGCACGGCTGTTGCGGCAGATCGTGGGGGACTTCTCGGCGCTGATGACTGGGGAGTGAGCCTTCGCGCCCGGTGTGTCAGACCACGCCCTCCGCCCGCAGCCGGACCAGCTCCTCATCCCCGATACCAAGCCGCCCATAGACCTCGGCATTGTGTTCGCCCACATCCGGCCCGGTACGCGGTGACGGCGGCGCATAGCCCGAGAAGCGCGGCACCACGCATGGCGCCGGCACCGAGCCCAGGTCCGGATCGGGCAGCCGCACGATGGCCTGGCGCGCCGCCATCTGCGGGTCGTCGACGATATCGGCGATGCTGAATACCTTGCTGAATGGCACCTGGCACTGCTCCAGCCGGGCCGCCACGGCGGCATAGGGCTGCGCGGCAAACCATTCGGCAATGCTGCCGTCCAGCGCTTCGATATTGCGCACGCGCCCGGCGTTGGTGGCGTATTCCGGCGCCTGCGCCAGTTGCGGTGCGCCCATGGCCTCGGCCAGCCGGCGGAAGGTGGCGTCGGAGGAGGCCACTACCGTGACCCAGATCTCGTCCGCGGTGCGGTACATGTTGGACGGCGCCGCGTAGGTGGTGCGGTTGCCGGCGCGCTGGCGCACATGCCCCAACTGTTCATATTCGATGGCCAGCGGATCCAGCAGGCGGAACAACGCCTCGGTGGCGGCCAGGTCGATCTCGCGGCCGCGCTGGCCGGGCCTGGCGCGCTGCTCTGCCACCGCAGTGGCAATCGCAAACGCGCCGAACAGCCCGGCGATCATGTCCCCCACCGGGTAGTTCATATGCATCGGTCCGCTCTGCGCGGTGCCCGCCAGGTTGGTGAAGCCGCTCCTGGCTTCAAAGATGCGGGCAAAGCCGGGCCGCGCCGCATCGGGCCCGGTCTGGCCGAAGCCGGTCAGCCGCAGCACGATCAGCTTCGGGTTGGCCGCATGGAGGGTGTCGAGATCCAGCCCCCAGCGCGTGAGCGTGCCGGTGCGGAAGTTCTCGACCAGCACATCGAACTGGGGCAGCAAGCGCAGGAAGATCTCGCGGCCGCGCGGCGTGCGCACGTCGAGCGAGATGCCGCGCTTGCCGCGGTTGGTCACCTTCCAGTACAGGGCGTGGTCCTCGGTAACCGGTTCAAGCCCGCGCAGCGGATCGCTGCCGTCGGGCAGCTCCAGCTTGACCACATCGGCGCCCATGTCGGCACACAGCGTGGCGGAAAACGGGCCGGCCACCACGGTGGCCATGTCCAGGATGCGCAGTCCGGCCAGCGGGCCCGTGCAGTGTGCGTCTGGCGATACAGCGTGTGTGTCCTGGTCTTGCATGGCGGGCCTCCGGCGGCATTGGCGTCTGCTGCAAGGTGGCAGGCGGCTGGCCCGGATGCAAGCACGGTTTCGCTGTGCGGAACTGTCGTGCTACAACATTGACGCCCCCATCTCCGAATCCCAGCATGGAACCCAAGCAACCACCGCACAGCATGGACCGCAACCCGGAACACCTGCCCCTGCCCGGCCTGGCCAGCGAGGATGCACTGGCCACCGACCGCCAGTTCGCCACCAACCTGGCGCGCGGGCTGGAGGTGCTGCGTGCCTTCACGCCGTCCAGCCCGGTGCTGGGCAACCAGGACATCGTGGCGCGCACGGGGCTGCCCAAGGCGACGGTGTCGCGGCTGACCTACACGCTGGGGCTGCTCGGCTTCCTGAGCCGCGTGCCCGGCAACCAGAAGTACCGGCTGGGCGCCGGCGTGCTGGCGCTGGCCTACCCGATGCTGGCCGGGCTGGCGATCCGCCAGGTGGCGCGGCCTTATATGGAGGCCATTGCGCGGGAAACCGGCTGCACGGTGAACCTGGGCATGCGCGAGCGGCTGTCGGTGGTGTACGTGGACAGTTGCCGGCTGGATCCCGGCAACCTCTACCAGCCGGACATCGGCAGCACCCGGCCGCTGCTGGCCAGCGCGATCGGCCGCGCGATCTTGCTGGCCTGCAGCGCAGACGAGCGCACGGCGCTGCTGAACCGGCTGCGCGTGGACGATCCGGAGCGCTTCAACGTTGAGCGCCAGATGTGGGCGGACGACCAGAAGCATTTCCGCGCCCACGGCTACTGCCTGAGCCGCGGCGAGTGGCGGCCAGAGATCCACGCGATCGCGGCACCCGTGCGCCAGTCGCTGCACGAAGACCCGTTTGCGCTGAACTGCACCATCGCCGCATCGCGCAACCGCGACAACATGCTGGAGCGCGAGGTGGCGCCAAGGCTGCGCGAGGCGGTGCGGCAGATCGAACTGAGCTGCGCGCGCTAGCCGGCAGGACGCAGCAATGCACTCTGCCGGCGATGTCGCCGGCATGACAAGCGGCCCGCCAGAGGCCCGCATGAAACCGCGCCGCGGGAAATCCCCCGGCGCAGGCAACCCAAGGAGACAAGATGGATGCCATCCAACCGTTGCGCCGGCTCGCTGCCGGCATGCTGGCCTGCGCCGCGCTGATGCCGCTGCCAGTGCTGGCCGCCCCTGACAATGCGGCGCGCTTCCCGGACCACCCGATACGGATCATCGTGCCGTTCTCGGCGGGCGGCGTGGTCGACTCCGTCACCCGCATCACCGCGGAGAACATGGCCAAGGTACTGAAGCAGCCCGTCATCGTCGAGAACAAGACCGGCGCCGGCGGCGCCATCGGCGCGGACTTCGTCGCCCGGTCACCCGCCGACGGCTATACGCTGCTGGCGGTCAGCCCCAGCTATGTGGTCGGGCCGCTGCTGAACCTGTCGATCCAGGGCAAGAGCGGCAAGGACTTCCGCGCGGTGGCGGGCATTGGTGCCGTACCCAACGTGATCGTGGTGCCGGCTTCGTCGCCGCTGCGCACACTGCCTGAACTGCTCGACGCCGCGCGCAGCAAGCCCGGCACGCTGACCTACGCCAGCGCGGGCGTCGGCACCTCGAACCATCTGTCGGCCGAACTGCTGGCGCAGATGACGCAAGTGAAGCTCACCCACGTGCCCTACAAGGGCCAGCCCGAGGCCATGAGCGACCTGCTGGGCGCGCGCGTCTCGATGATGGCGCTGACCTCGGCCATTGCCCGCCAGCAGGTGCAAAGCGGCAAGCTGCGCGCGCTGGCGGTGACTTCGGCAAAACGCTCAGCCGTGATGCCCGACGTGCCCACCGTGGCCGAGGCCGCGCGCCTGCCCGGCTATGAAGTGGGCGGGTGGTTCGGCCTGGTCGCGCCGCAGGGCACGCCGGACGCGGTGGTGCGCAAGCTGGCCGAGGCCGCCGCGCAGGCCACCGCGGACCCCGCCACGGCACGCCGCCTGGCCGAACTCGGCATGGACCTGGCACCGCAATCCACCGCCGCATTCGACCGCTTCCTGGACACGGAAACCAAGAAATGGACCGGCGTGCTGAAGACCGCCGGCATCACGGCACAGTAGCCGCACACGCTCATCCAACCTACCGGAAACATTCCATGATCCGCGACTCCGCCCGCCAGCAAGCGCTGCTTGCCGATATCCGCCGCTTCGTGCTCGAAACCTGCATCCCGCTAGAGGCGGAGATCGACCGCACCGATGTCATCCCCGAGCCCGTGGTCGAACAGATGCGCCGCCTCGGCCTGTTCGGACACAGCATCCCCGAAGCGTACGGTGGCGCAGGGCTGACCACCGAGGAGCTGGCGTTGGTGAACATCGAGGTCTCGCAGGCCGCCACCGTGTTCCGTGCCCGCTTCGGCGGTAATACCGGGATCGCCTCCGAATCGCTGGTGGCCGACGGCACCGAAGCGCAGCGGCAGCGCTACCTGCCGCAACTGGCCTCCGGCAAGGTGACCGGCTGCTTTGCGCTGACCGAACCGGAAGCCGGCTCCGATGCGACATCGCTGCAAACCACCGCAAGGCAAGACGGCGATCACTACGTGCTGAACGGCAGCAAGTGCTTTATCACCAATGCGCCGATCGCCGACCTGTTCACCGTGTTCGCCCGCACCAATCCCGATACACCGGGAGCCCATGGCATCAGCGCCTTCCTGATCGAGCGCGGCACCCCGGGCCTCAGCACCAGCGAACCGGAACGCAAGATGGGACAGCACGGCTCGCCGGTGGGCGATGTCTACCTGAAGGACTGCCGCGTGCCGGCCAGCGCCATCGTCGGCGGCAAACCCAATGTCGGCTTCAAGACGGCGATGAAGGCGCTCAACAAGCAGCGCATCAACCTGGCCGGCCTGTGCGTGGGGCCCGCCATCCGGCTGGTCGACGAGATGGTCCGCTACGCGGCGCAGCGCCGGCAGTTTGGCAAGCCGATCGCGGACTACCAGCTGGTGCAGCAGATGATCGCCGACAGCAATACGGAACTGCACGCCGCCCGCGCACTGGTGCTCGACACCGCGCGCAAGCGCGACGCCGGCGAGGACGTGACCATGGAGGCGTCGATGTGCAAGCTGTTCGCCTCCGAAATGTCCGGCCGCGTGGCCGACCGCGCGGTGCAGGTGTTCGGCGGCAGCGGGTATATGGCACGCACCGTGGCCGAGCGCTTCTATCGCGATGTGCGGTTGTTCCGGCTGTATGAAGGCACGACGCAGATCCACCAGCTCAATATTGCGCGCAGGACGATGGAGGCGCGTGGGGCGGCGCTGGAGGGGAGTGGGCCTGAGCCAGATGCGAGGCAACCGGCGCAGTAGCCGGATTGCGTCCTTGCTGACTATCTGACTATCCGTGCGCGCTGGCAGCCAGCGCGTCCATGAACGCCTGCCGCAGCGGCGTCTGCTCGGTGTCCCGGCGCCGGAGCACGCCGACCATGCCCTCGCGCCGGTATGGCAGCCGCAATATCGCCACCTGCCCCAGGCGACTGAAGAACGCTGCCATCCGGCCTGACATCACGGCCAGCAGTTCTCCCTGCTGCAGCAGCGACACGTTGGCAAGCAACGTCGCGCTCTCGATCCGCACACATGGGGCGGGTTCGCCGGCCAGTGCCAGTTCGTAGTCCAGCTCGCGCCGGATCTGGCTGGTCACGGGCGGCCCCACCCAGGTATAGGCGCGCGTATCCGCCCACCCGACCTTGCGCTTGCGCGCAAGCGGATGCGTGGGGCCGGCGATCACGCGGATGGTCTCCGGATATAGCAGGTCGCAGCGCAGCTCGCCGTCGATGCCCTGCACTTCGGTACGCCCCATGACGAAGTCCAGCCGTCCTTCGCGCAGGGCCGGCAGCATGTCTTCGACGGTGCCCTCTGCCAGCGTCAGGTGGGCATCGGGAAAGCGCTCGCGGAACCGGCTGATCGCCGACGGCAGCAGGTCGACCGATACGGTTGGCGTCGCGCCGATCGCCAGTTGCCCAGCCGCGCCTTCTGCCATCACGCGAATGGTGGCCTGGGTGCGTTCGATCTCATTGAGGATGGTGCGGGCATGTACGACCAGCGCTTCGCAGAAGCGGGTCGGCACCAGGCCGCGCGAATGCCGCTCGAACAGCGCCACCCCCAGTTCACTCTCCAGCTCGGCCAGCCAGCGCGACAGGGCTGGCTGGGTCATGTTCAGGCGCGCAGCGGTACGGCTGACATTGCGGGTTTCATGTAGCGCCACCAGCACATGCAGCTGGCGGATACGCATCCGTTGGGTCCAGTCCATGGTATGAGTTTCAGGTTATAGCAGAGGTCATATTAATCATTTCAATGGAATCGCGGACGATGCAATAATTTTTCCATCCCCCGCAAGCCGCCATTGCCATGCCCCCGTCCAGCATTCCCGCCAGCGCCCGCCCCAATTTCCTGCTGTTCATCACCGACCAGCATCGCGCCGACCATCTCGGCATCTATGGCAACGCCGTGGTGCAGACGCCCAATATCGACCGGCTCGGCAGCCACGGCTGGGTGGCAGAGCGCTGCTATGTGGCCTCGCCGATCTGCATGCCGAACCGCGCATCGCTGATGACCGGGCGCATGCCGTCGGTACACGGCGCGCGCCACAATGGCATTCCCTTGCCGCTGTCACAGACGACGTTTGTCGAGCGGTTGCGCGATGCCGGCTATCGCACGGGGCTGGTCGGCAAATCGCATCTGCAGAACATGACCGGCCTTGCGCCCGTCTGGCCACGTCCCGGCGATCCGCGCACGGAGGGCGAAGCGCGCCGGCCTGAAAGCGGGCGCTTCGACCAGGAATGGGGACCGGCCTGGCGCGACGATCCTGACTTCGCCATGTCCCTGCCGTATTACGGCTTTGCCGACGTGCAGCTGGTGACCGACCATGGCGACACGGCCGGCGGGCATTACCGGCGCTGGCTGGAGCAGCGCCATCCCGAAGTAGCGCGTGCCTGCGGCCAGGAGCATGCCATCCCGACGCCTGGCTATGTGTTGGCCGAAGCGCGGCAGGCCTGGCGCACGCGCGTACCGGAAACGCTGTCGACCACGGCATGGATCGGCGATCGCACCATTGACCTGCTCGGGCAATACGCGCAGGAAGACGCCCCCTTCATGATCCAGTGTTCGTTTCCGGATCCCCATCACCCGTTCACGCCACCCGGCCGCTTCTGGGACATGTACCGGCCCGAGGACATGACCCTGCCGCCCTCGTTCGACGCCGATCCGGCGCTGGCGCCGCCGCACCTGCGCTGGATGCACGCGCAGCGCGACGCCGGCCGCGCCGTCAAGCATACGCCGGCGATGTTCGCCTGCACGGCGCGCGAGGCCCGCGAAGCGCTGGCGCTGAACTATGGCTCGATCGCGCATATCGACGACACCATCGGCCGCGTGATGGCGCACCTGGCCGCGCTCGGCCTGGATCGCAACACTGTGGTCCTGTTCACCAGCGACCATGGCGACTTCTTCGGCGATCACCAGTTGCTCTGGAAAGGGCCGCTGCACTACCAGGGCCTGATCCGCACGCCGCTGATCTGGTCGGAACCCGCAGCGCGCACGGGCACCGATGCCCGCGCCGCGCGCAGCCAGGCACTGTGCTCGAGCATCGATATCGCGCCGTCGATCCTCGCGCGCGCGGGCTGCGCGCCCTACAACGGCATGCAAGGCCTGTCGCTGCTGCCCGCCATCGCCGGCGAGGCATTGCCGCGGGAAGCCCTGCTGATCGAGGAAGAGAACCAGCGCACCATGTTCGGCTTCCCCATGCGCACGCGCATGCGGACGCTGCAAACCGCGCGCTATCGGCTCAGTGTGTACGAAGGCGCGCCGTGGGGCGAACTCTACGACCTTGAAACCGACCCAACCGAATCGCACAACCTGTGGGATGCGCCAGCGCTGGCAAGCACGCGCCAGGCGCTGCTGCACCAGCTGCTGGTCACGATGATCTCGCACAGCGACGCCAGCCCCAATCCGACCGCGCTTGCCTGAATCGGGTCCGCCCGCGCCACCAGCGGCAGCACCCCATGACAACAATATCCACGGAGACAACCATGACACGCCGTCCCTTCAGAATACTGATCGCCGCAGCCATGCTGGCGGCCGCGGTCCCCGCCTGCGCGCAGGATGCCTACCCGGCCAAGCCGGTCCGCCTGATCGTCAACTTTCCTGCAGGTGGCCCGCTCGACACCGTGGCACGGCTCATTGCCGAGCGTGCCGGGCGCGACCTGAAGCAGCCGGTCGTGGTGGAGAACCGCTCCGGCGCCGGCGGCAACATCGGTGCCGAAGCCGTCGCGCATGCGACGCCGGACGGCTACACGTTGCTGATGTCGACTGACACCGTTGTCACCGTCAATCCGTTCGCCTATCGCAAGATGTCGTTCGACCCGGTCCGCGACCTGGAGCCGGTTGGCCTGGCCGGCACCTTCAATCAGGTGCTGGTCACGCATCCCGGCCTGAAAATCCGCGACCTGAAGCAGTTCCTGGCTGCCGGCAAGGACAAAGACCTGTCCTATGCATCTGCTGGCGTAGCATCGCCGGGCCATATTGTGTTCGAGATGCTGAAGGCACGCACGCAGATCCGGGGCACCCATGTCCCATACAAGGGCAATGCGCCAGCGCTGAGCGACGTGCTCGCGGGTCAGGTACCGGCAGGATTCCTGGCCACGCCGACCGCCGTGCAATACATCAAGGGCGGCAAGCTGGTCGCGCTTGCGGTGTCCGGCCTCAAGCGCGACCCCTTGCTCCCGGACGTGCCGACGGTGGCAGAGACCGGCATCGCCAACTTCGATGCCGAGTTCGCCTTCGTCATGTTCCTGCCCTCAGGCACGCCCGCGGCCATCCGTGCGCGCTGGGAGCAGCAGCTCAAGACCGTCTTCGCGGACGCGGATTTCCAGAAGAAGCTGCTGGCACAGGGCGTGCGGCCGCAGACGAGCAACGGCGCGGCGGCAGCGCAATGGCTGGCCGCGGGGCGTACGCGCTGGGGCGAACTGATCCGCAAGCTCGGCGTGTCGCTGGACTGAGCGACTGCCCGGGGCCTTCAGCCCCGCCCCCGCCCCGCCTTCTCCGCCAGCGGCGAGCGCACGCGAAAATGCGCCGCCAGCAGCGCCGCGAATTCCTCCGCGATCTCCGATGGCGCGGAATGCCCGGAGAACGCCATGCGCACCTCCACCGGGCAGCGCGGTGCGAGCGGCACCACCCGCAAGCCGTGTCCGAATACAGCCGCGACATAGGGATTGACGATCCCTATGCCCGCCCCTTCGGCCGCCATCGTGCAGATCGTGCCTGAGTAAGTGGTCTCGATGGTCGCCGACGGCTCGGCGCCGGCTTTTTGCATGAGCCGCTGCACCGCCAGGTGCAACGCATCGTCTGCGTTCAGCAGGATCAGGAACTGCCCGCGCAAGTCGCGCACGCGAAGGGTGTCGCGCGCCGCCAGCGCGTGTTCCGGGTGCATGACGCACACCGCCCCCGACTGATGCACCACGTTGACATCCAGGTGCGGATGATCGATCTCGCTGGTGGTCAGCACCAGGTCGTAGAGGCCATGCAGCAACCCTTCGCGCAACTGGTGCCCGCCGACCGTTTGCAGGCTGATATGCACGTCCGGGTGGCGCTCGGTGAACGGCCGGATCACCTTGGGCATCACCCCCAGCCCGAGTGAAGGCGTGCAACCGATACGCAGCACGCCGGTGCCGGACTTGCGCAGCACCGCCACGTCCTGTTCGATCCGCGCCAGCCCCTGGAAGTGGTTCTGCACCGTGTCGAACAGGCGCCGCGCTTCCTGCGTCGGCCGCAGCCGGCCCTTCTGGATATCGAACAGCTTCAGTTCAGTCGCCGCCTGCATCTGGGCCAGCAATCGGCTCACCGACGGCTGGGTCGTATGCAGCATGGCAGCGGCCGCGGTCGTAGTTCCGGTCAGCATGACCGCGCGGAACGCCTCGATCTGGCGGAAATTCAGGGGACGGGACATGGCATCGGCAAGGGACGGGCGCGTCGGGCAATGTATATCAAATCTGCATAGGGTGCATTGAACAAAGAATTATTCAGAATGCCAACCCCTCCTCTACACTCGCTTCGCATTGCCGCTTCCAAGACGGCAGGACCAGAACCCAAGGAGAAAGTTGATGAAGCGGCATTCACCCCGGAATGTTTGGAAACGCGCGATCGTTGCGGCCGTGCTGGCCATCGCCGGCACGGGCAGCGCGCTCGCCCAGCCGGGCTATCCGGACCACACGATCCGGATCATCGTGCCGTTCAGCGCCGGGGGCAGCTCGGACCTGCAGGCACGCATGCTGGCCGACCGGCTGGGCAAGCTCTACAAGCAATCGGTGGTGGTCGAGAACCGGCCCGGCGCCGGCGGCCATATCGGGGGCAAGGCCGTGGTCGATGCGGCGCCCGACGGCTACACGCTGCTGCTGGGCTCGCTGGGCCTGCACGCCACCTATGCCACCTTCAAGAAGCTGAACTACAACCCCGCCACCGACCTCAAGGTCGTGACGGTGCTGGCCGAGATGCCGCACGTGGTGGTGGTCAACCCGAAGCTGGCGGTGAACAACCTGCAGCAACTGGCCAGCCTGGCGCGCCAGCAGCCAGACACGCGGACCTTCGGCTCGGCCGGCGTCGGTTCCTCGGTGCACATGATGGGTGAGCTGTTCCGCCTTAATGCCAATGCCCCGATCACGCACGTGCCATACAAGGGCAGCTCCGCGGCCATGACGGATCTTCTCGGCGGCCAGATCGACATGATGTTCGAGAATCCGCCCACCACGCTGGCCTATATCCGCTCCGGCAAGCTCAAGGCGCTGGCGGTGACCGGCAAGACCCGCTCGGCCGCGCTGCCCGATGTGCCCACTGCCAGCGAAGCCGGCTACCCGTCGTTCGTGGCGACTTCCTGGACCACGGTTGCGGTTGGCGCCAGGGTGCCCGATGCGATCGCGGACAAGCTCAACGCCGATATCCGCCAGATCGTGGCCACGCCGGAGTTCCGGCAGGGACTGCAAGAGCAGGGCATGACCCCGGTGGCCAATACGCGCGATGCCGCGCAGAAGTTCGTCGCCGCGGAGAAAGTGCGCTGGGACCAGGTGATCCTGAAGGGCAGGATCACCGCCGAATAAGCGGCTTCCATCCGCGCACGGACACTCCCCCTTCATGGCTGGCCGCGCGGCCAGCCATTGCCCCTTCCAGACTTCAGCTTCAACACGGACACACACGCTTCATGTCAACGGAACGCATCATTGCCAAGCCGCTGCCCTGCCGCCGCGTCGGCGCGGGCGAGCATCATCACTTCTTCGGCTACTACAACAAGACCAACTGGGACCGCAGCGGCCGCTACCTGCTGGCGCAGCGCGTGCCGATGGCCGATGCCGACCTGACCCCCGACCTGGTTGCCGAGATCGGCTACTTCGACCTGCAGGACAACGACCGCTTCCATCGCGTGGGGGTAACCACCGCCTGGAACTGGCAGATGGGCTCGCAGCTGCAATGGCTGGATGGGGAAGCACAGCGCCAGCTTGTCTACAACTGCCGCACCCAGGACAGCAAGGCCTTCTATCCCAACCTGGGCGCCACCATCTTCAACCTCGACACCGGGGAAGCGCGCCAGTTGCCGATGCCGGTCTATGTGGTCGCGCCGGACAGCCGCTATGCACTGTGCGTGGACTACCGCCGCCTCTACGTCACGCACCAGACCATCGGCTACAGCGACCACGGCACCCAGCCCGCGCTGGACAATGCGCCCGCCGACGACGGCATCCACTACATAAACCTGCGCACCGGCCAGACGCGCCTGGTCGTGAGCTACGCTGACCTGCGCAACTTCAATCCGCGCGCCTCGATGGACAAGGCCATCCACTGGGTCAGCCACATCGAAATTAACCCGTCCTCATCGCGCGTGCTGCTGCTGCACCGCTGGACCGAACGGGTCGAGGACGAAACCTGCTTCCTGCACCGGCTGATCACGGTCAATCCGGACGGCAGCGACATGCGCTTGCTCGAATGCTCCGACCATCCGCTGCCGCAGCTTGCCGAAGATTTCGATCCGAACGCGGTCGGCACCTTCGACTATGAGAAGTCCGAGTACCAGATCTCCCATCCGCTCTGGCAAGACGATAGCAATATCATCGTGTGGGGACCGCACGCGGGCAGCATCCACTACCACCTCTACCACGACAGCCCCGGCGGCAAGGTTGAAGTCATCGGCGACGGCATCCTGACCGAGAACGGTCACATGACCTTCTCGCCCACCAACAAGCGCTGGCTGCTCAGCGACACCTATCCCGACGCGCACACCAACGAGCGCGTGCTGTTTCTCTTCGACATGGCGCAGGGCGTGCGCCATGACCTGGGCAGTTACTACACCAGCCCGGTCCTGAAGAAGGAAAACCGCTGCGACCTGCATCCACGCTGGAGCCGCGACGGGCGGCACGTGTGCATCGATTCGATCCACGACTCCGAGCGGCAGATGTATATCGTCGACGTTTCCGCGCTGATCGACGAGGCAGGCCAGGCGTAAGGCGCCCCCCGACACAAGCGTCGCAGCACGCTGCTGCCCTGTACCCCTGCGCCAAAGGCACCAGCCTGGAAGCGCCATGGGCAGCGCCCTCTCTCCGAAGCCCCCCTCCCCCACACGCCGCCAGCCAGGTCACGCTGGCGGCAATTGCCGCCGGCCGCAACCTGCGTACCTGGCAGTCCCCTTGTCTCCCGCCCTTGGTGCCAAGTCCGATGTTGGCCCGCTTCCTGGCTATGGCGCGCTGCCGCAGCCGCCTGCCTGTAAACAGGGCGTGCAAAAAGGGCATTCTTCACCAAAACTGATGATGAGCATTCGGCAGTCCCGGGCCTGACAAGGTCCCGCCAAGCGCGAGTCACGCCCGGTCCGGCTTCAAGGACCGGCGCAACAGGTAGCGCAAGCATCACATAAGTGATGCTAAAGGCATTTTACAGTGAGAAATCGGCCTATCGGCCGGCGAAGGTGCGGCCACGACGCGGCTGTCTCAACCCGGCACCCCCCACTCCAAACGGACGTTGGATTGGTGGAAGTCCGGTCACAATCGCTGATTAAGGCTGGCACAGTGGTCGCTACGTCAACAGGACTCCCCCGACTTGTCAGCAATGGCACCTCGCCGGAAGGACTGGGTGCGGCCGCGTCGCGCGCGGACGGCAGCTTTTTGCCGCAACCGCCATGCAGAGCCTTGCCACCGATCTCACTGATTACCCGACCTGTAGAAGGAAAGCCGATGTTCTCCGAAGCCGAGCCTCCGCACTCGATGCGCCACGCCTCTCGCGCCAAAGCCCCCACGCTGCCGCCATGGATCACGGCGCGGATGGCACAACATTTCGACGAGCGGATGGGCAAGCTCTGGGGCGGCGATCATCTGCTTCACGGACGCACGCCTGGGCCCGGTGCGCTGCACCTGAGCAGCAACGACTATCTCTGCCTGCTCGGCGAGACCTCTCTGGTACAGGCGCAGGCGCGGGCCTTCCTCAATGAGGAGCCGGAGTTGCTGATGTCGTCCGTGTTCCAGCACGGCGACACCCCGCAGCGGCGCGTCGAGCGCAAGATCGCAGACCTGATGCAGGCCGAGGACGGGCTGATCGCCCAGTCCGGCTGGGCCGCCAACGTCGGCCTGGTGCAGTGCATTGCCGGCCCCGGCATTCCGGTCTATATCGACATGAACGGGCATGCCTCCCTGTGGGAGGGCATCATCGCCGCGGGCGCGCAGGCCGTGCCGGTGCGCCACAACGATTGCGAGCACGTGCGCCGCCAGCTTGAGCGCTTCGGCCCGGGCGTGATCATGGTGGACTCGGTCTACAGCACCACCGGCAGTGTGGCGCCGCTGGAGGACTATGTCGACCTGGCGGAGGCGTCTGGCTGCGTGCTGGTGGTGGACGAGTCGCACTCGCTCGGCACCCATGGGCCGTCTGGCGGCGGCCTGGTGCGCGCGCTCGGGCTGTCCGAGCGCGTACACTTCCGCACGGCCTCGCTGGCCAAGGCGTTTGCCGGCCGCGCCGGCTATGTTGCCTGTTCGACCGACTTCAAGGACTTCTTCGCGGTTGAGTCCCGGCCGGCCATTTTCAGTTCCGGGCTGCTGCGCCATGAGGTTGCGTGGTTCGATGCCGTGACGGATTTCGTCGCCACGGCGGATGAGCGCCGTGCGCGCCTGCACGCCATCACTCGCGACACCCGGGCTGCGATTGCCGAACTGGGCTACAACATCAGCGAAGGCTCCGAGCAGATCATCGGCCTGGAGGCGGGAACCGAGCCGCAAGTCAAGGTGCTGCGCGATGCGCTGCAGAGCCGCGGGATCTTCGGCGCGGTATTCTGTGCGCCGGCAACACCGAAGAATCGGGCATTGATGCGACTTACGCTGCATGCGAAACTTGCCGCCAATGAAATCGACCGCCTGGTCGGCGTGCTCGCCAGCATCCGCGACGAAGTCCGGCTGGATGAATGGTCCTCGACGCGCCGGGCCCGGCGCAAGTCTCAAAATCCCACAAGCGGGTCGCTGGCAGGCTCCCGCGAGGAGTAGTCCTGGAGATGGATGCAAAGGTAGCGCAAGCGGAAGACGGCCGCACCTCACTTGCCGGCGTCGCCCGCGATGCGTGGCAGACCGTGTTCGAGACCGCCGCGCGGGCCACCCTGCTGGACGAGGAAAGCGTCATCCGGCTGCGCCGGATCCAGATGGTGGGGGCGCTGGGCGTGATCGGACACCCGCTGTACTACGTGATCTGGTCCTACATCTTCCCGCAGCCCTATGAAAACCTCTGGCTGCGCCTGGTCTGCACCGCGCTGTTCGTGCCGCTGCTGTTCGCCTCCGCCTTCTCGGACCGGCGCTGGCTGCCGCCCTATGCGCTCTTTGCCATTACCATAGGCCTGCCGTTCGCCTTTATCTTCTTCTACCTGGAGAATGGCGGCTCCATGGTGTGGGCCGAATCGGTCATCATCGCGGTGGTGATCCTGTATCACTTCAACACCGCGTTCGCGACCATTGCCTTGTTCTCAGGGGCCGCGGCAGCCATTGCGCTGTTCGTGCTGGCGGGCAACTCCATGGGCGGAATCCCGTGGGAGCCGGTACTGCTGCAGCTGCCGGTGATCGGCTTTGTCATCGCGGTGCTGGTGGTGATCAAGATGGACCGCCAGCTGCTGGCCGAACAGAAGCGGCGCGGGATGGCCGCCGCGCTGGCCACCGTCGCGCACGAACTGCGCACGCCGCTGACCAGCCTGGCCATGACTGCCAGGGGCCTCAAGGCGCGGCTGCCGGCGGCCCTGGACCAGGACACGCCGCAGCGCGACGGCCTGATGCAGGCCGTGGCCCGGATGGAATCAGACCTGGCCCATATCAGCAACAGCATTGAACTGCTGGTCGCCAACTCCAAGAACCCGGACAACGCCACGCAGGAGCTGTTCGAACTGGGCGGTGTGATCCGCGACGCTGTCGGCCGGTTTCCGTTCGAGCACAGCGACCTGGATCTGGTCACCGTCGACCTGCCTGGCCCCGCCTACGTGATGGGCAACGCCCAGTTGTTCGGGCTGGTCACGACCAACTTGCTGAAGAACGCGCTGGAAGCGACCAAGCGGGCCGGCAAGGGCACCATCCATATCCGCTGCGAGGTCCGGCCCGACGCCGTCCATGTGGTGTTCCGCGACACCGCCACGGGCGTGCCGCCGCAAGTGCTGGCCCGGATGTTCCAGCCCTTCTTCTCTTACCCGGCGCATCGCGGCACCGGCATCGGACTGGCGTTTTGCCAGAAGGTGCTGAACAGCTGGGGGGCAAGCATCAGCTGCCGCTCCGAGGAGCACGTGTTCACCGAGTTCGATATGCGCTTTCCCCGCAAGGGGAAATGGCCCGAGGCGCCATCGCAATAGCAATAGCAGGCGCCGGCATTGCGCCGGCGCCGCACAGCGACTTACACCACCCCCGGCGGCCTTCAGCCCCGCAACCTGCGCGGCATCCATGCCCAGGGCCCCTGCCATCCTCAGCATCAGCCCCTGGCTCTGCCGGGCTTCCGCACTGTCAAGGCGTTGTCGACAATTCCATAGATCGTTGACACGATGTCAACCAGGAATTAACAGCCCGCCGCGACCCGGCATCGTGCAGCGGGTTTACCTTAGTACGCAGCAACACAAGAGTTTGGGGTGAATCGCCCTACTGCCCCGCAACGCCCTGTCCCTAGTATTGACTCACCGCGCGGCGCCTGCAGGACTGCCGCGCGGTACCAGGCATACCCCGCCTGCCACGCATAGCCAGTGTCCCTGATTACCTCATCGAATCCAGCCGCTCACCGGGTGAACGGCTGCGGACACGGCTGCAAGAAAACATAGGAGACAACATGCTGCACGACCTGCCCGCCCGCCCCGAGACCGTCCACTGGGGCTACTTCGATGCCGCCAAGGCGCCCGCCCTGACCGTGAAAAGCGGCGACCTCATCCGCGCCGAAGCGGTAACCCACCATGCCGGCGATGCCCCCGACCTGATGATGGATGACGCCATTCGCGAGATCTTCCGGGCGATTCCCCACGACGACCGCAACCCCGGCGTGCACATCATGACCGGCCCCATCTATGTCGAAGACGCCAAGCCCGGCGACGTGCTGGAGGTGCGCTACCTGCAGATGATTCCGCGCTTCCGTTTCGGGGCGAATGCCGCGGCGCACTGGGGCCAGCTGTACAAAGAGTTCGAGAAGGAGCGGGTCACCATCTATGAGCTGGACCAGCGCTCCAACACCGCGCATGCCCTGTACGCCTTCGACTACCCCGGCAAGATGACCATCCCCGGCAAGCTCGTGGATGAGCGGGAATGCTGCAGGCAGCCGGCGCTGGCCGGTGTGCGGGTTCCCGTGCGCCCGCACCTGGGCACCGCTGGCGTCGCGCCCGACGCGCGCGGCCGCGTCACCACCGTCGAGCCCGGCCTGCATGGCGGCAATATCGACAACTGGCGCATCGGCGCGGGCGCCACCATGTACTACCCGGTCCAGGTCGACGGCGCGCTGTTCTCGATCGGCGACCCGCATATCTCGCAAGGCGACGGCGAGATCAGCGGCACCGCCATCGAGGCCTCATTGAACGTCCTGTTCCAGGTGGTCCTGCGCAAGGACTTCCACTTTCCGTCGCCGCTGCTGGAAACGCCGGATTGCTGGGTCGTCCATGGCTTCCACGAGGACCTGGACGAAGCCGGCAAGAACGCGGCCCGCGACATGATCCACCTGCTGACCGAGCAACAGGGACTCTCGCGCGACGATGCCTATTCGCTCATGAGCGTCTCGGCTGACTTCGGCGTGACGCAGGTCGTCGATGGCACCCAGGGCATTCATTGCACCATGCCGCGCTCGATCTTCCCGCCCAAGGACAAGGGCTGAGCCGTCAACTCAATACAAAGGGAGAGCGCCACATGCAATACGTCTACATAGGACGCAACGAGCTGGTTGCACTGATTGTCGGCCTGGTCACCGGCACGCTGTATTCCTGGCTGAACCTGCCGATCCCCGCGCCAAACGTCACCGGCGGGATCTGCGCCATCCTCTTCACCTACATCGGCTATCTGATCGTGCACGCGTGGCGCAGGACCATCGCCTTCGGGCGGCCGCCGGAAAGCCGCTGAATCACGCGCAACTCATGAGATTGGGGAATGACATGGTGGAAATTGCATTGGGCAGCACCGAGCTGCAGGCCGCAGCCGTTGGCTTGGTGACTGGCGTTATCTACACTGCGGTACGTGCGCCGATACCGGCCCCGAACGTGCTCGGCGGGATCTTCGCCATCTTTGGCACGTTCGCGGGATTCGTACTGGTGGCCGCGATGCGGGGGCAGTTGCTGTTCGGCTAGCGGAGGGCCTGGCCTTCGCAGGAAATGCTTTGGATGCGCGGCGGACAGCAATGTCCGCCCGTTTTCGCTGTTGCAGCGTGATGCCAGGGAGGTTCAATTGCACCTTTTGCGTTTTTCCACCGAAGCCTATCCACACAACCGGCGCGGCGCAGCCTGGCGTGACGAACTCCGCGCCGCACGCCTGCATTGCGAAAGCCTGTGCGCCGATCACACCCTGCACGGCACGATCGAGTCGCGGACCACCCCCGCGGGCATCGAGCTGACCTGCATTGCATCGGTCCCCCAGACGCTGGCCATCACCAGCGGCGACGGCCGCGGCCTGATGCTGCTGATGCTGACCGAAGGCGAAGCGCACCTCGCTGCGCCGGAACTGCGTGAACCGCTGCGGCCGGGGCAGGTGGTCTGCGTGCCGGAACACGCCGCCCGCAGGCTGGCCCTTGCCACCAGCTTCCGCATGCTGATCGTGCATATCGGCCAGGCATTGCTGAGCGCACGCATCACGGCCCCTTTGCCTCGCTCCGCGCTGGTGCTGAGCGGCGACGCCGCTGAACTGTTTGCCCGCCTGCTCCAGTCCATGGCGGCCAGCTTCGACACCATCGTGTCCGCAAACGCCAAGGCCATCCAGCCCTTCGACAACACCATCACCGCCTGCCTTGACGCCGCGCTGGCCGACAGCCAGCCCAGCGCACCGCCGGACATGACGCCCTCGCGCGCGGCCGTCTTTGCGCGCGTCTGCAGCCGCATCGACGCACGCCTTGCCGAGCCGGAACTCAGCCTCGCCGCCATCGCCGCGGACGAGCGCATGTCGGCCCGCTACCTGCAGAAGCTCTTCGAGAAATCCGGCAGCAGCTTTTCCGCCTACCTGCGCACCAGCCGGCTCGAGCGATGCCGGGCCGACCTGGCGAACCACCAGTACGACAAGCTCTCGGTCTCCGACATCTGCTATCGCTGGGGCTTCAACGACCCTTCGCACTTCAGCCACGCGTTTCGCGAACAGTTCGGGATCTCGCCCCGCGCCTACCGTGAGCAGACGGCGAACACGCCCGAGCATCGCCCACCGCAGAATGTCTCCCGCGGGCTTCCGGCCAATGCGAAGCGGGCTCCCGCTAGCCATGGCGCGCCCGCGAACGATGGCCCTGCTGCGCGCCTGCAAGCGGCGCCCACCATCGTCCCCATCACCCAGGCGCGCTCGCACGCCGCCCGCCCGGAAGGCCGGCACCACTGGCTGCAGGCCACGGACAAGACCGTGCACTGGGGCTATCTCAGCCACGACCTGCTGCCCGTGCTTGAGGTCATGCCCGGCGACACCGTCACCATCGAAACCCTGACGCAGCACGCCTCTGACGACCGGGAACGCATGATCGACGGCGACGCCGGCGCCGAAAGCGTCTTTCACTGGACCGCAGAGCAGAAGAACGTCAACCGGCGCGGTGCGGGCCCCATCGACGCCTCGGTCTATGGCCGCGGCGCCGGCGAAGGCTTTGGCGTGCATATCTGCACCGGCCCGGTCGCGGTGCGCGGCGCCATGCCCGGCGATGTGCTGGAGGTGCGCATCCTGGACGTGCGCCCGCGCCCGTGCTGCAACCCGCGCTTTGCCGGCAGGGCCTTCGGCAGCAACGCCGCGACCTGGTGGGGCTTTCATTACCGCGACATGCTGACCGAGCCGCGCGAGCGCGAAGTGGTCACCGTCTTCGAGATCGATTGCGAACGCGCCGACAGCCGTGCGCGCGCGGTCTACAACTTCCGCTGGACGCCGCAGCGCGATCCGTTCGGCGTGCTGCACCCGACCATCGACTATCCCGGCGTGCCGGTCGACCACGACACCATCGTCAAGAACTACGACGTGCTGCGCGATATCGAGATACCGGTCCGCCCCCACTTCGGCGTCATCGCCGTGGCGCCGGCGCAGGACGGCCTGATCGACTCCATCCCGCCCTCCAGCTTCGCCGGCAACCTGGACAACTGGCGCGTCACCCGGGGCGCCAGCGTCTACCTCAGGGTAGCCGTGCCGGGCGCCCTGCTGTCGATTGGCGATCCCCATGCCTCGCAGGGAGACTCCGAGCTGTGCGGCACGGCCATCGAATGCTCGCTCACCGGTGACTTCCAGCTCGTCCTGCACAAGAGCACCATGATCGACCGCGACGCTCCCTTCGCCGACCTGAGCTACCCGCTGGTGGAAACCGCCGACGAATGGATCCTGCATGGCTTCAGCTCACCGAACCACCTGGCTGAACTGGGCCAGATGGCGCAGAGCCATATCTACCTGAAGTCCACCCTGGACGACGCCATGCGCGACGCCTTCCGCAAGACACGCCGCTTCCTTATGTCGGTCAAGGGGCTGAGTGAGGACGAGGCGGTCGCGCTGATCTCTGTTGCGGTGGATTTTGGTATCACGCAGGTGGTGAATGGCAACTGGGGTGTGCATGCGATTATCAGGAAGTCGTTGTTCAGCCGCGCCTAGTAGGCTGTCGCTCGGCGCAAGACCGATATGCGTCTCCGACGCTGGCCGCGAGCGGCACCCTGCTGGGCTGTCCCGTGATCGACAGCGCAAGCGCCCCGGCTACTGCCGGCGCGGCGCTAGCCATGGCATCATCGGCGGAAGCCTAGGTTATTGGGGCGCGGACTGGGTGGTCGATCAAATGGAGTGAGATAAGTGCTCAAGAAATTGCGCGACATGTTGACTCACAGGCGTATCGCCGAGGAGCGGAATCGAGCCCTCCGAGCACGCTTCGGCCGCTCGCTGGAAGAATTGAAAGGTTTATTTTCTCGTCCGCTAGATATGGTGCGAATATCAGCGACTGAAAAGAGGCCTTCTAGGTACCCTGAGATTTCCAGCTTATTACCCGGAACGGGTATAAATGCTTTTTACGCTCACTTTCAACTGGAGTCGAATAAGGTACATGAGCTTATCGAAGGCATTAAAAACGGATTCGATAAAGTTGATGAGCACTTGTATATAAGACGCAGCGGCAATGAGGCTGGAGATTTTTTCATCTCCATTGCGTTCAGTAATGAATTTTCTGGATCAATAGTATCAATGATGACCAACGATACTTCCGTGTTGGATCGCATAGTAGTGGCCAACTCAAGTCCACCGCCTCCGTGGGTCGCCTTTCCAGAGATTAGCGAACCGCTTAAGCTGGGATTCCTGCAAGGCGACATTGAATATTGGTGGGATAACTATTGGTCTTCATTCTGGGAATCCTTAACCGCCGAAGAGCGCGAGGCATATTTAGGAAGGCACGGAGCCACCGAAGAATGGAAGCGTTGCATTTGGCTTCATGGAAGGGAGGCACGTGAGCTACTGGAAAGCGCGCTGTCCGAGAAGGATCAGGGATAGCATGACCTTCCGGCATGTTCCTGAAGGTGCGTCCGCAATGCGAGCATTGCTCCTGAATTCCATCAACCGATGACTGTCGAGCGCTTGATAAAGGGACTCATTTGAGAGGGGAGCAACCCCGCCGCCGGCCGGTCTTTCAGCAACCTGCCAGGCGCCCACACGCACGGCCGAATGCTGCCTGTCGGCCCCTATAGTATCCTCGCGGGTTCCCCGACCCGTACCACGAGATTGATGCACCACACCGACGACGCCCTTTCCGAGCACGAATCCACCGCCATCCACGAGCCCCGCCTCTGGCGCGACAAGGGCTGGACCGCCCGCGTCATCAAGAACGAGGACGGCGACGGCTGGGCAGTCGAAATGATCCGCGACGGCAGCGCCGAGCCCGCGCTGGTCGGTCCCTGGACCATGGGGCGAAACAAGGTCGATCCCAAGCCGCTGGATGCCACTGCGCACCAGACGCTGGTCAAGACGGCTTCAGAGGTTATCCGGCGGCATGAGCAGCAATTGCATGCGCAGCTCAACAAGCAGGTCAGCATCGAGTCTGAATCCGGCACTGTGATTGTGAAGCTCGCCATTACGCCGGATGAATTCGAGCCCTTTGGCACGCTCACGGCTGAGGATCCCTTCGGCGATGTGCTGGCGACTGTGAAGGTGCGGCCCGATTTTCGGCTGACGCGGGACAGCGCCGAGCGCTGGGCCGCTGGTGGGTTCGACAGGATTCGCTAGGCAACTGCCTGACAGCGAAGCGCCGGAAGATTGCGAATCGTCTGATCGCCACAGACGGCGGAGATGGGAACACTAGAGCCATCACCGAAACAACGGTGATCGGGTGTAGCAACCTGTCCCACACCAACCGATGGTCGCCCACGCGCCCATATCCTCACGCACCTGCACGTCGTCATTCAATGGCGGGCCGGGCGGGGCAGCCGCGAGGCTGGTCGGTCTTACGTTGGTGTGCCGGCATTGCTACCCCCGCTGTCAGGCCCGCCACCCTTCTGATGCAGGTACCCGGCGGGTCTTCCAACTTTGATAGGAGTTCGCAATGGAAGAACATACCGCGTCGAATCAACAACCTGTCTTAATCGCCAATCCGGAAGATTGCCGGGAATCGCTGAATTGCATCAGTGCTGGATTGGACAGGGTGCTGGTGCTGTTGGAAGTGGAAAGCGAATGTTCGGATGCTTGCTTTGGTATCCGGTGCCTGGTGGCGATGATTAAGGCGAAGTTTGACCGGACGGCGGGGGAGATTTGTCCGGTGGAGTGAGTGGTGGTGCTGATGCAGCCGGGGGTGTTGCTCCGGTGGGATGGAATAACCGCGGCTTCGGCTGCGGTTATTTTTTGGGGAGACGGTACGAGGCTGGCTGGCTTGGGGGTGACATGACGCAAATCCGCAGCCAATACCTGCCGTTCCTCTGCACCCAGCGCTTTGCAGATGTTGACATCGACGCCTCGGTTGATCGACCGACGGGTCTTTCGACAACGCCGTGGTCGAAACGATCATCGGCCATGGCAAGGATTGGATACGATTGACTATGCCACCCTGTAACGGGTTGGCTAGTTCAATAATCGCTGTCTGCTGGAGCCGCCTGCATATGTGCCCCAGCTGAGCGGAAAATGGCATACTATCCCCAACAGGAGGAGTCAGCTGAAGCTGCTCGATTCAACCAAAATGATTGCCGGAATACTTGGCGATTCAATACACCATATTTCTCTCCCATGAGTTCGACGTTCTACCTCCCACGCAGACTCTCGAGTAATGACAGGACGTACACTGAAGAAGCGCTGCTAACTGCTTCGAATTACGTTGTTGTCTTGGCCGAACCCGGAGGTGGGAAAACTGAACTTATGGGGAGCCTTGCTCAACAGTTGGGCACCTCTGCCGTAACCGCAAACGTGTTCAGGCACGTTGGAGCCAATGTAGAGAATTGCCCACTCGTGATCGATGCATTTGATGAGTTGGCCAAGGTCGATCAAACAGGCATTCATGGGCTTCTCGCTAACGCTAGAAGGGCAAATCCAACGCACGTCATCATTTCGAGTCGGTCCAGTGAGTGGGACAGCGCTGCTACTAATGCATTCAAAGACTTTCTGGGACAACCACCTCTAGTGGTCAGGCTATTCGATTTTGATGAGGCGGAACAGCGGGCGATCTTTGATCACCATGTTCCAAGTGAGGACTTCGCAGCGTTCCAGGCCGAAGTTGCTCGATTTGATTTAGAAACGCTCCTCCCAAATCCTCAGTTTCTGAAACTGTTTGCTGATGCCTATATCGAGAGCGAAAGACAATTTACTGACAAACGATCAATCTTCGCACAAGCAGTTGAACGTCTGGCGAGGGAAGCAAACATCAATGTTGCGAGAACCAATCCGACACTTTCGACCACTCAAAAAGTTGACCTTTCGTCCGAAGCTTTCGCCAAGCTCTTGTTGTCCGGTGCTGAAGGTGTTGGCACGAGCGAAGCCACTGAAGACCGATTGTATCCATTGCTGGCGTCACTGTTTAGTGGCAACACAGGGGTTGACGGCATCCTAGCAACTCGACTTTTCAAGCCCGGCGACAGCTCGGATCAACACCGTCCGATTCACAAGATCGTCGCTGAATACTGTGCAGCCGCCTATCTTACCAAGCGGATAGCGGACCCGGCGGATCCGCTGACACTGCCAAAGTGCCTACCCATCATCGCCCCGAACTCCACGGTCCGGGATGAACTCCGGGGGCTGCTGGGCTGGATGGCAGCACTAGGCAACAAGCCTATAGAGGAAGCCGCAATCGAACTTGACCCTTATGCAGTGCTTGCGAACGGCGACCCTTCCCAGCTTGAACATTCGTCAAAGCGCCTGCTTGTAAAGCGGCTAAAAGAAATTGAAGCCAGGGACCCCTACTTTCGAAGGGGGGATTTTTGGCGCAGGTTCAGTGTTGCGGGCTTCTTCACCCAAGATGTTGTGAAGGAGATCAAACCGCTTCTCGTGACCGGAAGTGACGGCCACTTGCGCGATCTGATTCTTGAGCTTTTGGCGGGGTCGCCAGCAATTGAGCCGCTACGGGATGAATTGCGCCAACTCACTTTAACGCCGAACGAAAGCGAGAACACGCGTCTTTTGGCGAGTAGATGTTTGCTCCACATAGGGGGTCACGACCATCGCGCTGACTTGGCGGTTCTCGTTTCCGAAGCAAGTCAAACCTCGCTGAAGGTCGCGGCCAAGATCATCGAAACCCTATGCCCGGAAACATTCGATCGGGCTTACTTAGCAGACTTCCTTCGGGTCTGTACAAATCTCTATCCCAGCCACCAAGAGCACCGTGAGCGCACAATAGGTGCGCGCTACTTCGTGAAGCGCTTCATCGACGCGCTAGACTTAGCACCTATCGAGTGGCTTTTGGATGAACTAACCAAAGACCTATCCTGCAAATGTGGCAAGGAGTCTTACGAGTGTGATTGTCGAAACGGCATGAGCAAGATCATAGGTCTAATGCTGGACCGTTACTTCGAATTGGCAACGCCTCCCTTTGACCCAAAACGCGTATGGCAATGGGTCGGAAACCTGAACTTTCATGAGCAAAAGGTCGCAAGTCAAAGCAAGGCGGTTCAAGTGCTTCAACAAGACGATGGCTTGCGTCAGGGCATTATCGCTCATGTATTCGGGAAACTGACTGATCGAGACCAGATTTTTGAGATCAAGATACATAAGTTCGATTTGAACTCCCACTCCGGCCTTCGTTTCCACACTGATGACCACAGATTCGTAGTCGATCTGGCGTTTGAGACCGACAACTCGGATTTGTGGACGAGCTTCATAGCTAGGAATCAGTACCATCGAAATAAGGGAGAACGAGGCGCGGACAGCTTGCGGCGGCATATGCGCGAGCAGGCATTGAAGAACCCCTCGTTCATGCGAGAGTGGGTCAAGTCCAACAGGGCTGCGGCTAAATTCGAACGAGAACACCGAATGCCGAGTTTCAGGCATACCCGAAGGATGAAGCGCCGCCACAAGCTACAAGACGACATCCGCGCAGCGAACAGCAAATATGTCCAAGACAACCGGGAGCTTGTCGAAAGTGGGCGCCATTGGCGTTGCCTTGTTCGCTTCGCAGACTTAGTGCTTATGCATCCAGACAAGATTGAGCGGGAGTTTGGCGATGAGACGCTCGTTCGAAATGCGCTCAGAAACTGTCTCGACTTCATAGCTCCGCACGTCCCCGATCTGCTCAAGCTAGCTGAACTACAGTGTGCTTCACAGGGCGTACACTCTGAAACGATCCTTTATGCGGCTTGCTTGGAGATCATGCGCGTTAAAGGCAACCTGGAAGAGGTTGATCTCCGACTCCTGAAAGCGCTGCGAACTAACATTCACATGGGCTACAGTGCAGTCTCCAATGAAGACCGCGATGCACTAAAATCTGAAGTTGACCGTCTAGTCTTTCCTAATATCGCGAATGCCGAAGATTTTCTCCGGCAGTACGTTGAGCCACAACTAGTACAGCCTGAGTGTATGCATCCTGAAGTTTGGTTACTGAGCAGCGAAGACGTCTTCAGTCATTCGCGCGCTACGCTATCAATTGAATGGCTTAGAGGCTTTCGTGGATTGGCTCTTGGGCCACTAGATACGCTTTTTGAAATTGCCGCCCAGTATGGCAATCGTGAAGACTTGAAAGAAGTCATTGCGAAGCGTTGCGCAGAGTTTATGTCAGAATGGCCCAACGCGACTGGCAATGGAGACATCGAACAAAAGCGCACATTCTGGTTCGTGCGGGCATGGTACTTCCTGAACGACCCGCCTGCAACGTATTGGAATTGGCTCAGAGCTGATAAAGACACTGTTCATCTGCTTTACGAGAGGTCCGGACGAATGGTCCGTAGCGATCGTCCCCATTGGCCCAGACTCACGCCGCGCAAGGTAGAAAGCATTCTAGAGGCCTTCATCGACAAATGGCCTAAGGTAGATCTACCAAGTCACTGGGGAACGGGAAGTCCAAAAGAAGAGAGCGCCTATCGCTTTTTGACCGAAGTGATCTGGTCAATTGACTCAGATGATTCCGATGAGGCGATTCCTGTCCTCGACCGGCTTCTTACCGATCCGCGCTTCGTAGACCTGCACAAGGACTTGAAAAGCATACATGCCGGTCAAGTCAGGAAGAAAGCACTGAGGGATTTCGAACCGCCAACGCCGCGGGAAATCGTAAATCGACTGGACCGCGACGCTGTGGTGACTGTGGAGGGCTTGCGTGAACTCGTGATCCAAGAGCTCCAAGATTTTCAGAGAGCGATTGCCGGTGGCGAGTACAATTCCGCAAATCGATTTTATGAGAAGAGTGAACGGCTTGATGAAGAACCGTGTACTGAAATCATTGCTGAGCGTTTAAGCCTGAGGCTACAACCACAAAACATCACTGTGACACCAGAGCATCATCTTAAGGCTGCGAAACGAAGTGACTTCACGGTCGCAAAGTCGATCGGCGGGAAAAGACGACTGCTTGTTACGGAGGTTAAAGGACAGTGGCATAGGGAGTTATACACAGCCGCTTCCGCTCAGCTTTATGAACGCTACTCCATCCACCCAGACGCAGAGCATCAGGGCATTTTCCTCGCCATTTGGTTTGGTGCGGACGAAGAAGTTGCTGGGCGCAAAAATCACGGGATTGGAAGCGCTCAGGAACTAAAAAGTAACATCGAGGCAACGCTACCGCCAGAACTCACTGGGCTAATTGATGTGTTCGTTCTGGATGTGTCCAAGCCCAAATAGAACGCTTTGTCGCTACGCGTCTCTCGCCCCTTCCACGCGTCCGGCGCATTGCACCGGACGTAGCCCATACCTCAATATCCGCGTGCTGGATCAATGATGTTATCCGGCAATTCGCCGGCAGAAACGCGAACAATATTTTCCGCAATCTGCCTCGCCGCCGATGACGGAATCGCCACCGAAGCCAGGTGCGGTGTGATCAGCACATTAGGCATGCTCCACAGCGGATCCCCGGCAGGCAAAGGTTCGCGCTCGAAAACGTCCAGGGTTGCCCCGCCGATGTGGCCGCTTTGGAGCAGGTCCGTAAGCGCCGCCTGATCGACCAGTGCGCCCCGCGCAACGTTGATGAAGGCCGCGCCTCGCGGCAGCCGCTCGAGTCGCGCGCGATCCAGGATGCCAGCCGTCTGCGGCGTGAGCGGCAGCATCACGACGACAATGTCCGCCTGTCCGAGCACGGTGTCGAGCGTTTCCAGTCCGGCAAAGCACTCCACGCCTTCGATCTGCGCCGGGCTGCGCGACCAGCCGATCACCTTGAGCCCCTGGCGCTGCAGTTCGTGGGCCGCTTTCGCGCCCAGCTGACCGAGCCCCAGAACCGCCACGCGGATGTCTTCCGGAGAACGGGGATGACGGTAGGCCCACTCACCCCGCCGCTGCGCCTGCTCGAAGTACGGAATGTCCCGGGCGTGCCGCAGCACAGAGAACAGCACGTACCCCGCCATCATGCGCGCCATCTGCGGGTCCGTGAGCCGTGTGATCGGAATGCCTTGGGGCAGATCCTGCCGCTGAACCAGTGAATCAACCCCCGCCCCCAGATTGACGATCAGGCGCAGGTTCGTCATCCCGGCAAAAAAATTCTCCGGCGGTTTCCAGGCGAGCGCGTAGTGGATGTCGGCCGGCCGGGTGATTTCGCTGGAGTGAATGACCTTCAGATTCGGAAGCTGGGCCCGGAGCGCGCGCTTCCACGTGTCGAAATCGTCGAAGGCGCTGTAGAAAGCCAGCGCGCCCGAGGGGGTGTCTTCAGAAATTGGCATCTTGGCAACTGCCTTGAGAATAATGGCAAGGACGGCAGCGAGAGTACATCCTGCTGCCGTTCCGGGTGCGCATGGAAATCAGACCGCTGCTCTGCCCTTCTGCACCAGCCGCGTGACGGCCTCGATGGCGAATTCGTAGCCGTCGCCGCCCAGCCCGGCGATCACGCCATCCGCCACCTTTGAGATGTAGGAGTGGTGGCGGAACGGCTCGCGCTTCCAGATGTTGCTCATATGGGTTTCGATGATCTTGCCGGGGAAAGACAGCAAGGCATCGAGGATCGGAATCGACGAGTAGGTCAGGCCGGCCGCATTGATGATGATGCCGTCCGCCACGCCGCGCGCTTCCTGGATCCAGTCGACCAGCTGTCCCTCGTAGTTTGACTGCAAGAAGCGCAGGTCGGCATTCAGCGACGCGGCCTTTTGCTCGCATCGTGACTGCAGCACCGGAAAGCTGTCGCTGCCGTAGGTCTTGTTGGCGTCCAGGCCATAAAGATTGGCGTTGGGGCCGTTCAGGAACCAGATGGTGATCTTCTCGCTCATGTTCTGACCTCTGTTATCTCAACCTTCATGGGGGCGCGTGGCCAGCATGGCGGGCAGGCTTTGGAAAGCCTCATTCCAGCGTGCTGCGTTGCCGTGTTGGGCACGCCAATCGAGTTCGGGAAACCGGAAGTCCAGATACCCCAGCGCGCAGCCGATGGTGATTTCACCGATGGTGGGCTGTTCTTCCACCAGGTCCGGTGCGATGGCGTCAATTGACTCGAGGCAGGCGCTGACTTTCGTCAGCAGCGCTTCGCGCCACGTGGGCCACTGGACTTCCTCGGGGCGCGCGGTCCGTTCGTAGCGCGCGAGCAGCGCGGCGTCGAGCAGGCCATCGCCGAGCGCCTGGCGGGTCAGGGCCGTCCACCGCGCGGGGCCGGAGGCGGGAAAGATGTCCGCGGCGTCTGCCCGGCTGGCCAGGTACTCGCAAATCACCCGGCTGTCATAGATGGCCTGGCCATTTTCCAGGATCAGCGTCGGGACTTTGGCGAGGGGGTTGTGGGCCGCGATGCGCGGGTCGCGCCGCACCGGATGGGCGGCGCTGTCCAGCAGTTCGATGTTCTCGGCCTGCCCCGTCAGGTGTGCGCAGACCATGACCTTGCGCACGAATGGCGAGGTCGGAGCGAAAAGAAGTTTCAGCATGCTTGATTGGATGACAGGCTCTAGGGGATCAGGACCAGCTTGCCGAAGACCTTGCCGCTTTCCAGCATCCGGTGGGACGCGACCGCCTCCGCGAGCGGGAAGGTGGCGTGGATGCGCGGCTTGACCCGTCCGTTTTTCAGCAGCGGGATGACATGGCGGGCAAGGCTCTGGGCCATCCGGGTCTTTTCGTAATGGCTCTGGGGGCGCATGGTGGACGAGTGCAGGCTCACCTGGCGCTGCATCAGCGTCAGCAGTTCGACATTGACCGCCGAGCCTTGCATGAAGGACAGGCTGACATGGCGGCCGCCGAAGGCCATGGCGGCAAGATTGCGGCGGACATAGTCGCCGCCGACGATGTCGATGACCACGTCGACCCCGCGCCCATCGGTGTACTCCAGGCAGGCCTTGGTGAAATCGGTGGTGGGCCAGCAGATCGTCGCGTCGGCGCCCATGGCGCGCAGTTCCGGAAAACGGCTTTCGTCGTTGTCCGTGGCGATGACGGTTGCGCCGGCGGCATGCGCCATCCGGATCGCGAGCGTGCCGATACCGCCGGCTGCGCCGTGGATCAGGACGGTTTCACCCATGGTCAGGCGGCCCAGCTCGAACAGGTTGTGCCACACGGTGAACAGCCCCTCGGGCAAGGCGGCTGCCTCGGCATCGGAAAGCGTGCCGGGCACGATGAAGGACTGATCGACCGGCGCCGTACACCACGGCGCATAGCCGCCGCCGGGTACCAGGCTCATCAGCCGCTGACCCATCAGCTGACTGTCCACACCGGGACCGCAGGCCACCACTTCGCCGCAGACTTCCAGGCCGAGCACGTCGGTGATTCCGGGCGCGGGCTTCGCGATACCTTGACGCTGCATGATGTCGGGCCGGTTGACGCCGGCGGCGAGCACGCGCAGCAGGACTTCGCCAGCACCGGGCTCGGGCATGGGGCGCTCGGCCAGCGTTAGCACACCGGCGTCGCCGGGTTCACGGGCGATGATGGCTTGCATGGAGCGGGGAAGACTGGTCATGGGTGTGTTCTCTCAGGCGGCGTTGTCTGACGCGTTGCGTTATTCCTTCGCGTTGCGATCTTGCATCTGTTCTTACGTCCGCTTCTGCGGACTGAAAATGCTGACGCCCTCATCGGGCAGCGCAAGTCCCGCGACCGAGCCGATGGGCCATTGCTGCATGGCGCCCAGGCCCGCACTGCGCACCGTGACGACCTGACGGGCCGTCATCGGAATGTCCACGTCGATGAACGTATTGATGTGATCGCCCTGGTAGACGTGATTGATCACGGTGCCGCTCAACACCGATTCAGAATGCAGATGCTCAAGCTTGATGTGCTCCGGGCGCACGTACACGTCCAGCCTTTCCCCGTCGTGCGATGCGTCGGCCAGGCGGGCATGCGGGACGCTGATGAGCCCCGAGCCCAGGCGCAGTTGCACGTCCGTTGCCGTCTGGCCGTGATAATGCGCCGGCAGGATGTTCACGTCGCCCAGGAAGGACGCCACGAACGGGTCTTGCGGGTTCTGATACAGCTCGGCCGGCGACGCGATCTGCCGAATGATGCCGTTCGACATCACCGCGATCCGGTCGGACATGGCCAGCGCCTCGCCCTGGTCGTGGGTGACGAATACCGTGGTCAGGCGCAAGCGGCGCTGGATTTCCCGGATCTCTACCTGCATGGAGCCGCGCAGGTTCTTGTCCAGGGCCGAGAAGGGCTCGTCCAGCAGCAGTACCTTGGGCTGGATCACCAGCGCCCGCGCCAGCGCCACGCGCTGCTGCTGGCCGCCCGAGAGTTCGCGCGGCTTGCGGTGCCCCAGGCCGTCCAGCTTCACCAGGTCCATCACCTGCTTCACGCGCTGTGCGATTTCGTCCTTGCCCACGCCCCGCATGCGCAGGCCATAGCCGATATTGCGCTCGACGGTCATGTGGGGAAAGAGCGCGTAGTTCTGGAAGACGATGCCGATCTGCCGCTTGTGCGGCGGCTCGCAGGTCACCGGCTGGCCATCGATGAAAATCTCGCCGGTGTCGGCTTCCGCAAAGCCGGCGATGAGGTTGAGGAGCGTCGTCTTGCCGCAGCCGGACGGGCCCAGCAGGGTGAGGAATTCCCCGCGTCGTATCTTCAGCGAGAGCTCGTGCAGCACGGTGTGGTCGTGATACTTCTTGACCACCTTTTCCAGGCTGACTGCGGTATCGGGCTGTGCGTGGGGTTGCTGTGCGGCAGGCTCGGAGTTGGCTACGTTCATAGGTGTACAGAGATTGAGGAGTATGCCGTGCTCCAGGCTTGGGCCCAATGACATCGAGGCCGAGCTGGTACTGGCAAGCAGGATAAGTCAAACAGCCAGTATCGGGACTTTGCCGAAACTGATGCGGTCCCTCGGAAAAAACGAAATGCCCGTTTTCAGGCGCAGGCGGCGCGGATGCGATGGCCGGGAACGCCTTGTGGTGCGCGGGTGCGGGGGGCAGTGCCGAACCCTTCGGCCCGCGCTTTACTTTTTCCTAAGTCCTGAGTTTGAAAAACGTGATTTTCAAACGAGGTGGGCTTCATCAAACTGGCCACCGTCGATGAGCGATGTCTCCAGGGCGCCAGTACGCCTTGCCGTCGAAGCTTCCGTGCCGGGGCGACTGACCGGGGCGATCATTCTTAGGAAATTCAAATGTCAGTGGAAAAAATCAACACCGTGGTGGTCGGTGCTGGCCAGGCGGGCATCGCGATGAGCGAGCATCTCGCGCACATGGGTGTGCAGCATGTCGTGCTGGAACGCAGCCGAATCGCAGAACGCTGGCGCTCGGAACGTTGGGATTCTCTGGTCGCGAATGGACCGGCCTGGCATGACCGTTTTCCCGGGATGAAATTCGAGGGCATCTCGCCGGAGGCCTTTCCGTCGAAAGAGCGCATGGCGCAGTATTTCGAGAGCTATGCCGCCATGCTGAAGGCGCCGGTCCGTACCGGCGTGGAAGTCAGGCAGGTGGAACGGCATCAAGGGCGTCCCGGATTCAGGGTGACGACTTCCGACGGAATCATCGAGGCAGACAACGTGGTTGCCGCAACCGGCCCGTTCCAGAAGCCAGCCTATCCGAAGATCGTGCCTGAGAGCGAAAAAATCCGGCAGCTGCATTCCTCGGCCTACAAGAATCCGGGCCAGTTGGCGGAAGGCGGGGTGCTCGTGGTGGGCGCGGGCGCTTCCGGCTCACAGATCGCCGAAGAGCTGCGCCAGGCCGGCAAGACGGTTTATCTCTCGGTCGGCGAGCATTACCGCCCGCCGCGCGCGTACCGTGGCCGTGACTACTGCTGGTGGCTGGGCGCCCTCGGCCTGTGGGATGAAGTGAGGATCCGGCCCAAGAAGGCGCACGTCGCTTTCGCCGTGAGCGGCTATGAAGGCGGCAAGACCGTCGATTTCCGGCGCCTGGCGCACGCGGGCATCAACCTGGTCGGCCTGACCCAATCCTACAAGGATGGCGTCATGACATTCGAGCCAGGCCTGCCCGAGAACATCGCCGAAGGCGACCGCGCCTACTTCGACGTGCTGCGCGAAGCGGATGCCTATATCGAAGAGAATGGCCTGCCGTTTCCGCCGGAACCTGACGCCTGGGAGCTGCTGCCGGACCCGGAGTGCCTTAAGCACCCGATCCTCAACCTCGACCTGGCTGAAGCCGGCATCACCACGATCCTCTGGGCGACCGGTTTCAAGTTTGATTTCAACTGGCTGAACGTGAAGAATGCCTTCGACGAGAAGGGCGATCCGTTCCACAAGCGCGGCATCTCCGCGGAAAGCGGCATCTATTTCCTGGGCCTGCCGAATCTGGTCAACCGGGCGTCGTCCTTCATCTATGGCGTCTGGCACGATGCGAAATACATCGCTGACCATATCGTGCTCCAGAACGGATATATGACGTATGAGCGGTCTTGAGCCTGTTCCTGAGGCTGCACGGTGACCTGTCATTGGTAACGAGGTTGCACGCACGAGCTGCCGGATCGGGCGATCCGGCAGCTTTTGTTTTTTTCAAGGGAGTTCCCATGGCCGAGATGACGTGCATTGAAGACCTGCGCAGGCTGGCGAAAAAGCGCGTGCCGCGCATGTTCTATGACTATGTCGACGGCGGTTCGTGGACCGAATATACCTACCGTGCCAACGAGGCGGATTTTCAGCGTATCGAATTCCGCCAGCGCGTGGCGGTGGACATTACCGAGCGCAGCACCGCCAGCACCATGGTGGGCCAGCCGGTCAGCATGCCGGTGGCGATCGCGCCCACCGGGTTGACCGGCATGCAGCACGCCGATGGAGAAATCCTGGCCGCGCGCGCGGCGAAGCGGCACGGCATCCCGTTCACCTTGTCCACCATGAGCATCTGCCCGATCGAGGCGGTGGCGGAAGCGACCGGGCGCCATCCGTTCTGGTTCCAGCTGTACGTGCTGCGCGACCGGACCTTTGTCGAAAGCCTGATCGACCGTGCCAGGAATGCCAATTGTTCGGCGCTGGTGGTCACGATGGACCTGCAGGTCTTCGGCCAGCGGCACAAGGACAAGAAGAACGGTCTGTCCACGCCGCCCAAGCCGACCCTGCGCAACCTTGTGAACATGGCGAGCAAGCCGCGCTGGTGCATGGGCATGCTGGGTACCAGACACCGTCAGTTCGGCAATATCGTCGGGCATGCCAGGGGCGTCGACAATATCGGGGCGCTGGTGGAGTGGACTCAGGAGCAGTTCGATCCGCGTCTGTCCTGGCACGATATTGAATGGATCAAGAAGCGGTGGGATGGGAAGCTGATCGTCAAGGGCATCCAGGACCCCGAGGATGCGCGGCTGGCGCTGGCAAGCGGCGCCGATGCCATCATTGTGTCGAACCATGGCGGGCGCCAGCTGGACGGCGCCGCGTCATCGATCTCCACATTGCCACGCATCGTGGAAGCCGTCGGGGATCGGGTGGAAGTCCATATGGATGGCGGCATCCGCTCGGGCCAGGATGTGCTCAAGGCCATCGCGCTCGGGGCGCGTGGCACGTATATCGGCCGCGCCATGATGTATGGCCTGGGCGCCCTCGGCGAGCTAGGCGTGACCACGGCCTTGAGCATCATTCAGAACGAGCTCGATCTCTCCATGGCGTTTTGCGGCAAGACGGATATCCAGTCGGTCGATCGCAGCATCCTGCTGACTTCATTTTGATAGCGTCCGTGAGGCGTCCGGGCCAAAGCTGGCCAGAATGCCAGGCTTATCGACAGAGAAATTCGACGAGGCCGGCCAGCATGCGGTCGCAGGCTTCGATCTGCGCCAGCTCCACATACTCGTCGGCCTTGTGTGCGACTTCAATGCTCCCGGGCCCGCAGATCAGCACTGGCGTTTGATTCCAGATCTGCTGGAACAATCCACCCTCGCTGCCATAGTCCACCCTGGCGCATGGGGTGCCCGCGGGGAGCAGCGAGGCGAGCAGGCCGACAGCAGGCGAATCCTCGCGGGTGTTCAGGCTGGGATAGCTGTTCGTCATCTGGATGTCTGGCAACGGCGCCGCAGGATCCAGCGCCTCTTTTTTGACGCGCTCGGCCAGGCGTTCCAGGACGCGCTTCAGGATCTGCTCGGGTTTATCTTCCGAGACGTTGCGAATCTCGAAGCTGACTTCGCATTCGCTGGGCACGATGTTCAAGGCGCGGCCGCCGTGGATGACGCCGGCGTGGACCGTGCTGTAGGGCACGCCGTAGCCCTCCTCGCGCGGGCCGCTTTGCGCCAGTTCACGCTGCACGTCCCGCAGGGATGCGACGAGGTCGCTGGCCATGTGGATGGCGTTGAAGAACCTGGGCGCCAGGCCTGAGTGGCCGGCCTGGCCGCAGCAGACCGCCCGGTAGGCAGCCTTGCCCTTGTGACCGGTGCCGATCCGCATCAGGGTCGGCTCGCCGACAATGCACAGGTAGGGTGCGGGGAGGCTGTGCTCCAGGCGGCGCAGCAGGTGGCGCACACCTACGCAGCCGATTTCCTCATCGAAGGACAGCGCCAGCTGCAAGGGGCGCCGGAGCGGCTGCCGGGCGGCCGCCACCATGGCGGTGACGGCGCAGGCCACGAAGCCTTTCATGTCGGCTGTGCCGCGTCCGTAGATGCGGCCATCCCGGTGCGTTGCCTCAAACGGGGGTGAAGTCCAGGGCTGGCCTTCCACCGGCACCACATCGGTATGGCCGGAGAGCAGGACGCCCGGAACGCCCACCGGACCGACCGTCGCAAACAGATTGGAGCGGCTGGGGTCTTGCGGGTCGGGCGCGAGCATCGATTCGATGCCGGCTTCCGCCAGGATGTCCTGGACCTTGTGGATGAGCGCGATGTTTGGCGTCAGGGAAACCGATGCGAAAGAAACGAGCGTTTCCAGGAGAGAGACGCTTGCGGAGGAGGCTTGATTTTCCATCTCTGGCCCTTCTTGAGGGGGCATTGCCGAAACACGGCATGACCGATGCGGCTGGCGGCGCTTCAGGACGCCGATTTCAGCGGCGCTGCTATATGGGGATCGAAGAAACTTGGAGCGCTCATTCCGGGGATGTATTGGTCGGAGATATAAGCGCGGCAGCGTTCCATGAAGATTCTCGTCAATCTTGACTGTTTCATCGGCTTGTAAGTCGCCAGGCCGAGCAGCATGGGCCGATGGGTACCGGCAAGGCGGACCCGCACCATGCGCTTTCCATCGAGCGACTGATCGGATTTGGGGCGCACGTTGAAGAGTGCGTAGCCAATGCCGTTGGCGACCATGGACCGGACCACTTCCGTGGACTGCGAACGCGCCGCGATGTTCGGCGTCACGCCTGCCTTTTCAAACAGGGAGGTGAAATAGTCCCGGCTCATCGGCATATCGAGCAGGACGTAGGGTTCGGGCGCCAGCTCTTCGAAGGAGACGACTTTCTGCTGCGCCAGCGGATGGACCTCGCTCACCAGGACATAGGGCGGCATCGTCGCCAGGCTCTCGAACTGGATGTCGTCCTCAAGGTGCAGGTCGTAGGTGATCGCCACGTCGATCTCAAGCGCATGGAGCTTGTTCATCAAGACTTCCTGATCGCCTTCGACCATCTGCAGCTCGATTTTCTTGAACGCGCGCGAAAAGCCGAAGATGACCTCGGGCGCAATCATTGCCGTGAGCGACTGGAAGCTTCCCACCCGCAAGGTGCCCTGGATGACGTCGCTCGAATCGGAGGCGATTTCATAGAGTCGGGACGACCGTCCGAGCATATCTTCGCAGTGATGCAGGACCAGCTTGCCGATGGTGGTCAGGCCAATGCCCTTGGAAGAATGGCGCACGAACAGCTGCACGCCCAGTTCGGCCTCGATATGGGCGATCGCTGCGGAGATCGAGGGAGAGGAGATATGGATTTGCGTCGACGCAGCGGCAATGCTGCCATGCTTCGCCGTTGCGACGAAATACTCCATCTGGCGCAGGGAAATGCGATTGAGCATGTCGAGATCAGGAAAAGGGGAACGATCCAGTGTACTGGAGAAGGTTTGCCCTTTCGAGTGCCGGCTGCCTGACCAGCGCTGTCACGCTTCATTCGATGCGTCGGACTGGTCACAGGTTTCCGGGAACGCCAAAGCTGGGCGCCGCGCGGGGATCGAGCGCTCGCTTGACATAGTCCTTCAGTTGCGGCGCGTAAACCTGCCAGGCGGCATGGAGGGCCTCGACCGGGTCGTTTTCTACCCAGTCCAGGCGCAGATCCACGACAGGCCAGTTTTGCGCATCGTACACCAGCAGGCCTGCCGAATGCACCGGACCTTCCTCGCCGCCGGCGGCCTGGCCGGCGAGCATGGCCTGCATCAGCCGTTCCGCGAGCGCGCCTTCGGTCTGCTCGAAGGCCGACAGCATGGCCTGGGGCACTTCACGCGTCGCCAGCATGTTGCCCGCGCATGCGGCATGGGTGCCGACCACGCTTGCCAGGGTGCCGAGCGCCCTGGCACCCGTGAACACCACTGGCGGGTTGTGCGCGTCGATGGCCATGAGCTGGCGATACTCGATATGGGGGCGCTTCTGCAGTTCCGCGAGGGCGCGTTCCGGCGTCAGGCCGCTGGCCATCAGGTCCAGGGCGAGGGGCCCCAGATCCGGGTCGGTAATGTTCTGGCTCGCGGCTGCGCCGACCCCTTTGCGGCCGCGGATGCAGCGCGAGGCAACCGCCGGTGACGAGGACGCCACGGCGGCGCCGAACTGGCCGGTGGCCGGGCACCGTGCAATGATGGAAAAGGTCATGGCAGCTCAGTCGGGGATGACAGCGGTGGCGTCGATCTCTACCAGCCACTCGGGGCGGGCCAGGGCCGATACGACGATGCCGGTCGAGACCGGGAAGACACCCTTCAGCCAGCGGCCCACGACGCGATACACCGCCTCGCGGTAGCGAGGGTCGATGATGTAGATCGTGATCTTGCAGATGTCCTCGAGCTCGCCGCCGGCTTCCTTGAGCAGCATCGCGATATTGGCCATGGCCTGCTCCGCCTGTCCGGCGACGTCCCCGATGCACACGCTCTCCGAGGTGTCGAGGTTCTGGCCGATCTGCCCTCGCAGAAAAACGGTACGGCCTCGCGCGACAACGGCCTGGCAAAGGTCGTTGTCCAGATTCTGTTCCGGGTAGGTGACTTTGGTGTTGAAGGTACGGATGCGGGTATGCTTCATGGTCGATTCGGATCGATTCGGCAGGTGGCGGGAGATTGGGGGCGATGCACCCGACTGCATGGTCATGTGCAGCCGCTGGCGGCGCCATTTGTATTTTCCTGCCGGCCGTTTAGGAATTTCCGAATACCACCGAACCTCACACGACCGCTAACCTGCTCCAGACGGCGGAACCATCCACAACCCCATCGGGAAATGTGAGGCACCCCTACGAAAAAGCCGACTTGGCCGCCTGGTACGACTTTCACATCATAGGCTCCGTAATTCGAAGTCATTGCGTCAACGTCGTTGCGTCAGCAACGCGTCGCTGCTTGTGATTGCATTTCCCGGTGGCACGTTCAAGCGTATTTCCAGTTCTATCAGATGTTTATCTTTTCGATTGGGGGTTAGTAAATGACGATTCGCAAGCTTTTGGCACTTTGCGCGCTTTCCGCCACGCTTGGCAGTACGGCGGCATGGGCCCAGGAAGCCTTGGTGGTGAGCACCTGGGGCGGCAGTTTCCGCGACCTCATCGATGAAAGCATCGGCAAGGAATTCACGCGGCAAACCGGCGTACCGGTCAAGTACATCACGGGCGGCACCATCGACCGCCTGAACAAGGCGAAGCTTGCCTCCAAGCCCGAGAGCGACGTTACCTTCACGACTTCCCACGTCGGCTGGCTCTACGCCAACGGCAATCTCTTTGAAAAGCTGGATACGAGCAAGATTCCGAATTACAAGCATCTTGTCGAGCGCGCCAGGATCAGCCCGTATCACATCGGCAGCTGGGCCTATGTCTATACCATCGGTTATCGCGCCGACCTGGTGCCGCCCAGCGTCAAGTTCGAGAGCTGGAACGACCTGTGGAGCCCGGCCCTGAAAGGCAAGATTGGCGTGCCTGACTTCGATCCGAGCCATGTGGTCGCGGTTTCCGCCATGCTGTCGGGTGGCGATGCGCAAAGCTGGGAAAAGGGGCAGGACAAGCTCAAGGCGCTCAAGCCCAACTTCAAGGCGTTCTATACCAATGACGCCAATGCGCAGCAGCTGATCGCCACCGGCGAAACGCCCGTGCAGGTCATCCTGTCGATCAACGCCTATCACATGATCAGCCAGGGCGTGCCGGTCAAGTTGGTCACGCCCAGGGAAGGCGCTGTGCTCGGCATCGATACCATGGCCATCACGAAGGGCTCCACCAAGGCCGATCTGGCTTACAAGTTCATGAACATCGCCTTGTCCCCGGAAGTCCAGTCGAAGATCGTGGCCTTGAAGAAGGCCAGCCCCGTCGTCGACGACGCCAGGGTTTCGCCTGAAGACGCCAAGCTGCCCGGCGTGTTCACGACGAAGGAGCAGTGGGACAAGGCCATCCTCGTGGACCACAAGCTGCGCGCCGAGAAGACTGCGGAATGGCGCAAGTGGTTCACTGAAAACGTCATGAACTGAGCCCGCTAGCAAGAGTGTGGAGGGAGGGTCGCCGCGGCAATGCACCGCGCCGATCCTCCCTCGCCGATTGAGCATCTGGAATAAGGTTTAAGAATGCGCCCCGATTCACGAGCCTGGTTGGTCTCCCCGGCAGTACTTGTCGCGCTGTGCATCGCAGTATCGTTGATTGCGGTCCTGCAGTTCAGCTTCCGGGCGTATGTGCCCGGCTCCCTGGATGTCGGCGGATTCACGTTCGCCAACTTCAGCGACCTGACCAAGTCGATTTATCTCGACGCGTTCTCCAACACCTTGTGGCTGAGCGTGGAGACGACCGTGTTTTCGCTGCTGGTTGCGTACCCGCTGGCCTATGCCCTGGTGCGCGTCAGGAGCCGGGCGCTCAAGTCCTTCATCCTCGTGGTGTCCATCACGCCCCTGTTTCTGGGGGAAATCGTGCGGACCTACTCCTGGATCGCCGTCCTGGGCAGCAATGGCTTTATCAATGGCGCGCTGCGAAAGCTCGGCCTGATCGACTGGCCACTGGAACTCATGTTCACACACCTGGGCGTGCTGGTCGCGCTGGTGCACGTGACGATTCCCGTCGTGGTCCTGATGCTTGCCACGGCAATTTCGCATATCGACCGCGACTACGAAAAAGCCGCCCAGAGCCTGGGTGCCGGCCCGGTCAGGACCTTCCTCACGGTCACGCTGCCGCTTTCGATGCCGGGTATTCTGGCTGGCATCACAACTGCGTTCGCCTGGACCTTCAGCGCCTTTGCGACGCCTCAGATGATTGGCGGAGGCCGCGTGCCGACGGTTTCGACACTGGTGTACCAGCTTGGCTTCGCTTCCATGAACTTCCCGCTGGCGGCCAGCCTGAGTGTGATGGGCTTGCTGCTGACGGCCGCAGCGCTCTTTTCCCTGGGGCTGTTCACCAAGCGACTGAAAGTCGTTGGAGGACACTAAGAAATGAGAATCAAAAGCGCTTTGCCTTTGCCGCTGCGTGTCGCGGGCCCGCTGCTCGTCGCCATCCTGCTTGCATTCGTGCTGCTGCCGGTCGTGGTGGTGACGATCGCCGCCTTCAACGAAAAGGCGATCATCACTTTCCCGCCTGAATCCTATTCGCTGACATGGTTTGCACGCGTCTTCAGTTATCCGGATTTTCGAGATGGATTCCGCGCCAGCCTGGTCATCACCGGGTGGTCCTCGTTGATTGCGCTGGTGATCGGGACCTGCCTGTCGATTGCCGTCAAACGGCTGGAATTCCCCGGCAAGCAGACGCTGCTGGCCATCCTGCATTCCCCGCTCGTGGTGCCGCACTTCACGCTGGGGCTGGGCCTGCTCATCCTGGTATCACAGGCCTCCATACACCGCTCATATGGCGTCGTCATCCTGTGTCACGTGATGCTGGTGCTGCCGTTCGTGCTGAAGAGCGTCTATGTTTCCATGGAAAACCTGGACGCAAGGCTGGAACAGGCGGCAGCAAGCCTCGGTGCGTCGCCGCTGAAGGTGCTTTTCACGATTACGATTCCGCTGCTCGCGCCGGGGCTGTTTGGCGGCTGGTTGTTTGCGGCAATCATGTCGTTCAGTGAATTCACCGCATCGCTTTTCGTCACCACGCAAGACACGCAGACGCTGCCCGTTTCCATGTACAACTATGTGCGGGAGTTTGCCGATCCGACGCTGGCCGCGCTGTCAGTTGTCTATATAGCCGTGACGGCTAGCGTGCTTGCCTTTGCAAACTATTTCCTGGGCCTGGGGAAAATCCTCAATATCGAGGAAGGGCATTGACCGGCATGCGCTGCTGAAAGCCGCGCCAATGGCGGGCTGCCTCAGCGCGTGGCGGCGCCGCGGCACTCACTGCCACACAGGGGCGGCGTAGTCGGCAAAGCCCCCCTTTATGAGAACCTGTCTTGATGGCCACGTCCATGACGACGCTTCTGCTATTGCACGACGCCGCCGGCCGGATTTTCGTGGGCTAATGGATATGGTTCTGGCGCCTGCGGTGGCCTTGGCCGGCTCTTCACCCAAAGCCCAAACTCCCGCATCACCTCCACAACAGGCGCAAGGCGCGCGCCATCCTCTGTCAGTTCGTACTGCACCGTAACAGGAACAGTCGGAAACGCTGTTCTCTTCACCAGGCCGACTTCCTGAAGTGCTTTCAGGTCCAGGGTGAGCATGCGCTGCGAAATGTCTGGCATCTCTCTTCGCAGTTCGTTGAAACGCTTCGGCCCTTCGAGTAAGTACGAGGCGATCAGCAGCCGCCACCGGCCGCCCAGCAGGCGCATTGCTTCCTCTACCGAACATCCCGACACAGCCGTCTTCATGGAAGCCTCTCAGTCATAGGTATAAAAAATGTACCTACACCACATTTTAGTGCCTTCTTCCCTTTCTATACCATCTTCAGCATCATTCGATCCATCAGCAAGGCACGCCGCTTTGCGATGACCTTTAGGGATATGAAATGAAGCTGTACTACATTCCGGGTGCTTGCTCGCTGTCGCCCCACATCGTGTTCAATGAATTGGGGCTGGACGTAACCCTCGCGAAGGTGGACTACAAAACTCACGAAACTGAAGACGGTCGCGATTTTTTCGAACTCAGTCCTTTTGGCTACGTCCCACTCCTTGAACTCGACGACGGCACGCGGCTGTGCGAGGGGCCGGCCATTGTTCAGTATCTGGCAGATATGAAACCCGAGTCGAACTTGGCCCCGGCGAACGGGACCATCGACCGCTATCGTCTGCAGGAGTGGTTGAGCTTCCTGACTTCCGAGATCCATAAGGGCTTCATTCCGCTGCTCTATGCGAGGCTGGCGGGCAAGTACGGCGTCGAGACTGCGAAGCCGAAGTTGGAAAAGCGTTACGCCTGGCTTAACGAGAAACTCGCCGGCCGCGACTATCTGATGGGTGACACCTACACTGTCGCCGACGCCTACCTTTATTCCCTAACCCAATGGGGCCAAGCCGAGTGGCTTGAGTCGGTCTACAAGACCGACATCCACTTCGACGGCCTGGAGAATCTCAGGACCTGGTATCTCCGTATGCGGGAGCGGCCGGCTGTGCGCAAGTCCCTGGATACCGAAGGCCTCGGGTAAGGCTTCGGTTCACCTAAGAAGCCGCGTTCACGAGGCCAATGGCGGCTATGCGTTGGTAGCTGCCTAAATCAGCCGCGCCGTCTCCGCTCGCGCCCGTGCGTATTCCCCAGCCAGCACATCAACCAGCGCTGGCGCTGGTCGAACTGTGGGGCTTCGGGAATTCGTTCATCGGCTTCCTCCTGGTCGACGCGACGCTCAGTTCGGCCCGATGCCACGCGACAACACCTCGTGCGCCCATGTCACCGCCGCGCGCGCCGGCGCCTGGCCGGTCGACTCCACGCGTTGCGCCAGCCTGAGCACCCGTTCGCGGATGCCTGCCACTTCGTCGCGCAGGTCCGAGTCGTCGACACCGCCGAGGTATTCCCGGGCGCAACTCACGATGCCGCCGGCATTGATGAGGAAGTCGGGCGCATAGAAGATCCCGCGCTGGTGCAGGATGTCACCTTCGGCGAGCGAAGCGAGTTGATTGTTTGCCCCGCCGGCGATGGCCCGGAAACGGCAGCTTTCGGCCACGGCCGGGGTGATGACGGCACCCAGCGCGCAAGGCGCGAATACATCGGCGTCGACGGCCGTGATGGCTTCCGGCGATACGACGCTGGCGCCAAACTGCTGTTGCGCCTGCGTCGTGCGGCCGGCGTCGATATCGGCCACGGTCAGGGTGGCGCCCGCTTCATGGAGACGGCGGCAAAGCTCCCAGCCCACCGAACCCAGTCCCTGGACGGCCACGGACAAGCCGGCGAGCGACTTGCGGTCCAGGCGATACAGCGCCGCCGCCTCGATGCCGACGAACACGCCGTATGCCGTCCACGGCGAGGGATTGCCGCCGAAGCCGCCGTCGCGCGGCATGCCGCTGACGTAGCGGGTCTCGGCCTGAACGGCACGCATGTCGTCCACCGTCGTGCCGACATCCTCGGCCGTAATATAGCTGCCTTGCAGCGACTCGATCATGCGGCCGAAGGCGCGGAAGAGTTGCTTGCGGTCGGTCTGCGCCGGGGAACGCAGGATCACCGCCTTGCCGCCACCGAACGGCAGCCCGGCGAGGGCGTTCTTGTAGGCCATGCCCTGTGACAGGCGCAGCGCATCGGACAGCGCGTCGGCTTCGGCGGGATAGGCCCAGTACCGGCAGCCGCCGAATGCGGGGCCCAGTCTGGTGTTGTAGATGGCGATGATGGCCTGCAGGCCGGATTCCGGATCGGTGGCGAGCGTTACGCGCTCGTGGGACAGGCCTTCGCCGGTGCCGAAAAGGCGGACAGCGGCCGCCGCGTGGGTACGGTCGTTCAACTTCTTCTCCATGACGTGGGGAATGCAAAGCTGTAGCTCTGCCTTCCTTGACACACCGCCTGGGTTGCAGTGCGGTGCGGCGTTGATGGGGTCTGGAGCCCCAATCCCGTTCGGCTGCGGGCGATCTTGTCGCGCCGGCGCCGGGTTGGCATCTTACCCAGTTTCTCGGTGCGGGCGGGGCTAGGGTTTTCGCTTACCCCAAGGTCGGCCTCCACATCCGCTTACCGTGTCTCGGGACTCTTACGGCTGGCACCGCGTGCTACCTGGCCACCGTGCAGCACCGCGTTGCGGCGCGCGTACAGGAAGTAGATCGACAGGCCGATCCCCAGCCAAATGAGGAAAGCGATCCAGGTCAGCGCTTGAAGGTGCGCCATCAGAAACAGGCAGAAGCCCACCGATAGCAGCGGAACCACCGGCACGCCGGGACAGCGGAAAGCTCTCGGCAGCTCCGGACGGGTCCGGCGCAGCACCAGCACCGCGATCGAGATCAGCGTGAAGGCGGAGAGCGTGCCGATATTGATCAACTCGGCCAGCACATTGAGCGGCATGAATGCGGCGATCATCGCGAACACGATGCCGACGGTCCAGGTGGCGAAATACGGCGTGGCGACGCGCTCAAGTTCGAGAAGTCGCCGCACCCCCGCAAGCCCTGCGTCCGGGCGCGCCTGGTCATCTTCCTTGATCAGGCGGACCGGCTGTCCGCCGAGCTTGCCGCCGCCTTGCTCAACGGCAAGCAGAAAGCCATCGTATTGGTCGCGCCCGACATCGGCCGACGGCCCCGAAAGGGTGGCAAGAATGCCGACCTTCACTTCAGCACTGGCCAGCGCCGGCGCGAGCAGCGCCAGCGCGGCGGCGATTGCCACGCATTTCTGTTTCATGTCTCCTCCGTCGAATTGTCATTGCCCGTCAGGCACTCTATGTGGTGCCCGTGCGGACGCGAGCCTGAACGGCTCCCCATGTCAGGCGGCGAACGCCGCCCGTGGTATTGCCCTACTGCAACGATGTCTCCAGTTCGCCCAGTCCATCAATCCAGACGCGGATACTGTCGCCGCGCTTCAGGAAGACTCCCGATTCCATGCCAACGCCGGCAGGCGTCCCGGTGAGCAGCACATCGCCCGGATACAACGTGAGCCGCTCGCTCAAGTAGGCGATCTGCTCGGCAACCGTGTAAAGGTGATTGGACGTATTCGAGTTCTGCTTGAGTTCGTCATTGACCCAAAGCTTGATATCCAGCGCTTCAGGGGACGCCACGAAAGCCGCGGGAGTCAGGTAAGGACCGAGGGGACAGGAGCCTTCAAAGCACTTGTGGCCGATCCAGTCAAAGCGGAACGGCGAGCTTGCATCGACCTGCTCGCGACGCAGGTTGTCGCGTGCCGACAGGTCGTTGGCAATGGTATATCCCGCTACACAGTCGAGCGCGTCGCCCGGCGAGATGTTGCGGCATGCCTTGCCGATCACCACCGCAAGTTCAGCCTCCCAGTCGAGCATTCGCGTGTGCGAGGGATAAGGCAGCGCCTGGCGGTGGGCGGACAGTGTTCCCCGGCCGGCCTTGATGAAGTGCCACGGCGGTACGCCATCGGCCTTCGGATCTGTCGTCAGGTCCATATTGACGGCCTTTGCCATGGCCACGACATGGTCGCGGTAGTTCGCCCCTGCCCCATAGATGACACCGGGCTGGCTCAGCGGCGGCAGGAAGCGGATCTGTGCGGGCTCCATCGTCTCGGCGGCCAGCGGCAGTTGCGCAATGAAGCGCGCAATGCGTAGCTGCGCGGCGGGCCAGTCCTGCAACAGGCCGTCAACGGTGCCTGCGGCGAATTGCACATGCCGGCTGTCCGCGTGCACGCCGACGTTGATCGTGCCATCGCGGCCTTCGTAGTTGAACAGTTGATATTTCATTTCACCTCACTGGTTGGGGGATTCTGGCGCTTACGTGTCCGCCAAACCAGCCGTCCTGGATGATGTCAATGTATAAACTGGCGTAATGCCCGGCCAGAACGCGACCGGCACCGATGCGGCAGGCGCAAACGGCTCGACCGGGGCATGACGGCCGCCACTTCCTGCTGGACATGGCAATGAGCGTGGCCGCGCGCGCCAAGATTCGCAATGCACTAGCGAGGGGCTCGAAATTGACGGGGCTCCCGCCCGGCGAAAGCCGTAGGTGACCTCACTCGCACGGCTGGAGCGTGGCCTACGCGGACGTTCAGTCAGATGCTGGAAACCATCCGAGATGGGCTCGATCAGTCGACAGCACTGAACTGCGCAGATGTCGCATCTCATGCCTTCAACGGACATTCAACAGCCATGTTTGGGGGTCGGAGAAGGGTCGGTCGGCGACCGTCTGCGGCACAGTTTTCGAGGCACGCGTTGCAGCCCGACTGACGGAGACATCAGCGAAGATCTGCAGCGCGCGCAAACTGATTCTACCTTCGTTCGAAAGGAGATGATCATGGAGACGTCGAATTCACCCGTGACCCCGCGTGCGCCATTGAATAAGGGTAAGGTCACCGGACAAAAGCCGCCGCTGAAGCTCTGCGAGATCTGGGCGATTCGTACAAGGCTACAGATGTCGTCGAATCTTCGTGAGCTCGCACTGTTCAATCTTGCGATCGATAGCAAGCTTCGAGCGTGTGATCTCACAAGGCTATGCGTACGAGACGTTTGTCAGGGCACCCGCGTTAGTATCCGCGCGATGGTGATCCAGCAAAAGACGCATAGACCGGTTCAGTTCGAGATTACGGAGCAGACCCGCTCAAGTCTTGAGGGCATGGATCGCCCATCGCGGATTGCGCTCGTCGGATGCTCTGTTTCCGAGTCGGATTCACGCCTCGGCCCACCTGTCCACACGTCAGTACGCCAGGCTCGTACATCGCTGGATCGAGTCCATCGGCTTAGACGACACGGCGTACGGCACCCACACCATGGGGCGGACCAAGGCGTCGCTCATCTATCGTAGAACCAAGAACCTTCGCGCAGTGCAATTGCTGCTGGGCCACACGAAGCTGGAGAGCACGGTTCGCCACCTCGGTATCGAAGTCGACGACGCGCTTGAGATGGCTGAGCAGACCGAAGTGTGACAAACCTCTGGCCGGCGAGGGGGCGCTTGCCGGCCATCTACGGACGTTGGCTTATGCCGTGACGCCGACGCTCAAGCGTCAGTTCCACCCGGCTATCGGACGCCTGTGCGGAAGCGCACATACTGTGACGAAGCTTTTCCATACCGTCTTCAACGTTGAAACCGCGCATCGCGGAAATGCACCGGAGACGAATTTGGCATCACTACTTTATGGTGCCGATTGGGCCGGCGGGCTGGTGTTGGCGGTCGGAATATTCATAAGTATCCTGATCGCCCTGGAGCTCGGCCGGCTGGTGTGGCAATGGCAGGTTTCCTCCGGTCGCGAACCGGAGACAACGGGCGTCAGCGCGGTCGCAAGCGCGATATTCGCACTGCTTGGGCTATTGATCGCCTTCACCTTTTCCGGGGCGGCAAGCCGCTTTGATATGCGGCGTACGCTGATCGTCCAGGAAGCCAACGATATCGGCACTGCTTACCTGCGTCTGGATCTGCTACCGCCACCAGCACGTAGTGAGTTGCAGGAGATATTCCGGCAATATCTCGATGCCCGGCTTGACGCCTATCGAGCCGTCCCTAACCGCAAACGCGTCGAGGCTTCCTTGGTACGTTCGGACGTGCTGCGTGAACGCCTCTGGACAAGATCCGTAACGGAGTCCCAGCGAACCGCTAGTACGGCGGCCACCATGCTTCTGTTACCAGCCCTCAATGCAGCGTTCGACACGGCATCGACCCGACTCGCAGCAACAAAGGAACATCCACCCGTCGTCATCTTCGGCATGCTTTTCGCGCTTTGCTGGGTTGGGGCCTTGTTTGCGGGCTATGGCATGGCCAGCCGCAGTCCTCGAAACTGGTTGCATGCGCTTTTTTTCGTGGCCTCGCTGACGGTGACACTCTATGTCATCGTCGACTTGGAGTTTCCGCGGCTGGGCATGATCCGCGTTGACACTTTCGATGAGGTGTTGCAGGAAGTCCGCAATGGAATGCGATGACCATTGACGCCAGGAAGCCTGCGCCCAGATGGTGCAAAGATGGTGGTCTGTGGAAATGTTAGATTTGTGACACGTTTCATAGCACAATTCTGTGCATGAAACGATCCTTGCATCCGACCCGGACCGTCGCCATGGGCTTCCTGCTGGCCATCATGGCAGGCAGCGTACTGTTGATGTTGCCTTGGTCACGCGTCGATGGCGGGAGCGCGCCCTGGCTCACCGCATTCTTTACCGCAGTCTCGGCGGTCTGCGTGACTGGCCTAGTTATCGTCGACACGGGAACTTACTGGTCCGGATTCGGCCAAGCGGTGATCATGGCACTGTTCCAGCTTGGCGGCTTTGGGATGATGACGGCCTCCACCCTTCTGGGCCTGATGGTCAACCGCTCGCTGCGATTGCGTGCTAGGTTGATTACCCGGGTTGAAACCCATACGATCAGTTTGGGTGACGTCACCGGCGTGGCGAAGCTGGTGCTGGTGGTGACATTGAGTTTAGAGGCGATCATCGCGGTGTGGCTAGCCTCGAGGCTGCATCTCACCTATTCCCTTCCTTGGCACGAAGCAGCGTGGATTGGTTTGTTTCATTCCATATCGGCCTTCAACAACGCCGGCTTCTCAACCCACGCAGACAGTCTTACACGCTATGCGGCCGATTTCTGGGTACTTGGGCCGGTGATGGTGGCAATCGTCATCGGCGGCATCGGTTTCCCCGTGCTGCAGGATTTGCGGAACAAGATTGCCGATCCACGCCGGTGGTCCCTGCATAGCAAGCTAACCTTGTCGGTTACAGGGGTGCTTCTAGCAACGGGGATTCTTGGCCTGCTGTTGTTCGAATGGAATAATCCAAGAACGCTCGGCGCCATGCCGACTGCAGGTAAGCTGTTGTCCGCGACATTTGCGTCCGTCTCCGCCCGTACCGCCGGATTCAACTCAATCGACATCGGCGCGCTAACTCATGAAAGCCTGGCGCTGCATTTTTTCTTGATGTTCGTTGGCGGAGGTAGCGCCAGTACCGCCGGCGGAGTCAAGGTTGGCACCATTGCAATACTCGCATTGCTGGTGCTCGCTGAGATCCGCGGTCGTGGCGACACTGAGGCGTTCGGACGGCGCGTTAGCAACTCGGCACATAGGCAGGCGATCACCGTGCTGGCACTGGGAAGCGCCCTAATTACGGCGGGAACACTCACCATTCTATTCGTTACCGAGTTGCCGACTGATCAGGTCATCTTTGAAGTCATTTCAGCTTTCGGTACAGTTGGCTTGTCGACTGGCATCACAGCGGACCTTCCGGCTTCCGCTCAGCTTACGCTGACCGCGCTCATGTACGCAGGCCGGGTCGGCACCATTACGCTCGCCGTATCGTTGGCGATGGGCGAGCATCGCACGCCATACCGCTACCCTGAGGAGCACCCAATTGTTGGCTAGGTTATTTACCGAGCAATTCGCTTTCTCTGCAGGAGACAGCGTCGTTGTGATCGGGCTCGGACGTTTCGGCAGCTCAGTTGCGCAATCGCTAATCCGCCTCGGCCACGATGTCATGGGGATCGACAAGGATGCCGATCTTGTGCAGCGCTGGTCAAATGCGTTGACCTACGCAGTCCAAGCTGACTCGACTGATGTGGCTGTGATGCGCCAACTCGGCGTGGCGGATTTCTCTCACGCCATAGTCGCGATCGGCACAGACATGTCGTCCAGCCTGATGACTTTGATGTCACTGACCGAACTTGAGATCAAGGATATCTGGGTCAAGGCCTTTACCCCTGAGCATGGTCAGATCGCGCAACGCATCGGTGCGCACCATGTGGTTTATCCAGAAGCGGACATGGGTGCACGAGTTGCACATTTGATCACCGGTCGCATGATCGATTTCATCGAATTCGACGATGGCTTTGCCATCGCTAGGATCCATGCGCCAACTTCAACCCACAATAAGGCGCTGTTGGTGTCCAGGGTGCGCGAGAAATTCGGCGTTACCGTGGTGGGCATCAAGCGTCCCAACGAAGAGTTTGAACATGCGACAGCAACCACCACGATCCAGCCGGGAGACTTGCTGGTCGTCTCTGGGCCGACTAGCAAGATCGAACGATTCGCTGGCAGTACGGAAAAACAATAGCGGTGCGCACTTGTCATGGCTTGGACTGGTGGCTGATAGGCGCCCATGATTTAGTCCACCCCAACATCACCATACCAGTAGTAGCAGGCTCGCTTGCGCCGCGAGCGCGTCTTACCGTAACGGGCGAATCAACTCCCTGCCTGTCCTAGCGGACATCGATTCTGTAGCAACTTCCCACGCCGATGCACGCGTAGCCCCTTCAGTCGGACGCCGCCGCAGTAGATTCGTCGGCGCGTTCCATGCTCGGTCTTCGGCCCCTGGCATAAATGAAACCCCAGGTCAGCCCTATGGTGGCAGCTATCGCCGATGCCAAGAGCACGCCAAGCTTGGCAGCCCCAAGTAGGTTGACATCCTCGAACGCAAGCGTGGCGATGAATATCGACATCGTGAAGCCGATGCCGGCCAGTAGTCCAACCAGGCATACGCCGCGCCAGGTCACGTCGGGCGGCAACTGGCACCAGCCCAGGCGTACGGCCAGCCAGCTGACCGACACGATGCCGAGAGGTTTGCCTACGACCAGTGCAAGGACAACACCAAACATCGCGCCTAGCGATCCGCCGCTAGTGAGATCGACGCCATCAATGCTCACTCCGGCATTTGCCAAGGCAAAGAGCGGCATGACAAGGTAGGCGACCCAAGGGTGAAGCGCCATCTGTACACGGATCACGGGCGGTAGTAGCTCCCGCTGGGCGTGACGCAGTTGCTTAAGCGGTGCCGCGATGTGTTCTGGTTTAGGTGTCCGAGCGGTCGCGCGAGCGCGCAGATCAAGGAGCGCACGCATGGCCACATCCAAAGGCCGTTCTCGCGTGCGACCGGGCAGTACCGGCGTCATCATGCCAAGCACGACGCCAGCGAGCGTCGGGTGGGCACCGGTCTTCAGCATTCCCAGCCACAGAATGGCCCCCGGTACGACGTAAGCATAGGCGGTTCCGACGCCGATCCATTGCAGCCCCAGGACCATTAGAATACCTGTACCTGCAACAAGAAGCCCCCCATAGTCCAACCCGCCCGAGAAGGCCACTGCGATAATCAGGACCGCGACAATGTCGTCGATGATCGCCAGCGCGAGCAGGAACACTCGAACGTTGCCGGGTATGGATTTGCCGAGTAACGCGAGCACCCCGACGGCGAACGCGATGTCAGTAGCGGTTGGCACCGCCCAACCCTGGCGCTGGGGCATCTCTGTGTTTATCGCGAGGTAGATCAACGCGGGGACGATCACGCCACCAAGCGCCGCAGCCATTGGCAGGGCCGAAAGGCGCACGTTCGCCAGCGCTCCCTCATGGATTTCGCGCCGGATTTCCATCCCAACGACGAGAAAGAAGATGGTCATCAGGGCGTCGTTGATCCAAAAATGCAGGGATTGCGATACCAGATGGCTACCTATCCCGAATGAGAGCGGGGTATGCCATAGGGCGTGGTAGCTGTGGGAAGCGGGGGAATTCGCCCAAAGCAGCGCGATCCCGGCGGCGGCGAGCAGGACAATGCCGCTAACGGCCTCGATATGAAGAAAATGTTCGAGCGCCGAGAATGCCTTCTCGGCTAAAACTTGAGCACGCGGCAATGGTTGCCGTGGTGGGGGCGGTGGGGGCGGGAGTCGGTCCACAGTCATAGAGCATTTGCGTTGGCGGCCCGACCAACGCATTAACCTGTCTCACTGCGACGTGCAGCGTAGACACCCTATCGGCGATTGTACATGAGCAGCCGACAAGCGACGGCACGACAACATGCGGTCTGTGACGGCAGCCGTCCCCCTGCGCTAGCAGCGGAACCCGCAGACATGCACTGCTGCAGACTCACCTCTATCGCGTGTCACCGTGGCCGCACTTCAGTCATGGCCATGGTGCTTAGGCACCAGCAAGACCGGAACGGGAGAGGAAGCTAACACGCGCGCTGCCACCGACCCGAGGACGGCCGACAGGAAAGCGCCCCGGCCGTGCGTGCCCATGACGATGACGTCGGCTCGGCACGCTAGCACCACGTCTACGATTCGTGGCGCTGGCTCACCAATGCAAGCATGTTCGGTCACCGCACAGTGAGCCGCCTTCAGTAATGGGCGAATTGCCTGGAATGCGTTATCTGCGGCCTCGTTTGCCCACTGATCGATCTGGGGCTTCGAGAAATATGCCTGCGCCCTGCCGCTGATATCGGGAAACGCGTGCACTAGGTGCACTTCCAGCGGGCGCTCAAAGAGACCGGGAGAAACCAGTCTTCTCGCGGCTCTAATGCTGTATGGCGAGCCGTCGCTCGGTAGCACGACAATGGTCATCCCGGCCTCCTATAGCAACGATTCAAGCTTACGTAAGCTCTTCCGCCTGTGATTGATTCACGTCAAAGCAGCACGCTCTCAAACCTGTAACCAGGCAGAACCCGGTGTACCACCCGCGCCGGAGTACGTCGCACACGTACCTGAATGTTACCCCGGCATGGCCCGACTCCTTGCTGTCGATGGAGCGGTCTCCGATCGCTTCGTGCTAGGCACTATCAGCCGCCGTCCGACAATAGAAAAGCTGTCGACAATGTTGACGAGGGCTTCAAGAATGGGTGGGCAATCGCGGCGACGTCCGAAACAATGCGCGCAAACGACGCGAGGTTATCGAAGCCTACTTATTGGTGGTATCGCGTCGGTGCAACGTTCGATGCACTCAAGACTCCTAAAGCGGTAAGTAGAGGATCAGCCGCAGATGGCGGCTCTTTCGTGCGCCGCAATTAGCCTGGTTCGGTGCTCATGGAGCCAGCAGGAAGAAAGTCATGAGTTCGCGCGACGTCCGGGCCCGGCACGTCAGCCAGTAGCGACAAGAAGATCGTTGAAGAGCGCCGGCCGGCGTGAGGCTAGGTCAATGTCGTCCCCGGCCAAACGGAACCTGGCCGTTGGCTGCCGGCAAGGCCGGCTCAAACCAGGCGCTGGCCGCCGTCGATGTGCAGCGTCTCGCCGTTCATGAAGTCGTTCTGGATCAGGAACATGACGGCGGCGGCAGCCTGTTGCATAGGAACGATCTTCTTCAGCGGCAGCCGTGCGCTGAGCTCCGTGACATAGCCGCCGCGGGCGTCGCCGAGCGTGCGGCCCAACAGCGGGGTGTCGGTGGTGCCGGGTGAAAGCGTGTTGAAGCAGCTCGGGATCCCGCTGTTCATCCGCACAACGAGGTCGTTGCGCCTGACCCACGAGGGCGAGGGGTTGCGCGAGCGCGCGATGCGCCTGTTGCACGAAGCGGAGGAAATACAGCAGGCCGCGATTTCCACTAGAAACGGTCCTTCCGGGATAATCCGCGTGGCGGCGCCGTATCCGATCGGCGTGCATGTGCTGGCACCGGCGCTGGTGCTATTTCGCGCGCGGCATCCCGCCCTCGCGGTCGACCTGCGCATCCGCGACCAGATGGCCGACCTCGTTGCCGAGGGCATCGATATCGCCATCCGCGTAGGCGATCTCCCGAATTCCCGCCTGATCTCGCGCCATCTGGCGCCGCACCGGATCTGCGCGTTTGCCGCGCCCGCGTACCTGGCTCGGAAAGGCACGCCCACGCGCCCGGAGGAGCTGGATCGGCATGACTGCGTGAAATTCCGCTTCCAGAGTTCGGGCCAGGCGTTGCGCTGGCCGTCTTCCGTGGATGGGGAGCTGGTCGAGATTGCTCCGGATGCGGGCATCGTCGCGGATGTAAGCGACGTGGTGGCGTCGATCGTCATCGCCGGCGGCGGGATCGGCATCATGCCGACCTATCTGGCGGCGACGCATGTGATGCGAGGGGAGCTGGTCCCGGTCATGCCGCGGTTAGCGGTCCCTCGCGCGAACATTACCGCGCTATGGCCCGAGAGCCGGCGCGCAAGCCCCAACGTGCGGCCATTCCTCGACTTGCTGGATGAGGTATTTACCGCGCCGCCAAGATGGGATGCGCTGATCGACGGCTTCGGGGGGGACGAGGGAAACGGCTGATGGTAACCCCGCCGGGCTACTTGAGTCTGTACTAAAGGCAGATAGCAGCGCGCCGCGCTCTTCATCAGATGCGAGGCGCACCGCATTTGCCGGATCGGCCGAGGTCAGCCACGCCAGCGCGACACGACGCGCCGGCTCCTCGCCGGGGTGCGGCGTCGACGGGCCAGGCCGATTCCCGCTGCATGCTGCCCAGGGCCCGGTGATGGAAACGGATCGACGCAAGTGAGATGGCTGAGCACTGCAAGACTGGCCATGTTAAGGCGTGGCATAAGGTCGTACCGCCAGCATGTTTTCAAAAGTCGGCACGGGCGTGCGTTCTGTGCACCGCCTGGTCTCTTCGTTGAAGTTGGCCCGTGAAGCAGTGAACCTGTCCTGAGACAGCAACGTCGTGTCGAAGGTAGGGCAGGAGGCACGGTCTACGATCACAGTCATCCACCAACCTGCGCGGTCGTCCGGGTCCGGCCAGTGGACTAAACCGTTCGCGCGGTAGCCCTCCGGCCATTGCACAAAGTGACTGAACCGCCTGTGCTGTTCCCTATGTTGAGAATCGAGGCAATTTGCCTCGATTCTCGACAGGAGCACAGCCATGTCAATCCCGACGCCTACCATCAGCCCGCCGCGCCAGCGCATGATCGAGGACATGCGGATGCGCAAGCTCCATAGTTGAACTGCCTACGAACCGGCGCAGACAACGGTTCAAATCCAGAGCAGTCTCTTAGAATCTGGCCGCCCTTCACGCCAGACTAATGTCGTCTGGCTAACGGCCGGACACAAGGAAAAGTGGCCGCGATCACCGAACTTCCGTATCGTCTTCTTGCCTCACGATCACCGGCTATTTGAAATCACACCACTCATGTATTTATTTAAATCTCGAAAATCTTGAACAGTCCAAGAGTGCGGCGCCAGCCTTACACCATTCTCTTGCAAAGTTCTTGGAATCAAGTCTCCATTTGGACGAAGTATCACCGATGAAACAATAACACCAGGATAATCATTGAGTCGTCTTTTGAAAGCGGCGGTTGTCAGATCAGGTGTGGGAGGAATGCTTTTCTTGGCCAATGGCCCTGTCCCTTTGAGGTCTGCTCCATGGCATATGGCACATCTCTGCGTAAAGAGATTTTTCCCATTAAAATTTTGCGCACAGGATAGTGATGTTTGAGTTAGCACCACAACTCCTAGCGAAGCGATGCATAATGCTCTTACTTTCATTTGGCCTTATTGTATAAATCAGATCATAATCGAGAGGAAATACCGGGGAGCACCACTGCAACACATGAGGGCCACGACACGCGACAGCTCGTCGGGCCGCCAAGCCGATCCCTGGGCAACCCGCCTCGCAGGCGGCGGCTCGGCGCACTCAGTCATGTTCAACCGAGAGTTAGGTGCGCTGTCCCACTACCTGCGCCCGGCCACTCGAGCTCCGCCCTCCCGGTTGCGGCACACCGCTAGTTAGCCTATGTCTTCTACTGTGGCCGCCGCGACGGCACACGGCTCGCCATGACGGTGACTTCGACTAGCCATCCCGGCGGCACCAGCCGCAAGACTTCGGCTCGCGTGCGCACCGGCACGTTGGGCTGCTTGTCTGTTCCGAAGTATTGCTTATAGGCGCTCGAGAAGCCGGTGAAGTCTGGCTCGCCCGTGGCCGGGTCTGCCACAATCAACGCCTGCATGGAGACGATGTCGCCCATGCGATAGCCGCGATCCTGGAGGATGCGCTCGATCTGGCCAAGCACGCTGCGAGTCTGGGTTGCGGTGTCGCCATAGGAGGCCGCGGTATCGGGCAGCGCCGAGGCATTCGCCACCGTGGGCCCCACGCCGCTGAGCACAAGCAGCTGCGCATTGGCGGGAATCTCGATCACCTCCGCGAACTCACGCGCCCACGGTTCGGTCATGTGCGCCGGGTTGCGATGCCTGACGATCTGCTCGGCGGCGTTGGCATTGGCGATGCAGAGCGCCGGCACAACGAGGGTGGCAAGGGCCGCGATAGAACTACATGATAGCAAGCGTGCTGTGCGCATGGGCAGGGCCTGGGAAGTAAAGGATGAAGGTCCGGACAACGCGGCGTTGCCTTGCCGGACCGTACAAAACGAAGAACGCATATGCGAAGAACGTGCTCGCGTTCGTCTCGACTAAATCGAGTGGTCGCCCCTTGGGCGGACAAATGACTCCCGCTGCCTGGTCCACGGAGGGAGTTCGGTGTGCATTTCATCTCGAACAGAAGGCGGCGTTCGTCCCACTCACTCTTTAGACTACTCATAACTTCATCATCTCATCAGCCGCATTGAGAATCCGATTGGAGGACTGCTGAGCACCGCGAACAATGCTGTCCACGTTGTAGGCTAGCAAGCGACCGCTTCTCTTTATTATTCGGCCATCGACTAACACCGTGTCGACGTTGCTGGCGCTGCCGCTCTGCACAATCGCCGTTTCGATATTGCCTATTGGCCAGATGTTCAGATCCTTGGCCCGCACCAGAATGATGTCTGCGCGCTTGCCTTCAGTGATCGATCCAGTGATGTCGCCGATCCCCATCGCGATGGCTCCATTGATCGTCGCCATCTCGATCACCTCTTGCACGCTGACCGCCCTTGCCCGCTCGCTGGGGGTGCCAACCCAGGGCACCCCGAGGTTCCAGGTGAAACGCATCATTTCGAACATGTCCGGTGGGGCAATGGACGTCGCGTCGCTCGACAATGAGATAGTCAGCCCCGCGGCACGCATCGCGAACAGCGCAGCCCGGGCATCGCCCGTGCTGCTGAGCCGGAGTTCGGAATGTGTCGCAAAGGAGAGCGGTGTCTTCGTGCGCGCCATCGCCATCAAGTCCTCGGTCGTCGCCGGGACGTAATGCGCGATCATAAAATCGGGGCCGAGGTAACCGCGCCTCTCGTAGTCGACAGCATCGACATTGTTGGGCGACTCCTGCGGCGCGTGGATCGCTACGGGAAGCCCACTCTTCTTGACGAACTTCATTTCCTCGTGAAAGACAGCATCGGTGCTCTGTTGCGGACCACGCAGATTCAGTCCCAGGTGCACCAAACCTTCGAATGGGGAGTTTGCACCGAACCATTTGCGCTGGACGCGCGCAAGGTCGCCGAACCTGTTCACCTCGTCTACCGGGAGCTTGTCAATGTGGCCGTACGAGTAACGGGCCCTCAGCAGAGAGTGCTGGTGCGCGCGAAGTTCGGCATCCGCATGGGCCGCGGAGCGGGTGTTATGCGACCAGTTGTGCACGGTAGTGGTCCCGCCGTTCGCTAGTTCGGCGCACGCAAGGAGCACGCTGTTGTAGAAGTCCTCCGGCGTGTACAAGGCGGATGTGGCGCTCTTGGCCGGGTAGTAGGAGAAGCCGCCGTTCCGCGCGGTGAAGCTGCGTCCGATCGCGCTCCACATATGGTAGTGAGAGTTGACGAAGCCGGGCATGACGATCATGTCCGCGGCATCGATCGTCTGCGCGCCGGCCGTGCTCAGACCCCGACCGATCTTCTCGATCACGCCGTTTCGAATCAAGATGTCGGCGCGTGGCATGACGCCATTCTTCCGGTCGACCGTGATGACCATGCCGTTCTTGATCAGGTAGGTGCCTCGACGGGCTCCGTACGCCGCGGATGGCATGCCGCCTCCCGCCGAAGCCGATGCCGAAGCGACAAGCGAGGGGATCCCGGTTGCCGCGACCATAATTGCGCCGGCGACCTTGGCGAATTCTCTTCTGGTTGTTCTCATGTTCCTTTCCGATGCGATTTGGATTGCAGGAAGACGGTTGTGGTCAACTCGTCTCGAGAAAGAATGCTGCGGTCATTGCCAGCCCTGTCAGGACGACGAAGCCACGCACCAGGGCCGGTTTAAGTCGCCGAGCCATGACGCCGCCGAAATACCCGCCGGCTGTGGCGCCGATCGCCATCCATAGTGCATGCGTCCAGGCGATGGCGCCGCTGGCCGCATAAATGACGACAGCTATCAGCGTCAGGATCACGGAGACGAAGTTCTTGATGCCGTTCATCCGGCTCATGTCGGTGTGCCCGAGCGCAGCGAGAACCGCCAGCAGCAAGATGCCGAGACCGCCGTTGAAATAGCCACCGTAGATCGCGACCGCAGCGATGCAGATGTCCGTGATCCATTCACTGGGGGACTGCGATGCGACGGCTCCTTTGCGCAGAAGCCTTGGCCCACAGGCAAAGAGAAGGGTCGCCGCCAACAGCAACCATGGCACAATGCGCCCGAAGTCGCTGTTCGAGGTCGACAGCAGCAACGTGGCGCCTGCCGCACCGCCCAGCACCGACAGCACGCTTAGCCGAAGAAGCGAGGGTGCCATCGGCCCCGACAGATCCTTGCGCTGTGCCCAGGCACCCGCCATATAGCCAGGCAGGAGCGCGGCGGTCCCGGTGGCGTTGGCAGATACCAGCGGCACGCCGACCATCGCCAAGGCCGGCAGTGTCAGGAAACTACCGCCGCCTGCCACCGCATTCAGCGTCCCGGCGAAAGTCGCAGCGCCACCGAGCAGCACCCATTCGGCCGGCGTCATGGCTTACGCACAGGCAAGGACATCCGGTCGGTCCGCAGTAGCACGGTGAGTACTATTCCGAAGACCGATAGCAAGGTGATCTGCGCAAAGCCGGCGGTGCTCCAGCCAAAGCGCGCCGCGATGCCGCCGATGATGTAGCCCGCGAAAGCGCCCGCGCCGTAGAGCGTCGTGACAAAGACACCGGTGGCCCGATTCGTGAGCGAAGAGCGCACGGACTTGATATGGTAGCCGGCCAGGTTCACGTACAGCACGCCACTTACCACCAGCCCCCACACGAATGACAGCACCGATTGGACCAACATGCCCGTCGGCCCCGAGAACAGAAGGAAGCCGAGCAGCCCGGTCCCCGCAAAGCTCAGCGACAACACAAGCTTGGGGTGGAAGCGGTCGCCAAGCCAGCCGCCAAAGATGGAGGCGAACACGCCGCACCCGAAGATACTCATGACGCGACCAGTGTCCGACGGCGTGTAGTGCAGATGCTCGCGCAGGAACGTGGGGTACATGCCGAGGTAGCCATAGATGCACAACCCGCCAATGATGCTCATCACAGTCAAGAGAGCCGTGTTGCGGTTCCACATCGTGGTTGCACCGCGCGTGTCGATGTGCGTGGCGATCGCGCTGGCCTTTTCGGTCATGCGCTTGCTCACGGTAGCCGCGATCAGCGCCATTGCGACAAATCCGGTCAGGCCGAACACCACCAGCGGCAAGCGCCAGTTTCGCTCAATGCCGATCAGGTGCCCACCGAGCAGCGGTCCCACGATGGCTCCGACACCGAAGGAGAAGTTGATGGCCCCAACGGCCGTCGCGCGGAAGCGAGCGAAATAGCTCGCCGCGATGGCGATCACCACAGTCAGCTGCATCGCTTCGCCGATGCCAGTAGCGGCGCGGTAGAGGATCATGTCGGCAAAGCCGCTCGAGTAGGCAGTCAACAGCGTGCCAAGCGAGAAGATCGCGATGCCAATCTGGAGCACGGCCTTGCGCGACCACCGCGCCAGCAGGTAGCCTGTCGGCACCCCCGCTAGTGCCATGCCGAGCGTAAAGATGGTCGAAAGCAGGCCGGTGTCGGCGAGGCCGAACCCAAACTCCCTTCGCACATCTGCGGCGATCAGCGGAAAGATCTGCCGGTCCATCGCGTTGAGCGCATAGGAGGCAAGCAGCACAAGAAACATGCCGATCTCCAATGCCGTGACGGGCGCATCGCTGCGCACGTCTCCGGTCAGCGGGCCGGCCGAAGTCGAGGAATTCACGTGTTGTCTCCTTCTCGTCAAGCGAGAGATTTGTTCGAGTTTCTGGCGATGTACGGATCCGGCTATGAGGCCGCGCGCGCTGCCTTATACCAATCGAGGATCTGTTCTCCCGTCAGGAAGGCAACGTCGTCGTGTGCCCGAATGTGCGCCAGCGCCTCCCGGAAATAGCGCAGGCGGTGTGGCGCGCCCATGATGTACGGATGCACGACCAGCGCCATCACGCGGGCTGAGTCCTTCGCATCGGCGTAGAGTTGCTCGAACTGGTCGATAGCGCGGTCGCGATACTCGCTGGCCTTGTGATGCTGGATCAGCATCATCGCTACATCGTTGCACTCCTGTGTGTAGGGCACGTTCACGATACAGCCGCCATCTCGCGTCCTCAGTTCCACGGGCTGATCGTCGAGCACCCAGTCGCACACGTACTCGTAGCCTTGCTCCGCGAGGATGTCGGGTGTATTCCAGGTCTCGGTGAGCCCCGGTCCGAGCCAGCCGCGGGGGCGCTTCCCGGTGTAGGCGCGAATGGCCTCGGTGGTCTTTGCGATGTCGACCGCTTCGTCGGGCACCTTCTGCATGTTGCGCTGCCCAAAGCCATGGCCGATGAACTCCCAGTTACGCGCCTTCGCCGCCTTGGCGATAGGCTCGTAGGCATCGATGGCGGCGCCGTTGATGGCGAGCGTTGCATTGATCCCAAGCTCGTCAATGACGTCCAGCATGCGCCAAAAGCCGACGCGGTTGCCGTACTCGTGCCAGGCCCAGTTCGGGATGTCTGGCATCGGCGAACCGCCCGCCGGAGGCGTGAGAACCGTGCGCGGCATGGTCTCGTTGATATCCCATTCCTCAACATTGACGATGACCCAAACGGCCAGGCGCTTGCCAGCCGGCAGCGTCAGGGCGGGACGCTCGGAAATGGCCGAAAATGAGATGCGTTCGAGTGGTTTCATGGCGTGTTTCCTTTGACCCGGGACTCAGACGATCTCGACCTGCAAGGGGTCGAGCCCTTCAATACGGCCGATCAACCTGTCACCGCGCTGCACCGGACCAACGCCTTCTGGCGTGCCGGTAAAGATCAGGTCGCCAGGAAGCAGGCGATACTGCCTGGACAGCTCGCTGACGATTTCATGGACGTTCCAGATCATCTTCTCCAGGACCGAGTGCTGTCGTACGTCACCGTTTACCGCCAGGCTCAGTGCGCCCGAACGGAGATGGCCGACCTTCGCCACGGGATGGATGGGACCGCATGGCGCCGAATGGTCGAATGACTTGCCCAGCTCCCACGGCAGGCCGCGCTTGTTGCATTCGCGTTGGCGGTCCCGCCGCGTCATGTCAAGCCCTGCGGCATAGCCAAAGACATGATCCAGTGCAGTGTCCGGCGGCACTTCCGTCGCTTCACGGCCGATGGCAACGACGAGTTCAAACTCGAACTGAAAGTCATCAGTAAACGTCGGATAGGGGACGCGGCCATCGGTCACAATGGCATCGGCCGGCTTCTGGAAGAAGAATGGGGGGTCGCGTTCGTCACCCTCGCCCATTTCCCGGATATGGGCAAGGTAGTTGCGCCCCACGCAATAGACGCGCCGCACCGGGAAGCGTTGATCGCTGCCAACGATATCAATGAAGGCGGGGGTAACGCTCAGGACCTTGGTCGATTGCACGACGCTGTCCGCACTGGCTCTAGGCATAAGGATTGTCTCTGTGTAAGATTATTGAACGGAGTGGCTAGAGTTTAGAGACGCGGTCGTTCGGCCTCAACGCACAGGCTTGCGAAAAGATGCGCAATCCTTACGATCCTTTGCCCCCCACGTTTCCATGCACCGAGCGAAGCCCTCGAACGACCCGCTGCTGCCCCTCCACCACGACGGCGAGAAGGGTGCTGTCATCCGGAACTACACCATGGCGGCCCGGGCGCAGAGCGCCTACTTTGGCATCCACGATCAGAGCAACTGTCTGCCGAACCCGGTGCCGCACCGTCACGAGTACTTCCAGATTTACGTCAACACACTAGGCGAAACCACTCACTACATTGGGGGCCAGCAGCGGCCCATTCGCCCCGGCACCGTAAGCTTCGTCCTGCCGTTTCTGGTTCACTACATTCCGAACGTAGTGGACGGCAAGTTCCACGTAATCAACATCAGCAAAGAGTATCTGCTACCGTCGCTTAACCTTGATGTCTTCGAGTTGTCGGAAGTGCCGCTCGCGCGCGCGCCAGAGCTTGGTCCCTTCCGCTTTCAGCATTGTCTGGATTTTCAGTTCGATGAACTGGACACCGAGTACCTTCAGGAGCTATGCGAGCGCATGGCGCAAGAATCCCAGCAATCGCCCAGTGACGATACGGCCAGCAACTTGCTGATCCGCAGCCACTTGCTAAACCTGATTGGCATGGTGTGGCGACGCCACGGTGACAAGATTCGTCTTTGCGAGAGCAACGGGATGTTGCTGCAGTCGTACAAGCAGTCCGTGCTGCGCTGCATTCGGTATATCACCCAAAACCTTTCGCGGGAACTGACCTTGGGCGACGCTGCGCAGGCCAGTCATGTATCAGCAACACACCTGGCCCACCTGCTGAAAAGTGAAACCGGAAAGACCTTTCTGGAGATCGTGACTGAAAGGCGGATCGAGCGGGCAAAGACTTTGCTGGCTTTCACATCCGCCTCGGCCGCAGAAATCGGGCAAAGCACGGGATTCGGTGAACCAAATAACTTTGCCAGGCGGTTTCGGCAGATCGTGGGTTCGACACCTTTGGCATATCGACGCCAATTCCAGGACGTGGGCGCGCGAACTTGGGTTGAGTAAGACCACCTGTCAAAAGACATAGCAAAGTGGTGAGCTGAGGGCTAGCCGATGAGACTGGCATTGTTGTGGCTTTCCACTAGTCTTTATTTTAAGCTTCTTATTCGTGATATTTCCCTTGTATGTGTACTGCGTTCCGACTGGCCTCAGTATTCCTTGTGCTGCAGAAGCGTATCGGTGATGTCATACCACGACGCCTTGCTGCCGACAAAAACATGGCGCTCGGCCTTCACGCCGGGATCGCTATCAAGCGTACCGAGCGGGAATCCGATTACATCGGGATTGCTGTCAAATCGCGTCAATATGCTTGAGCCACATTCGCTGCAAAATCCCTTGTGCTCGCCAGGCGAGGACTCGTAAAACTTGACGGTGTTCTGCCCGGATACCCATTCCCAATCCCTAATCGCCACCTTGGCTCTCGTGCGGAAGGCCGAGGCATGAAGCTTTCGGCACATCGAACAATGACAATTCAGGACGTCGGTTAGCGGGCCGTGGATTCGGTATTTGACGTGTCCGCAGAGACAACTGCCGTGCTGGGTCATGGGCTTCTCCAGGAAGTGTTGCGATGAATGCTAAATTGGAGAAGATCGTAGGGTGTGCGGAAATTTTGATAAAGTAGCCGCCCATGAATGGATTCTTCATGATTTACGAATAATCGACGATGGATCAGCTGTTCAGCATGCAGGTGTTCTGCCAGATCGTGGACTCGGGGAGCATGGCGCAGGCAGCCCGGGTCCTCGGACTCGCGCCTGCGACGGTGACCGGCGCACTAGCCCGAATAGAAAAACGGCTTGGCGCGCGCCTGCTCGACCGGACGACGCGTCGCATCGCCGTGACCGAGGCAGGCAGGCTCTGGTACAAACACGCGAAGCGCATCATTGAACAGTCGCATGAAGCGGAAGATGCGGTCCGGCGCCTTGCGTCGGAACCAAGGGGTGAGTTACGCGTCACATTACCGCTGGGCGTGGCGCTGACCTTTGTGTACCCGCATCTGGATGAGTTCACGGCACGCTTCCCGAGAATCAGCCTCGATCTCCAGGTTAGCGACCGGATTGTCGACCTTGTGGCCAACGGCTTCGATCTCGCCCTGCGGGCGGGGCGACCCGGGGATTCCGCTTTCTCGGCTCGATGCCTCAGCACGTACCGCCGCGTAACATGCGCCAGTCCCGGCTATCTGGCATCTCATGGCGCCCCCCGGCATCCGACCGAACTGGCACGACATCAGTGCCTGATTTACCGCCATGAACCGCATTCCTCATCTTGGCAGTACCAGGTGGACGGCACAACTATGGCAATTCCGGTAGATGGGGCATTTTCGAGTAACGAATCGCATGCGCTGATTGCATGGGCCAAAGCAGGCAAGGGAATCACCCGGCAGCCCGACTGGCTTGTCGAGCAGGACTTGCTCAGCGGCGGCTTGATTCGGCTGCTGGAAGAGTACGACGAGATTGGTGCATCTGAGCAGCCGGGAATATATGCGGTGTTTCCGAAACCTCGCAATCACCCGAGGAAGGTCGAGGCTTTCGTGAAGTTTTTTTCTCAAAAGATCGCCTCAGCATCCCACCAGTAGCGTCACAAACGGGGCGAGGGTCGTGCGCCATAATCGAGTGTCCTGCTGGGATCGCAGGCGCCCATCGTTTCCTTGACCGGACGGATGGCTCGGATGACAACTATCTCAGTCCAGCCGCGTTTGTCGACTTCCTGCGCTGCATGGCATCGACCGGCTTCCGTTGCCCGCGCCAGTGCGTCGACGGCCATCTGAGGTGAGGGCCGCGTCGACAGGCGCAGAGGCAGGTCAGTGCTAAATTGATAACGCTAAACCGACACCAGGTGATGGCAGCATACGCAAAGCTTGTTTCCATCAGCATCTCGGAAGTATGCGCCGTAGTAGTGAGGGTGATACTGGGCTCTTAGGCCAGGAGCGCCTTCGCAATTTGCTCCGTTTGCGAGCGCGCGGGCGTATGCCTGGTCAACGGTCTGCCGATCACGCGCAAGCAATGCCACCATTTGACCATTCCCACCTCGCGCAGCATTGCCGTCATATGGCTTGCCAATAAGGAACAGCGGCCGCGGTGCGTCCGTTGCCATCCACCCTGCCCATGGCGTGTCGCGCTCGCAGAATTTGAGGTTGTGTCCTAGTTCATGCATCAACGCCGAATAAAACTCAAAAGCACGATCGAAGTCGTTAACGCCAAGAAAAATGTGCGAAATCACTTTGCGTCTCACAGGAGGGTGGTGGCGACGAACATTATCACGGTTGTGAGCATGGGATCGCTCCTAGCCTCCCCACGAAGCGTCAGCCTCGCCGGTCCGGTTTCGTCGAGTCGGCCGTCAACCAAGTGGTGAGCAGGCGCTTCGTCAAACGACAGCAGATGGCTTGGCGGCCTCGGCGCGCGCACAACCTGCCACAAATCCGGATGGCCGTGCTCAATGACCAGTTGCGATCGCACGTTGAGCGACGGTATCCATCTATTGCCGCAGAAGAACAACATCGCCTTGCCGCTTGATTAGCCCCAACGCCCGGCTCGCGACTGACAGAGGTCATCTAAGATTTCTATCGGCTCTCCTTGCCCCACATCTGCAATCTCAAGGGTGCCAGGTCGACGGCCTTTCAATTTGCATCGCAGGCCGTTGGCTTCCTGCCATGGCATACGAAAGCTTGTTCGCCGCGTCGACGACTGTCTGTGCCAGCTCCAGCAAACGCTCTTCGCTTAGCCGGGCGGTCGGTCCCGAAATGCACATGGAGCCTAGCAACCGCCAGTGCAATCCGAAAACCGGTGCCGACACGCTCGAGACTTCGGCCTCGCGCTCGCCGAGCGACAGATGAAATCCACGGCGGCGGATCATTTCATAAAGCTCGCCCGGCTCACCTGAGAACGCCAGGATGACGCGGCCTGGCGAACCGCTGTCCAGCGGCAGGGCCGCCCCGATCCTGACGTGATGCCGGATGGCCTGCGGTCCTTCGACCCGGACGAGGCAGGTTCGCTGTTGCCCCTCCCGGACGTAGAACGAAGCGCTTTCGCCGGTCTTGATCGTCAGCTCCCGCAGCACCGGCTCCACCACTTCCTGAACGTTGAAGGTGGCCTGGTAGCACGCGCCCAGCCACCCGGCTGCGCGGCCGAGCCGCCAGTTGCCGTCTTCCTTCTGCACCAGATAGTTGTCCGCCGCCAGCGTGCGCGCCAGCCGCAGCACGGTGGTCTTGTGGATGCCGGTCCGCCGGCTCAGTTCGGCAAGTGAGAGCTGGGGGTCGTTCACCCCGAACGCCTCGAGTACGCGCAGGGCGCGGGTGACCGCTATGACGCCCCCAGCGCCATCGTCGCCTTTTGAGGCGCCCCTTGGATCACTATTCGCATTCATAGAATGAAACGCGGTGCACGGTATGAAACAGCATTGTATGCCGTGAAACGGTCGACCACAATCCGAAGCACAACGAAACCGAGATTCGGAGACAGTAATGAAGGCAATTTCCCGTCGCTGCATATTCATGCTCGCCGCAGGTCTGGTTCTGGCGTCCGCCACTACCCAGGCCGCGCCGCAATACCCCACCAAGCCCATCCGCGTCATCGTGCCTTTTCCCGCCGGCGGGGGCACGGACATCATTGCGCGCGAGGTGACCAATACGGTGGCCAAGTCGACCGGCTGGGTCTTTGTGGTGGAGAACAAGCCAGGGTCCGGTGGCAACCTCGGGGTGGACGCGGCAGCCAAGGCGCCGGCCGATGGCTACACCATCGTCATGGGGCAGACCAGCAACCTTGCAATCAATCCCTCGCTGTATGAACGGTTGCCGTATGACCCATTGAAGGATCTGGCGCCCATCAGTCTGGTCGCCTCCGCGCCGCTCGTCCTGGTGACGCATGTCAACTCGCCCTACAAGACGATGAAGGACGCGATTCAGGCTGCCAAGGCAAAGCCCGGAGCGATCAATTTCGCATCGCCGGGCAACGGCACGGTGGCGCACCTTGGCGGCGAGCTGCTTCAAGGTACCGCGAAGGTGAAGTTCACCCATGTGCCGTACAAGGGCGCAGCCCAGGCGGTCAACGACCTGATGGGCGGCCAGGTCGATCTCTACATGGCATCCGTGCCAACGTTGCTCGGGCATATCAAGAACAACAGGCTGCGGCCGCTCGCGGTGACGTCGCCGAAGCGTTTGCCAGACCTGCCCCAGGTGCCGACAGTCGCCGAGCTGGGCTATCCCGGCTTTGATACCGCGACCTGGTTCGGCTTCGTCGCGCCTGCCGCGACACCGAAGGACATCGTGGTACGCCTCAATACCGAGTTCAACAAGGCGCTCAAATCCCCGGAGCTCGCCAAGAAGCTGAATGAACAAGGTGCATCGGTGCTGGCCGGCACGCCTGAGGCGTTCAGCGCGCTGATCAAGCAGGACATCGGACGCTGGGCATCGGTCATCAAGACCTCCGGCACGAAGCTGGATTGACGCCCTTATCTACCTATCCATTTCATATTGCTGGAGTCCATCATGACCTTGCCCAACATCATCAAATCGTTTGAGCGCGTGCCCGCCGAGATCGTGGCGCGCGCTGCCAGGTTCCAACCGGCGATCCTCTCCGATGTCGGCGGACGCCGCGGCGCGTTGCATGGCCGGATCAGGGCCTTGCGCCCGACCATGAAAGTCGCCGGGCCCGCCTTCACTGTCGAGGTACGCCCCGGTGACAATCTGATGATCCACGCAGCACTGGCGCTGGCGCAGCCGGGCGATGTTCTGGTCGTCGACGGCAAAGGGGACCAGACCTCTGCGCTGATGGGAACGATCATGATGCATGCCGCTCGCCAGCGCGGCCTTGCTGGTGTCGTCATCGACGGCGCGGTCCGCGACAGCCTCGAGCTGGACGAAATGCAGTTCCCGGTCTTTTCGGTGGGCACGAACCCTAACGGCCCCACCAAGGAAGTTGGCGGGCGTATTGGACACCCCATTTCTGTTGGTGGCGTCACGGTGAACCCTGGCGACTACATCTGCGGCGATGCCGATGGCCTGGTCGTGGTGGAGCGCGAGAAGATCGAAGCCTTGCTCGATGCGGCGGCAAAGAAGGAAGAGGCGGAAGCCAAGCGCATCGCCCAGATCAGGGAAGGCAATACCACCGCGCCCTGGCTGCTGGCATCGCTGGTGACGGCGGGCGTCCTGAAGCAGGGAGAAGCACTGTGACGAAAAAGCAAGTCATTATCGTCACGGGTGCCGACCTCGCGCCGGAAGCCCTCGCGCTGCTGGGTGACTATGAGATCGTATTCGCGGGGAAAACGCCCCAGACCGCCGATATTGCAGCCCTGGCAAAGGAGCACAACCCGGTCGGCATTATCGTGCGCTACGGCAGCTTGACCGCTGAAGTCATGGACGCAGCACCAGCCTTGAAAGTGATTTCGAAACACGGCACCGGAACTGACACCATCGATAAATCCGCTGCACAGGCGCGCGGCATCAAGGTGGCCGCCGCAGCCGGGGCCAATGCCGCCGCCGTGGCAGAACATGCGTGGGCGCTGATCCTTGCGTGCGCCAAAGCTGTTCCACATCTCAACGATCGCATGCGTCAGGGTCATTGGGACAAGGCAACTTATAGGGCCGTCGAGCTGAACGGTTGCACGCTCGGTATTGTGGGGCTCGGAGAGATCGGCCGCCGCGCCGCCGTGATTGGTGTGGCGATGGGCATGCATGTCACCGCTTTCGATCCTTATGCGACGACAGTCCCGGAAGGCGTAACGCTTGTCGACCTGCCCCGGTTGTTCAGGGAATCGGACGTGGTGTCGCTGCACTGCCCGTTGACGGAAGAGAACCGTGGCATGTTGAACCGTGAAACACTGGCGACGTTCAAGGACGGCGCGATCCTGGTCAATACGGCGCGAGGCGGGCTCATCGACGAGCCTGCACTGGCCGAAGCGCTGCAGAGCGGCAAACTGTATGCCGCTGGCCTGGACAGCTTTGCCGTGGAACCGATGCCCGTGCCGCATCCGTTCCGCGACATTCCCAGCCTCATCCTGTCGCCGCACATCGGCGGCGTCAGCAACGCGGCGTACGTGAACATGGGGGTTGGGGCGGCGAAGAACGTCCTGGCGGTGCTGCAAGGCGTGACGACGCCGGCCTGAACGACGCACGGCTGCATCATCAACTAGAACAGAAGTGTCGCGGGAGGAGCCGACGGACAGTCAGGCCTCCCCCCCAGCACAAGGAGACAAAGGTGTTTTATCGAACCATTGGCTGCCTGGTGGCAGCAACGACGCTGCTTGTCAGCCTGTCCGCTGTGGCGGCGTACCCGGACAAACCGGTCCGCATCATCGTGCCGAATCCTCCCGGCGGCGCCGTCGACGTCGTGACGCGCAAGGTTGCGCAGAAGCTCTCCGTGCAGACGGGGCAGAGCTTCGTCGTGGAGAACAAACCGGGCGCGTCCGGCACGATCGGCACGTCCCTGGTCGTGAACGCACCCGCCGATGGCTACACGCTTCTGGCGAACGACAACTCCTATACCACCCTCCCCTATGTCTTCAAGAAACTGAACTGGGACCATCAGACAGCTCTGATCCCTATCGCGCCGTTCGCATTTTCGCCGGTGGTGCTTGGCGTCAAGGCCGATTCGCGCTTCAAGGACCTGGCCTCCCTCGTCAGCTATGCCAAGGCGCATCCCGGAGAAGTGACGTTTGGCACCGGCGGCCCCGGTAGTTCGCCGCATTTTTCTGCCGAGGCGTTCCAACAGGCCGCAGGTATCAAGCTGATGCATGTGCCGTACAAGGGGGCTGGCGAGGCCATGGTCGGGCTGCTGTCCGGTAGCGTGGATCTGCTGGTCGTGTCGACCCCGACCGCGCTGGCGCCGGTCAAGGGTAATCAGATGCGTCTGCTGGGCATCAGTGGCAAGACCAGGGTGGATGTGTTCCCGGGCGTCCCTACGTTCGCTGAAGCTGGTGTACCCAACTTCAGCCTGTTCAACTGGTCAGGCCTTGCCGCGCCAAAGGGCACGCCGAACGATGTCATTACGCGCCTGCAAACGGAAATCCAGAAGGCGCTCCAGGCGCCCGACATGAAGGCATTCCTTGCGCAGATGGGGTCGCAGCCGGGCAACCTGGACAGCCCCGCGTTCGCGCAGCTGATCCAGCGCGAAACCGCGCAATGGGCAACGGTTGCGCAAAAGGCGCATATTGAGAAGCAATAACCAGGAGCGGCGATGTTCCTACTTCAGCAACCGGCCGTACGCGATGCACAGGTGCTCACCCGGCTTCCGGAGTCGTTCCGTCGGCATGACCCTGACAACGCGTGGGCGCACGCCAATCGCGGCGGGGCGACGATCGACTCATTCCTGGAGGGGCCGGTCTGGGCCGATGGCCATCTCTGGGTAACGGACATCCCCTACGGCCGCATTTTCCGTGTTTCGATGCAGGGCGACTGGGAGCTTGTTGCCGAGTATGACGGTGAACCGAATGGCATGAAGCGCCTGGCCAGCGGTGACTTCCTGATCACTGATTATCGCAACGGCCTGGTGCGTCTGGATGCAAAGTCGGGAACCGTCACCCCGTTTCTCGAGCGCAGGAATTCTGAACGCTTCCGGGGCGTCAACGACCTGACCTTCGATTCGCAGGGCAACCTCTACTTCACCGACCAGGGCCAGACCGGCTTGCACGATCCGACGGGCCGCGTCTATCGGCTGACGCCCGACGGCAAGCTGGACGTCCTGCTGGACAACGCACCGAGCCCGAACGGTGTCGTCCTGTCGCCTGACGAGAAGGTGCTGTTCGTCGCGATGACCCGCGGCAACAGCGTATGGCGCGTGCCGTTGCAGGCCGACGGTTCGGTCAGCAAGGTCGGGCAGTTCTTTACCTCTTACGGCCCGAGCGGCCCCGACGGTCTGGCAATGAGATCGGATGGCCATCTGCTGGTGGCCAATCCCGGACTTGGTTATGTCTGGGTGCTCAATCATCGCGCCGAGCCTGTGGAGGTGATTCGTAGCCCGGATGGCACATCGCTGACCAATCTGTGCTTTGGCGGCACCGAGGGCGCCACGCTACTCATGACCGAGTCGACCACCGGGACGATCCTGTGCGCCGACATGTCGGTGGGCGGTGCACCGGTGCATGGAGGGCGGCTGGCGTGAACGGAGTACCGGGCGTTCTCGCCATGCCGGACGCATGCCACCGTCAGAGCGCTGCGGCCGAGCAGCAAGAACGCGGCCTCACGCACGCCGCGTGCCGCGGGACTATCGCGCCTCGGTCGATTCGCGCTCGAACTCGCGGATCACCGGGTTGCCAAGGATGACATCCCTTCCCGCTTCGATCAGGCGATCGACGTCCTTCTCGGGCAGTCGAAGCCTGGTCGGCAGATCGTTCAGGCTTGCAGCTCGCTCCTTGTCGAGGGCCTCAAACGAGATCCGCGTGACGAAGAATTCGACTTCATTGCACCGCCAGCCTGGGCGGCGTGCAGCGATCTCCTGCTGCCGGGAATGCGGCAGCGCACACCGATACGCCACGAGATCATCGCGCCACCGTTGCATCATGGGAACGAAGGCGTCATAGGTCATTCGAACGCTGGTCGCCATTCCCGCGTCGATGGCTGCGCTTGCGACTTCGATTCCGGATGGGCCACCCGGGCTTTGGTTCCAATCGCCGCGCGGGCCCTGACCGGCGTCAACAACGATGAAGAGTAGCCGCCGCACATTGATCGCGTCGTTCTCGCTCATGGGACCGTAAGCCGTGCCCAGCAGCAGGCGCGATTGCAAAATTGTGGCCAGGCCGTAGTTGTCGGTCACCCCGCCGTCGACCAGCTTGATGTACTTTCCCTTCGAAGTGTCCCGGTGACCGCGAACGGCGGTTGCCAACGCGCCAAGCAGCAGCGATTGCCCGGGCCTCTGGGCGTGGTCAAGGTTCGGCAGCGGTGTACTGCAAGCCTCGGGATATTTTTGAAGGACGATCGGTGCGAAGAAGAGCGGGACCGCCATGGATGCGGCGACGGCCTCGGAAACGGGAAAGCTCGCGAGATCACTGCATAGCGCATCGAATGCCAGCTGGCTGAACGGGAACGCGACCCGGTAGTAGACGTTCGTGGCGTTGATCCAGACGAGCGGCTTGCCGCGGCGGAACATGTCGGCGAACGTCGCGCCCTTGAACACGTCTTCGTCGAGCCATGTCTGGAGATCTTCCCGATTGTTGAGGCCTCCCGCGAAGAGGCGCGCAAGGTTGACCGGATTCAGGAGACTGAAGCGAAGTCCCGCCTCTCCGTCCTTCAAGAGCACTGATCGAAAGGTCGCCAGGCTGGCCTTGCCGTGCAGACCGTAGTACGCCGCGGTGATGGAGCCTCCGGACACGCTGCTGATAAATGAGACGTCGTCGAGCAGGGACGCGCCCCCGGGACCTCTCATGGCGTCGAGGCCCTGCAGCGCGCCGAAGGCGAAAGCTGCGGCTCGCGTGCCACCGCCAGAGAACGACATGGCGACGGTTGTCGGGCCAACGACGTCGGTGGGTTCGCGCATGGTCGCGGATGCGCTGCCAGCCGCTGCCTGAGGCAGATTGCGCGGAGCATTGTGAGAAAGCGACCCACAGGCACTGAGTCCCGCAAGCAGAAGCAGCATCAGAGCGTGGCAGGCCCTGCCGCGGGCGTGCCGCTCTCTCCCTGCCTCCCCAACTCGCCAAGGCAGGCTGCTCTTGCGGCAAAGAGTCTGGTCAAGTCGAAACTTCCACATTGGACTAGGTCAGAAAGGTGCTCGGCGTGGTGGCGGCCCGCGGGAAGGGAAGGTCGAGTTTCGTTGGCGCCAGGATCCGGTGTGTCCGGCTCCCTCGGAATCTTACGGCATCGCCATGGGGCCGCGCGACCCGCAGATGGCGCCTGAGTAGCGTCGGGAGAAAGTCGGAGGGCGGACGAAGATCAATCAGGTACTGAATGCTAACTCGACCGGGCTTGCCTGGTTCGCCTGGTGCCGCGCCGCTGGCGGTCATTTTCGATCTCCTCCATGTCGGAGCCCGCCACGCTCGCGGGCTTCAGGAACCAAACGCCCACCGGGGCCAGGGTCGTACATGTCCCGATTTAATCAAATTTTTTGAATAATATTTACAACTCTGGCTGACTGCCTCCGCACTTTCCTCCGCTATAGTTCGTCACATGGACGGCACGACAACGCAACGCAGCGAACAAAGCGCCGCCCAACGAGAACTCAAAATCATTGAATAAATTTCATCGGAGAGAGCAACATGTCGAACGCCAAGCTGGAAGTCCTGACCCCGCGCAACAGCCAACTGATCATCATCGACCACCAGCCCCAGATGGCTTTTGGTGTGCAGTCGATGGACCGCCAGACCATGAAGAACAACGTCGTGGGCCTGGCCAAGGCAGCGAAGATCTTCGATGTGCCGACCACCATCACCACGGTCGAGAGCGATTCATTCTCCGGCTATACCTACCCCGAACTGCTCGACGTCTTCCCCGGCAAGCAAACGCTCGAACGCACCTCGATGAACTCCTGGGACGACCAGAAGGTGCGCGACGCGCTGGCCGCCAATGGCCGCAAGAAAATCGTCGTGGCCGGCCTGTGGACCGAGGTCTGCAACACTACCTTCGCGTTGTGCGCAATGCTTGAGGGCGACTACGAGATCTATATGGTGGCCGACGCTTCGGGCGGCACGACCAAGGAAGCTCATGACTACGCCATGCAGCGCATGGTCCAGGCAGGCGTGGTGCCCGTGACCTGGCAACAGGTCATGCTGGAATGGCAACGCGACTGGAAGAACCGCGAGACGTACGACGACGTGATGGCCGTGGTCAAGGAGCACTCGGGCGCCTATGGCATGGGGGTCGACTATGCCTATACGATGGTCCACAAAGCCGCGCAACGCACGGCAACCACGCACGAATCGCTGGCTCCCGTGCACGCACCGGTCATCGAGCGCTGATGCATGTCCGCCACCAGCCATCCCTCGGAGCACACAAGATGATTCCAGGTCGAAGCGTGGCCAACGGCGCCTTCCTGCTGGGATGCTGGCTGGCCATCAGCACGTCCAGCGTAGCGGCGGCAGCGATCGTCGCCAACGCGCTGATCGCATGATCGTCCCCTCCGCGGGGGAAACCCTCCCCCGCGGGCATGCCCCCGCTACAGGATGGATCTCAGCCATGAGCGCAAACGTCAACGCATCAGACTACAGCCCTGCACATCCGGTCGGCTATCATGCGAATCCTCTCTGAAGTAGCTCCCTATGATTTCCGTCCGTAATGTCACGCTGCGCCGCGGCGTCAATGTCGTACTCGACCGCGCGTCCGTCACCTTCAACCCCGGCGAAAAGATTGGTCTTGTCGGCCGCAATGGCGCCGGCAAGTCATCCTTCTTCGGCCTTCTCAACGGGACGCTACACGAAGACAGCGGTGAGTTCTCGATTCCCGCTGCATGGAAGATGGGCCAGGTCGCGCAGGAGATGCCGGAGACCGGGCAGAGCGCGACCGACTTCGTAGTCGAGGGTGATACCGTGCTGTTGGCCGCGCAGGCCGAAGTAGCCGCCGCCGAGGTCAGCGACGACGGCATGCGCATGGCGCACGCCTACATGGCCCTGCACGACGCCGGTGCACACGATGCCCCCGCACGTGCCCAAGCGCTGATCCTCGGCCTTGGCTTCAGTGCTGCGCAGCTTAGTCAGCCGGTCAACAGTTTCTCCGGCGGCTGGCGCATGCGACTGCAACTGGCGCGCGCGCTCATGTGCCCGTCCGACCTGCTGCTGCTCGACGAGCCGACCAATCACCTCGACCTCGACGCGCTGGTCTGGCTGGAAGCCTGGCTCAAGCGCTATCAGGGAACCCTGGTAGTGATCAGCCACGATCGCGAATTCCTCGACGCGGTGACGCAGGTGACGGTGCACGTCGACAACGCCAAGCTCGTGCGTTATGGCGGCAACTACAGCAAATTCGAAGACATGCGCGCTGAGCAACTCGTATTGCAGCAGGCCGCGCTGGCCAGGCAGGCGGACAAGATCGCCCACCTGCAGAAATTCATCGACCGTTTCAAGGCCAAGGCCTCGAAGGCGAAGCAGGCGCAGAGCCGGGTCAAGGCGCTCGAACGCATGGAGAAGATCGCACCGGTACTTGCCGACGCAGAGTTCAACTTCGAGTTCAAGGAGCCGCTCAACGTCCCGAACCCGCTGTTGTCGATGCTGGACGCGAGCTTTGGCTACCCGGCGCCGACCGGCGCACTGCCGGGCACGCCGCCCACGATCATCGTGCGGGGCATCAACCGTTCCGTGCTGGCCGGGCAGCGCATCGGCATTCTCGGTGCCAACGGCCAAGGAAAGTCCACGCTGGTGAAGACGGTGGCGCACGCGCTGGCACCGATTGCCGGCGAAATCAGCGAAGGCAAAGGCCTGAATATCGGCTACTTCGCACAGCAGGAACTCGACGTGCTGCGCCCGCTCGACACGCCGATGGAACACATGATCCGCCTTGCCAAGGACACGCCGGCGCACATGCGCGCTCCCGGCCAGAGTGGCACCGAACAATCCCTTCGCACCTTCCTCGGCACCTTCAACTTCAGTGGCGACATGGTCCATCAGGCGGTTAGCACGATGAGCGGCGGCGAGAAGGCGCGGCTCGTGTTGTGCATGATCGTGTGGCAGCGTCCCAATCTGCTGCTGCTCGACGAGCCTACCAACCACCTCGACCTGGCCACCCGCGAAGCGCTAGGCATGGCGCTCAACGAATTCGAAGGCACAGTGATGCTGGTCAGTCACGACCGGGCCCTGCTGCGCGCCGTATGCGATGAGTTCTGGTTGGTCACCAAGGGCGGCGTCGAGCCCTTCGACGGCGATCTGGATGATTACCAGCAGTTCCTGCGCGACGAAGCCCGTCGCCTGCGCGAGCAGCCTGCCGCAGTGTAGAAGGTCATCGCCTGAAATGGGTGGGACCCAGGCGTGAGCTTTACAGGATTCAGCGCGAAGGTCGCCATTGAGCGCCTCGTGATTGATATGGCGAGTTCCGAAATCCCGTCGCAGTGGTTCTCCTTTTCAGAACCCTGCGCATGCCTATTAATGTGAAGCTGCTCGCCGGTCGAAGCAGTGACTGGAAACGTCAGTCAGTTGCCGGGACCATCGCCAGCCCGGGGAAAAAGCGGCCACGCCGTCGCCGCGCAGGCCCCGGCCAGGAGCCAGACGCCGGCCCAGCCGCCGCTATCGAGCAGTAGCGGAATCGCCGCAGGGGCAGCGAAGTACGCGGCGAAGACCAGCGTATTGGCCAGTCCGAGGGCCGTACCCGCCCGCTCCGCGCCCGCCTGCGTCGCCAGTTCGGTGTAGGCAACCCCATGCCAGGCCGAAACCGCGATGCCAGCCAGCACGACCGCGACCATGGTCAGCGTCGCAGGAACACCCTGCCCGACCGCCGCGCAGAGGGCCAGCGGCACGAACATCAGCGCGGCGATCAGCGTGCAATGGCGCAGCCATGCACGGCGGTTGCCACGCCGATCGGTATGGCGGCCGCTCCAGATCCGCATCGCCATCGCGCCGAGCTGCACAGCGCAAAGGGTGGCGGCGATGCCCGACACAGCCACATGGGCCGCATCGTGCAGGAACACCGAGGCGAAGCTCAAGACCGCGAACTGGGGCGCGCACAGGATGCCGATGGCCAACGCAATGCGCCAGACCCGCAGGCTGCGCAACGGGCTGGCATTGTCATGCGCATGGCGTCGTGCCGACGCGGGGGCAGCGAGATGCGTGGGTTCGTGCAGCCATCGCCAGGTCAGCCAGGCAGAGGCAAGGCAGAACGCGGCCAGGACTGCGTACACCCAGCGAAAGCCCATGGCAAAGGCCAGCCACGGCAACACGAGCGCCCCTAGCCCGCCGCCGAGGGGCACCGCCGTCTGGCGGATACTCATCGCCAGGCCGCGCTCGCCGTCGGCGAACCATCGCATCACCGCCCGCCCGCTGGCCCCGTTGACGCTGCCGCCCGCCAGTCCCAGCAGCGCCATGCAGGCCATCGCCACCGGCAAGGACGGCACGCGATCCGGCCTTGGGGCCAGGAACAGTGCCATCACCGCCAGTATGATAGCGGTGGCGCCGAGCCCGTACAGCAGGACGCGACGGTCGCCCCACCGGTCGGCCGCTGCGCCCCACGGCAGTTCGGACAACGCGGCGCCGATGCCCAACGCACCAAGCAGCAGGCCAAGCCCCCCGTTGTCGATCTGATAGGCGCTGCGCAGCCACACCGCGGTGGCGAGCAACCCGTTGGCGGCAGCGATGAAGCTGGCGTTCGCGGCAACGCCGACGCCCAACACTTTCCAGCGATGCGAAGCGGCGGAAGCCGCGAGGGAATTGCCACCAGGGCGGGCAAAACAGACGGACTCGGCCACGACGGCCCTCCGATAAGGCTGTTGACAGGGCGTCAGTATTGCAACCAATATTCGTCTTGAAAATCAGAAAGTTTGGGACCAATTGTTTCGTTTTTCCGCACGATTGCCATGACGTCGAATCTTGATATTGCCGCGCTGCGCAGCTTGATCGCCGGCATCGACCTGGGCAGCTTCGCGCGCGCTGCGGAGCAGGTCGGGCGCTCCACTTCGGCCGTCAGTGCGCAGATTCACAAGCTCGAGGACATGGCAGGCACGCCGCTGTTTCGCAAGGCCGGCCGGACCCTGGAACTTACCGAGGCGGGGAGTCTGCTGCTTGGCTACGCGCGCAGAATCGTTGCCCTGAACGACGAAGCTGCCGCGGCCGTGAAAGGGGTGGACCTGTCCGGCGGCGTGCGATTGGGACTGCAGGAAGAGTTCGGCGAGGCAATGCTGCCGGAGGTGTTGGGGCGGTTTGCGCGAGCGCATCCGAAGGTCCGGGTCGAAGCCATGGTGGCGCGCAATCACGATTTGTTCGCCCGCATCCAGGCGCGGACGCTGGATCTCGCGCTGGTCTGGGGCGGCGCGGATGGCGCTCGGACGGCAAGAGAGCCCGGCGCCGATATCGCCGTGGTCGGCGAACCGCCGATGTGCTGGGTCGGACCGGCTGCGCTGCCGTGGCACATCGAGCCCGGCCAGCCGATACCGCTGGCGGCGTTCGACCGGCCCTGCCATTTCCACGATGCCGCCACGGCGGCATTGGACCGCGCCGGAATCCCCTGGCGCGTTTCGTTCACCAGCCCCAACCTTGGTGGCCTGTGGGCCGCCGCGGCAGCCGGACTTGGGTTGGTGGTCCGCACGCCCTACGGCTTGCCGGCATCGCTGCGGCAACTTGGGGCTGCCGAAGGATTGCCGCCGCTCGGCAAGATGCCCCTGATGCTGCTGCGCGCGCCGGGACCCGCGTCCGAGGTATCGCAGCGCCTGGCTGACATCATGCTTGAGGCGTTGCGTCCAGTGTGATGGCGGCGGTGGGATGGCTGGTCACGCCCTATCGGATCGGCGGTGAACCATCGAATTCCGGCCGTTCACGTAACAGGATGCGGAAGACCGGTACGGGGTCGCAAGCAAGCGGGCCCCGCCAGCGGCGCGGCGCTTGATGTTTGGCGTTGCAGCAAGGCCTGTCCGACATATAGTGAAATCCTGGCCCGTGTTTATGACTGCACTTCCCCCCCCGCGGTGACACCTGTTGCCATGGAGAGGCACATCGACCCCGGCAGCATGCCCATCGCCGTGAGCAACACAGCGCGGATGTCATTGCCAGCCGGAATCGTGTGCGCGTTCCTACGGGAGTCTTCATGCTGTACCAGCTCGTCGAGTATCAGCGCGCGCTGCTCGCGCCATTCACCGCATGGGCGGCGAGCGCAGCAAATGCGTTCATCGATCCGGCCAGCCCCTTCGCGTATGTCCCGGGCGCATCGGGCTTTGCTGCTGGCTATGAGATGCTCTACCGGCTCGGCAGGACCTGCGAGAAGCCGTCGTTTGGCATCATCACCGCCATCCGGCGCGACGGCCACGTCATCGCGGTGGCTGAGCAGGTCATCGTGGAAGGGCCGTTTTGCCGGCTGCTGCGCTTCGCACCCGACATGGGCGCGCTTGACCCTTGCACCGCACCGACGCCGCCGGTGCTGGTCTGTGCGCCGCTGGCGGGCCATCATGCCGTCATGCTGCGTGAAGTCGTGCAGGCCTTGCTGCCCGAGCATGTCGTGTATGTGACGGATTGGAACGATGCGCGTCGCGTGCCGGTGGCCGAAGGACCGTTCCACCTCGATGACCAGGTGGCCCACCTGCAGGCCTTTATCCGTCGGATCGGGGCGGAACCGCTACATGTGCTGGCCATCTGTCAGGCCACCGTGCCAGCGCTGGCTGCGGTTTCCCTGTTGGCGAGCGCGGGTGAGCCGACGCCCAGGAGCCTCATCCTGGTGGGCGGCCCGGTCGATGCACGCCGCAGCCCGACTGCACTCGGACGTCTGGCCGCGCGCCACTCTCTCGCGTGGTTTCAGCGTAACCTGACCTATGCGGTACCGCAGCCCTACCCGGGTGCCGGACGCAAGGTGTGCCCAAGCTTTCTGCAACTTGCCGGCTTGGCGGCGGCACAGCCAGAACGTCTGGGGGAGGCTTATTGGGACTATTGCCTGGATCTCGTTCGCTGCGACCCCGTGCGTGCCAAGGAGCACCGGCGTGCCTGCGATGCCTACCACGCGGTGCTCGACATGGCGGCCGAGTTTTACCTGGACACCATCCAGCTCGTGTTCCAGGAATTTCAGTTGGCGCGCGGCAGCTGGCAGGTGCGGGGCGAGGCAGTGCGGCCACAGGACATCCGTACCACCGCACTGCTGACCATCGAGGGCGAACAGGATGAGATTTCCGGCCGGGGCCAGACGCAGGCCGCGCACGATCTGTGCCAAGGCATCGCCGCATGCGACAAGCGGCACCTCACGGCCCGCCAGTGCGGCCACTATGATCTGTTCTGCGGGCCTCGCTGGTGCACCGACGTCTACCCCCGCATCCGCGATCTGACCGGGCACGATACTTAGCATCGCCTGCCCGCGGGCAGGCGCGAGCGATCATCCAGTCAAGGGTTGTGCAATCCCTATTGGGGAACAAGAACTCGCGGTGGCCAGCTCAGGGCTGGCTCTCGGGCGCCGATGCAGGACGGCCACGCGTTGCCGCGGCGGAAGCGCCTTGGCCGCCGGCACGCCCCTTACTGCGGTCAACCTTGCCGTGCGCTTCGCTCTTGTCTTTCTTGGCACTCTCGCCGGAAGCTCCGCTGGCGGCCTGCACAGTTGGCTCCGCGCGCCTGCCAGTGTCAGTCCCCGGTGTTGGAGGCGAACCGTAGCGACCGCCCTGCGCCCACGCCGCAACGGCCGTTAGCGAAAGGGCGGCGAGGAAAGCTAGCTTTTTCATTGCTGTCTCCTTTCCTGTGGGATCGCCTATCACGGTAGACGCTCGCGCTGTAAACACAAGCCTGCGAACCCAATAGCGCTCAAGTAGCTGCAAACTCTGCTCCGCGCCGGCGTGCGATGAGGGTGCACACGAGTTCAAGAATGACGCTAACCCTCTGGCGCCGACGACACATCGTGCGTGATCTGCCCCGCGCCCAGCTTGTTCACGCGTCATCGCGCAGTCGGTAGTGGTACCGGTGATCGCTGATGCCGACACAGACTATGGCAACGAACTGAACGTCACGCGCCGGCGCGTACTTCGATCGTGAAGAAGTGATCGAGTGCCTGTACGGGACCGGCCGGCCCATCGACCGAGCCGCCGGGCGCGAAGCCGACCAGCCGCTGCAGGTCCCTACTTGCCGCCGACGCCGACCTTGCCGCGCCCGACCTTTCGATGCGGCACACTGGGGCGTAGCCTCTTCCTGGAGCCAGCCGTCAGCGTGACGTGCTCCGCAGGGTAGCGGGGGGTCCTGTGCGGCGCGGCCTGATGGGCGGAATGGCCCGGATCGATGCGCTTGATAGCTGACATGACTGACACCTCCTCAGAGGATTCTAGTCCGAAACGGCACGGCGCTTATGCCGCCCGCCGCTAGCAGCCCCATGGGCGCTGAGCTTGGGGCGCTCACCAGTGAGGGGCCCATGACCGCAACATGCAGACAGGCGCGGCAAATGTCTCCATCAATGCAATCGAGGACACGATCAACGCGTGGCGGCGCCGCGCACAGCCGCCGGCCGACGTGTGGCCAACGGCACTATCCCGCCCGCAGCGCCCACAGGGCCTCCAGTACGTATTCCGTGGCACGTTCTACCCGTTCCCCGCTGTGCGCCAACCCCAGTCGCCGCCACAACGCCGGCCGCAGCGGCCGCATCACTATGCGCGCATCCGGCGCCGGCGTGGTGACCTCGTGTGGCAGCAGGGCCGCACCATAGCCGGCCGCCACCAGGCTCTTGATGGCGTCGTTGTAGTTGAGCTGAATCCGCGGCGCCGGCCTGTGGCCACCGCTGGCGAACCACTCGGCGGTCAGGCGCGACAGGCGCGTGGTGCCGTCATTGAGGATCAGCGGGCGCGTTGCCAGCCAGGCCGGCGTGATGCGCGCCGGGCAGGGCCAGCTCGCTGGCAGGAAAGCCCGTACCGGATCGCGCCGCCAAGGGCGGATGGTCAGCCCCGCCACGCGCGCCTGTGGCAGTGCCACCAGACCGATCTCCAGCGTGCCGGCGGCCAGCCGCGCCAGCGTCTCCTCCGAGGTAAGCACGGCCACCTGCACGTCGATGTCGGGATGCCGCTCCGCCAGCATGGCCAGCGCCTGCGGCAGCAGGTGGGCGATGGCCCCGGTCGAGGCGCCGAGGCGCACGCGGCCGGTCAACCCCTGCACCTGACGCTGCACGTCGTCCAGCGCAAGGTCGGCATCGGCCAGCAGGCGGCGGGCGCGATCGACCAGGGTCTCGCCAATGGACGACGGGCGCACCTCACCGCGCCTGCGCGTCAGCAGTTGCGCACCGACACGGGCTTCCAGCTCGGCAATGTGAAGGCTGACGGTGGGCGGAGCCAGGTGCAACGCGCGCGCGGCTTCGGCGAAGGAACCCAGATCGGCGATGGCGACGAGGGTACGCAGGCGGTCCAGGCTGATCTCGCGCATGGGGCGGCACTCCGGTTAAGGGCGTATCTGCTGACGAGGAATATCGTTCAGGAAACGTGAATTTCATCGTCATGAAATTCAACTTCTTCGATTCTAGCCGGTGGCGCAAGATGGCGCTTCCTGTACCGGCCGCACCAACGCAGAGCTGATGCTGAACCGGCCGGGGCCGCCACTTTCACGCCACTGCCAAGGATCCATCCCATGCGCTACCCTCTTGTTTTCATCGACGGCGACCAGGGCACCACCGGCCTTCAGATCCACGAGCGCCTGCGCGGACGCGACGATCTGCGCCTGCTGACACTGCCCGCCGGCCAGCGCAAGGATGCGCGCGCCCGCGCCGACGCCATCAACGGCTGCGACATCGCCATCCTGTGCCTGCCGGACTCCGCCGCACGCGAGGCGGTGGCGTCCATCGTCAACTCTGCGGTGCGTGTGATCGACGCCAGTTCGGCACACCGCACGCAGCCCGGCTGGACCTACGGCTTTCCCGAGATGACCGCCGGCCAGGCGCAGCGCATCGCGGGCGCGCTGCGCGTCAGCAATCCGGGCTGCTATCCCACCGGGGCGATCGGCCTGTTGCGCCCCCTGGCGGAGGCCGGCCTGCTGCCGCACGACTACCCCATCGCCATCCATGCGGTGTCGGGTTATTCGGGTGGCGGCCGCATCGCCGTCGATACCTACGAGGGACCGGAGGCCACCCGGGCCCTGCCCTTCCAGGTCTATGGCCTGGACCTGGCGCACAAGCACACGCCTGAAATCCAGCAGCACGCGAGCCTGGCACGGCGCCCCGCCTTCGTGCCGGCCTACGGCGCCTTCCGGCAAGGTATCGTACTGACGGTGGCGCTGGAGTTGGACCTGCTGGCACCCGGCACGGACGTCGGCAGGCTGCACGCCTGCCTGCTCGACCACTACGCCAACGCCCGCCATGTCGAGGTGATGCCGCTAGCCGAATCGGCCGCCGCCACTCACCTCGACCCGCAGGCACTGAACGGCACCAACGACCTGCGCCTGGGCGTGTTCGCCAACTGCGAGCACGGGCAAGTGCTGTTGGCAGCGGTGTTCGACAACCTCGGCAAGGGTGCTTCGGGGGCGGCAGTGCAGAACCTCGACCTCATGCTGGCCGGGGTGGCGGCGGAGGTTCACCGGGCCGCCTGAAGCCTACCCAGCGTCGAAATAAGAAGCGGGCCGGCAGCTTCCCGGCTTCCGGCCCGCCTGGTGCGATCGGGTCAATCACGCGTGATTCGGCGCGTCTGTAAATCTGCATGCCACGCATGGCGTGGATGCGTTCGTGATATTTCCGCATGCGCTCGTACTGACGCAGGAGCAATTGTTGCCGTTCGGTCAACATACTGAGGGCCTTCGCGATGCTACTGGCGTTCGCCCCCGCTGCCTACAATCGGTTGCAACGATGGTTGCACAAGACGTGCGACGGTCGAGGCCTGGCTGCGATCACCGACATCGTGATTACGCATATGCACATGGATCACGTCGGGGGCCTGAACGTGGATGGCGTCAAGGCCAAACTGCGCCCGGACGTGCCTGGGGTCGGCCATTCTCGGTCGATCATCGCTTCCTTCCCGAGTGACCATGGGTGCTCTGACACCGGTGGTCACTGACACGGCAGTAACTTCGTGCCACGCGCCTAGGGTTTCGCTGTTCCTCTTCGGATAAGCATGTCAAAGAGAAACTGAGCGGCCGGCGCCAACGGGCGTCCTCGTCGCGAGATCAATCCCAACGTTCGAGTTATCACTGGGTCAGTCAGCGGGATCGCAAGCAGACCACTGCTGGACTTCGGCGGCAAAGCCATTCGAGGCACAACACCGATTCCCAGGTCGGCCTGGACCAGGCTTACCAAGGCGGGAACATGATTTACCTCGCAGTACCATCGCGGTCTTACCGGCAGCCGCGCAAGGGCCTGGTCGATCAGGAAGCGGTTGCCGCTGCCTTGCGCGAGCGTAATGTAGTCAAAGCCTTCAAGGTCTTTCCATTTGACGCTTCTTCGCGTCGCCAGCGGATGCCCCTTGCGACAGGCGACAACGAACGCCTCTTCAATCAAGGGGCAGAAATCGATGTCAGGCTCCTGCGTCCCGATATAGGTCAGGCCGAAATCCGCATCGCCGCGCGTGACCGCGAGAAGGACATCCCCGGAAGACTCGTCAATGATGCGGATCCGTATCCCCGGATAGCGCTCGTGATACGGCCCCACGACAGAGGGCAGGAAATGCCCGACCGCAGACGGTACGCATGCAAGCGTCACCTCGCCCGACAGCCGATCGGCAACGGTCTGGATGCCGAGCATGGCCTCTTCCAGCTCGTTGATGACGTTTCGCGCCTTGTGCACAAACATGCGGCCCAGGGTAGTCAATTCGACTTTCCGGGTGGTCCGCGTGAACAGCGCGACGCCAAGCGCTTCTTCCAGTTTATCGACGCGACGCGACAGTGCCGACTGCGACAGGAACATCGCATCGGATGCCGCCTTGAAGCTGCCCAGATCGGCTACGGCCAGGAACGCTCGCAAGTCCGCCAAATCGAAATTCATGTGTCATACGCAAGAATACTTGTGATCTTTGCACTTTACACTGGAATCCGGTCAGCGTGATCATTCGCCCTATGGATGGAACGAAACACTGTCCTGACCAAGCAGGAGACACAATGCCCAACAAAGTACAAGAGCCGTTACGGCGCATGTCGCGCCGTAACGCCCTAGCCGCCCTCGCGATCCCGCTAGCCACTGCACTGATTCCCGCACAGGCGCAGACCTGGACACCCGCCAGGCCGATCCGGCTGATTGTCCCGTATGGGCCCGGCGGAAGCTCGGACGCCATTGCCCGCGTCATCGCGGCAGAGATGTCGAAGAATCTGGGCCAACAGATCGTGGTGGACAACAAGGGCGGCGGCCAGGGTGTCATCGCCATGCAGGAGACCGCACGCGCAGCGCCTGACGGATACACACTGGTTCTCGGCCACGTTGGCACGCTTGCCGTCAATCCCGCCATGATGCGCAAGCTTCCCTACGATCCTCTGAAGGACTTCACGCCGGTGACTTTGCTGGCGAAAGTGCCGATGGTGTTCGCGGTGGGGCCTACCGTCCATAGCGATTCCATCAAGGCATTCATCGCCCAGGCCAAGACGAAGCCTGGTGCCATGACCTATGGATCGGCGGGCAACGGAAGCGCTGGCAACGTTGCCTTCGAGATGCTCAAGCAGACTGCGCATATCGATCTTGTGCACGTGCCATACAAGGGCACCGGCGCCCAGATTTCCGACTTGCTCGCCGGAAACATCGACGCCGCATCGGCGGGCCTGGCGGGGATCCTGCAACACGCCAAGGCGGGCAAGCTGCGCATCCTCGCCGTTGGATCGTCACAGCGCCTCGCGCCGATTCCCAACGTTCCCACCATTGCCGAGGAAGGCCACCCGGGATTTGAAAGCTCGCAATGGTTTGGGCTGATGGCGCCAGCGCGCACGCCAACGCCGGTGGTCAGCCGCCTGCATGCCGAGGCAGTCAAGGCCCTGGCCACCCCGCTGGTGCGACAACGACTTGCCGAGGACGCAAGCACGCCTGTCGGCGCGGGCAGCGCCGAATTTGCGTCATTCATTCGTGCCGAGCAACAACGCTGGGGCACCGTCATCCGCAGCGCGGGAATCCAGGCAAACTAAGTCTTCCGAGAATATCCAGCATGCAACAAGATCGAATCACTGTATCCGAAGCCGAACTCCGCCAGCTCGGAGTGCGCGCGTTCCAGGGCCTGGGCCTGACCGAAGGGGACGCCATCGATGTCATTGACATCCTGGTACTTGCAGACCTCTTCGGGCTCAGCACCCATGGACTGTCTCGCATTGAATCCTATGGCGAACGGCTCCAGTCCGGCGGTATCTCGGCACGCCCCACCATTACAGTCGAGCGCGCCGCGCCAGCGCTGGTGAAGGTCGATGGTGGCAACGCAGTCGGCCCGCTCGCTGGCATGAAGGCGCTGCGCGCCGCCATGGAAGTCGCCGAAGAATTCGGCATCGGCATGGCCTTCGTCCGGGGCAGCAATCATTTCGGGCCAGTTTCACCGTACAGCTACATTGCGGCGGAAGCAGGATTCGCCAGCATGATTGGCAGCAACGCCACGACGACCATCGCGCCATGGGGTGGAAGCGACGCACGCCTGGGCAACAGCCCGCTGGGTTTCGGCGTACCGGGGCATGACGGCCGCCACTTCCTGCTGGACATGGCCATGAGCGTGGCCGCACGCGCCAAGATTCGCAATGCGCTCAAGGCAGGACAATCCATCCCGGATTCATGGGCTACCGACGCGCAAGGACGACGGACCACCGATCCCAAGGCTGCCCTCGATGGCTTCCTGCTTCCGATTGGCGGGCACAAGGGCTATGGGCTGGCACTGATGGTCGATCTTTTCGCAGGACTGCTGTCGGATGCGGCGTACCTGACTCACGTCAAGTCGTGGGTCGATGCACCCGACCAGCCCCAGAACCTGGGCCATTTCTTTATCCTGGTTGATACCCGGCGACTGGGATCGGCCCAATGGCTGGCTGCCCGCATGCAAGACTTTGCGGCGATCCTCCACGGTAGCGCACCCGCGGAGCCTGGCAAGCCCGTCATTGTTCCCGGAGAGATCGAACTCGACAAGCTGGCGCGTCAGCGCGAAAAGGGCATTGCCATGGATCCAGCGGTGAAGGCGCTACTGGATCGACATGCCAACGCAAAGACGAACTGAAATGGCACACGCCGGAAGCATCATGACAAGTCAATATGCAAGGCTCGCAGCGGAGCTTGCGCCGACGGGAATCCTTCGCGCATCCATCAACGTAGGCAACCCTATCCTGGCAAACCTCGATGCCGGCGGCAATCCATTCGGCGTTTCAGTGGACCTCGCCCGTGAGCTTGCCAGTTGCCTGGGTGTTCCGCTTGAACTTGTCGTATTTGACTCAGCGGGGAAGTCGGTCGATGCCGTCACGGCCGAACAGGCGGACTTCGGATTCTTTGCCGTCGACCCGGTCCGGGGGGCCGGCATCGCATTCTCCGAACCCTACGTGCTGATCGAAGGCGCGTATTTGGTGAAGGAGGAATCCACCGTCAAGGCCAACGAAGAGGTCGATCTTGCCGGACGCCGTGTCGTGGTAGGAAAAGGGAGCGCCTACGATCTTTATCTCACTCGTACGCTGCAACATGCACACATCGTGCGCGCGCCGACGTCCCCGGCCGTTGTGCAAACATTCCTGGAGCAAAGCGCGGACGTGGCTGCAGGGGTGCGACAGCAATTGGAAGCAGATGCCAAGCGCACTGCGGGCCTGAGGTTGTTGCCGGGCCGGTTTATGGTCATACAGCAAGCCATGGGCCTCCCCATAGCCCGCAGCGCTGAAGCCGTGGAATGGCTACGGCGGTTCGTCGAGCAGATGAAGGCCTCCTGCTTCGTTTCGGACGCTCTCAGGCGTCACGGAATCGAGGGCGCGTCCGTCGCGCCCGCAAAATCATAGCCTGCACGCAACGCCGGGCTGGCAATGCCGGCGACGCAGGTGCTGATCTATGACAACGCCAGGCGGGGAACGCCATTGATGCTCGCCGCACCCAGCGTTGCGCTGGACTTGCCCCTGCGCGTGCTGGTGCGCGATGACTGCCAGGGCAGCACCTGGATGAGCTGCCACACCGCCGCGGAACTGGAAAGCGCCCTCCCATTGCCGGCCGGCAGCGCCGCGCCGCCGGCTGTGGCGCAGCGGCTGATTCTTGACACGGGTGTGGGCGCGCAAGGCGCCCCACGGTGACTTATCCGGCCAGGCCCTTGTTCGGGTTGATCAGGTACTTCTCCCCCGTCGCGCGCTTGTTGTAGACGGCGATCACGTCCAGGTCCAGCACCTCGGCCAGCGAGATCTCTTTCGAGTAGTGGCTGGCAAAGGTGGTCTTCAGCTCCGCCATCACGCGTTGCTTCAGCGCGTTGGCCCGCTCGCGCCCGATCTTCTGCAGGAACGGGAACAGCAGCCAGCCGCCCATGCCCCACGCCATGCCGAAGTTGCGGTTGAACTCGGTCGGGCTTGTGTCCAGGCCGCCGTAGAGATAGACCTGCTTGTGGGTGGTCGAGCCATAGCGGCTGTATTCGCGGGCCGTCTTGTTCAAGGCCGCTTCCATGCAGGTGAGGATCTGGCCGCCGAGCTTGCCGCCGCCCGTGGCGTCGAACGCGATCGTTGCGCCAGTGGCGACGAGTGCCTCGGTGAGGTCCTGCATGAACGTGGGCGACGCGGCGTTGCAGACGTGGACCGCACCTTGTGCCTTGAGCAGGTCCGCCTGCTCTTGCTTGCGCACGATGTTCACCAGCTTGATGCCATCCTTGAGACAGATCTGATTGAGCATCTGGCCCAGGTTGGAGGCCGCGGCGGTGTGCACCAGGGCGCTATGTCCTTCGAGGCGCATGGTCTCGACCATGCCCAGTGCGGTGAGCGGGTTGACGAATGACGACGCGCCGTCAGCAGGCGTGGCGCCTTCGGGCAGGACCAGGCACTGGTCCGCGGAAATGCAGCGGTACTGCGCGTACATCGCGCCGCCGATGACAGCCACGGTCTTGCCCATCAAGGCTTGCGCCGCAGGGGACGAGCCTGCATCGACGACCACGCCCGCGCCCTCATTGCCAACCGGCATGGACGCATCCAGGCGGCCCGCCATGCTGCGCATCGCGCCTTCCGGAACGCGCGCGGTGACGATGGGGCGCTCGGCCGTGCCGCTGGCCTTGGCCGTGCTCATGTCGGCCGCACCGAACAGCAGGCCGAGATCGGACGGGTTGAGGGGGGAGGCTTCAATGCGAATGAGCACTTCATCCGGACCAGGGTGCGGCGTGTCGATGCTGTCTAGCGACAGCTCGAGTTCACCGCTGCTCTTGATTTGCGAACGAAGTTGAAGTGCGGTGTGCATTCGATGTCTCCTTGGTTTGTCGGTTTGCGGTGAGCGCGGCAGCAGCAGGGGGCTGTTTTCGCCAGCAGTCAGCAATGTAGCAAGTTCCTGCGAATGCCGTACTGGGCCGGAAATTCAGGTCATGCGTCGGCCGACAGGCCATCATGCATCGCACTGATAACGGTGGATATGCCAATCACCTGGCGGTCAGCCCTGTTGCGCTTTACGTTCCAGTCGCCGGCTCGACTCGGACTGAAGGAAACGATTGACCCGCCTGTGCGGGACCGGCCGGCCCACGAGCGCGGCCAGCCCCTGCATGCTGCACGGCGGCAACATCATTCGGCCTTGTAGCCCGATGCCTTGATGGGCCGCTCCCAGCGCCTGAGGTCGGCGACCTGGGTCTCGCCGAGTTGCTGCGGGCCGGCGTAGTTCGCATTCAGGCCGATCTCGCGGATGCGCGCCTGGAGATCGGGCGCCTTGAGCACTTCGGCGATCGCGTCGGACAGGCGCTTGACCTTGTCGGCCGGCAGGCCTGCCGGGGCGAACAGGCCGACGAAGGCCTCAGCTGTGGCGTCGATTCCGGACTCCTTGAGCGTGGCCACGTCGGGCAGCGCCGGCGATCGCGCGTTACCCGTGACCGCGAGGATGCGCAGGCGGCCCGCGCGGTGATGCTCGATGGTCTCCGATATCGTGTCCACCATGATGGGAATCTGTCCGCCCAGCAGATCGGACACTGCCGGCGCGCCGCCCTTGTAGGCAACGTGCGTGAGCGGCACGCCTGAGGCCTGCGACAGCAGCACGCCCGCAAAGTGCGGCACGGTGCCTGCGCCCGAAGTGCCGTAGTTGGCGCGGGCCGGGTTGGCCTTGAGCCAGTTCAGCACCGCGCGGATGTCGCCGGCCGGCGCCGCCGGACCCGCCGTCACCGCGAAGTCGAAGGTCACCACGCGCGCGATGGGCGTGAAGTCCTTCACCGGGTCGTAGTTGAGGTGGTATAGCCATGGCGAGATCACCAACGCGCCGCTGGGTGAAATGACCAGCGTGTTGCCGTCGGCCGGCGCGCGCTTTGCTTCCCCAAGCACCAGGCGACCGCCGGCTCCGGGCTTGTTCTCGACGATCACCTGCTGGCCGAGCGGCAGGCGCAGGCGCTCGGCCAGCAGCCGCGCCACGACATCGACCGAGCCGCCGGGCGCGAAGCCGACCAGCAGCTTGAGGGGGGGCTTGTCCTGGGCAAGGGCGCCCATGGGCAGCGCGGCGGCCAGCGCCATGGTTGCAGCCACCCGATTGAAAACGCGTCGCTTCAACATGCTGAGAGTCTCCTTGGTCAGCCGAAGTCGATCAGAAACCGAATACTCGCATGGCATTGCCCGAACGCACGGCGTCGCGCTGCGCGGCGGACAGCCGCTCGGTATTGGCGAAGGACCCGCGCGTGTCGTGAACCTGGTGCGGCCAGTCGGTGCCGAACATCACCCGGTCGGCGCCGACGACCGAGATCAGGAACTCCAGCGAAGCCGGACTGTACGAGATGCAGTCGTAGTGGATGTGGCGCAGGTAGTCGATGGGCGTGCGCTGCATCTTGCGCCGCTGGGGGATTTCGACCTCGTGGCCCTTCCCGAAACGGCCGGCCAGGTAGGGCAACGCACCGCCCGCATGCGAGGCGATGATCTTGAGGTTGGGGTATTGGTCGAAGAAGCCCTCGAAGATCATGCGCGTGATGGCGAGCGTGGTGTCGAACATGAAGCCCACCGACCAGCTCAGGTCGAACTTGGTCATGTCCATCAGGTCGGCGCCCGGCGGGTCGGTGGGGTGCACCAGCACCGGCAGCGCGCGGCGGTCGATTTCGGCCCAGATGGGTGCGAAGGCCGGGTCGGTCAGGCTGCGGCCGGCGATGTTGGCCAGCACCATGACGCCGCTCGCACCGTTGTCGCAGGTGCGCTTGAGCTCGTCGAGCGCGCGCTGCGGGTATTCCCACGGCAGCGACGTGAACCAACGCAGCCGGCTCGGGTGATCGGCCTGCGCCTGCGCCAGCGAATCGTTGGATTCGCGCGCCGCTTCGCAGCTGGTTTCCTCGTCGCCCCAGAACACATTGGGGCAAGTCAGCGACATGACTGAGATATCGATGCCGGCCGCGTCCATGTGCTGGATGCGCAGATCGTAGTCGAAGTGTCCTTTCTGTGGGATGACCACGGGCGTGTCGCCACGGAATACCTCGTGCTGGCCGTCGGGGCGCTGCTGGATGTTGTAGAGGCCGCCCTTGCGCTTGAGCAGCTCCAGCCAGGGCTTTGTGAAGATGTGGGTGTGGACATCGATGACAGGCATCTAGGGGGCTCCTGTGGTGTGTGAGTGACGGATGTCTAGACACTACTGTAGTGATCTGGCATAAACGTATTGGCAGATATCTTGATACCAGGATAAGTAAATACTTATGCCCGACCGACTCACCGCCCTGGCCCTTGAAACGCTGGGCCGCATGCGCTCACGCCTGAAGGCGCGCCAGCTCAACCTGCTGGTCGCGCTGAGCGAGTACGGCTCGCTTTCCCGCGTGGCGCAGGAATGGGGGGTGACCCAGCCCTACTTGACGCAGATGCTGGCCGAGGTCGAATCCATGATGGGCACTGCTCTGTTCACGCGGCAACGCGGTGGCGTCACGCCCACGCCGGTGGGGCGCATCGCGATCTCGCGCGCATCGCGCCTGCTGGTCGACCTGCAGGACTGGGCCAACGACATGGCCGCAGCCCGCCTGGGCTTCACCGAGCGGCTCAGCATCGGCGTGATCCACTACCTGTCCGGCCAGTTGCTGTGCGACACGCTCTCGCACACGCGCGAGCAGGTCGGGCCGTTCGTGTTCTCGGTGGAGGAAGCCAGTAGCGACCGCCTGCTGGCGCTGCTTCGCGAGCACAGGCTCGAAGGCGTGGTGGCACGCGCGCGCGGCGCGGCACAGGTGCGTGACCTGCGCTGCGACATCCTGTTCCGCCAGCGCCCCGCGCTGGTGTGCCACCTCAAGACTGCCAGGCATCTGGGCAAGCGCGCGCTGGACTGGCACGAGCTCGCCACCATGGACTGGGTCCTGCCGCCCGCGGGAACGGCGCTGGGTGCCTCGGTGCTGGACCTGTTCCTGCACGTGGGCGAAGAGCCACCGGTGCCGGCCATCGAAACCCATTCGCTCAAGATCGTCGGCCGCATGATCGAGCGCAACCCGTCGATGGTGGCCATCGTGCCTGCCGACGTGGCGCACGATCTGTCCACCCGCGCGCACGTGGCCAGCGTGCCCTGCGACCTGGAGTGGCCGCTGCCGCCGGTGGCGCTTTACCGGCGCCAGGGTGCGGGTGACTCACCTACCATGGCGACTTTTGTGCGCACGCTGAAGACTCTGTGCAAGGAACGGTTCTGATGACCGCCAGTCACCTCTTCCCGACCTCCCCAATGTCCGCATCTCCCGAACCAACACCGTCCCAACAACTCTCCGACCAGCAACTGGTGCAGGAAATCTGTTCGGCTCCCAATGCGCTGGAAGCCCACCGCCGGTTCGAGAAGAACGCGGCCGCCTTGGAAGAATGGCAGATCATCTTTGCGGAGGAGAGCAACGCCGGATCCATCAAGCTGCTGGATCGGACACTAGGCCCCGCCGGCGTTGCGACGTCTGTATTCCGCGGGAAATCGCTATGGCTGATGGACGCGCCATTTGTCTCGCAATCCGGGCCAATGGGCTTTCACGGCGGCTCGGCCATGTTCGTAGACTCCAATGCGGCCACCTATATTCGCAAGATCGCCTACCAGGACAACCCGTCTCCGGAAGCGTTGAACCGGGCTGATCTGATCAACCAGATCGGACCAAGGCTGCAACAGCTCAACCCCTATCTGTATCTGTGGGAGTCGCTCCGGTCCTGGAATGATGAGACGGTCGCCAGATGCAAAGAGTCAGTAGCCGCGATCCATGCGCTGTCGTCCTCCGGCAGCAAGCTGACTGCGGAATGGGGTCGGCGCTTCCGCGCGGAGTTCCGTGAGAGTGCAGAGAATTTTGCCACCGGCCTGATGGCGGAATTCGAACGGAACCTGAAGGCTGGGCTTTTCGCCGGCCTGGAGGACCAGCTCGATCTGATGGAGGCGATCCTGGTTCGGAGCCAGATCATCGAGCTGAGTTCCAACAAGGCCAAGGAGCACAAGCTGGCGCAGTTGGTCGAGTACATGCACGAAGAACTGTCCACAATCATGCTACGGGAGCTGATCGTCTGCGGTGACATCCTGCTTCGCGGCAACCGATCAAGGATCTCCAGGAAGCTCAATTCCATCCAGAACCATGCCGATCCCCTCGCGCTGATCAGAAACTGCGCTTGGGACATGTACATTCCTCGCGCCCTGGATGCCTTGACCTCCGTCACTCCTGACCAGGCTCCTCACGTGGACTTTTATGTGGCGGAGGTGCTCAGCTTCGACGGCGACGTATCAGACATCATCAACACCACGAAGTTGAGGGCGATCGCCGTGCATCGGCCTTCGAAGAAGAACTTCCCGTTCTTCGATAGCGATGTGGCCGAGTGGTTGGGCAACCGCCTCGGGCCGAAACGCATGGACGCGCTGTCGGACTACTTCCTGCCGGAAGCCTTCATGGATCGAGCCAGGCGCCGGCCCTCAACGTCGGTCCGGTCCATTCTGGAAGCAGACCGCGAGGAGCTGATGCAGTTGATCCGGCAAAAGAAGGGTTGAACTCGAAACCGGGCCGCCCAGACTGTTGGCAATTTGCTGCAAGGCCCGGCCCCCTCGACTGCCGAAGCCGCCCCCTGCAGTAGTCGAGAGGCTGCTCAGGGTCGGAAGCGGCAGTTTGCTGGAACGCCACCAAACCGCTAAAGCGACCACAAGCTGTATATACTCGCTCCACACATAGCGCACGACCTGCCGCCAAGGCAGTAGCGAAAGGTGACGGTACAAAAAGATGAAAAATACCGTATATCTCGCCTTGCCCGCGATGTTGGGAACGGGTTGACCCGCGCCAACCATGGGCCAGGCTCCTCCACGCACCCAGTTGCTGGCAACAACGGCCGGCGGCACCATGCCAGCGATCCCTACCACGCCGCGCTATGGCAGCGCGACTTCCCACTGGGACGGCTTTGTACTGGAGCGCCACCTGCTGCCCGCCGGCGCCCTGGACACCACGGTCATGCCCGTGCACTGCCTGGCCGTCCCGATCGGCCGGCATCCCGTCGCGATCCGCTGGCACGTCAACGGGCGGCGCCTGGACGGGGCGATGGCGCCAAACCAGGTCTATTTTCGCGCCGCAGGCGATGCGCTTTCCAGCGCCTGGTCAGCCCCGCTGGATGCCATCTATTTTTCCGTGCGACCCGATGCCGTTGTCCTGGCGCATGAACAGACGCACGAACGCAGCGCGCCCGAGCTGCGCTCGGACTTCGCCGGCGGCGCCGACAATGGCCTGGTGCAACTGGTGCTGGCGCTGGACGCCCATGTCCGGGGCGGCAGCGTGGGCGGAAGCCTGCTCGACCAATCCTTGCTGCTGGCCATCAGCCTGCGCGTGGGCCTCCTCTACGGCGGCGGGAGGCAGGACGCAAGCGCTCTGGCAGGGCAACGGGGCCTTTTGTCCAGGCACACGCTGGCGCGGCTGGACGATTTCATCCTCGCCCACCTGTCTCAGCCGCTCACCATCGACGCGATCGCCGCCGCGGTTCATATCAGCCCCTTCCACCTGTGCCGGATGTTCCGCAAGACGCGCCAGGTCAGCCTTTGGCAATACGTGCTGAGTTGCCGCGTCGAGTATGCGCGCAAACTGATACGGCGCCACCCCGATATGTCCCTGTCCGATGTGGCGGCCGCAAGCGGGTTCGATTCCTACACACAATTCTTCGCTGCCTTCCGCAAGTTCAGCGGGGCATCGCCAAGCGATTTCCGCCGCAATGCGCATGTGCAAGCCAGGCAAGCCTGACCTGACAGCCGACGCACAAGCCTGCTCCCCAGAATTATTCGCAAGAAACCGCAAGTACGGGCGTGGCGGATCTCGTATTGTCCTTCTATCCCCCCGAATGGGGGACAAGTCAGACAGAGCAAGGCGGGCAATCAGGCCGCGCGGGGTAAACCCCCCGGCAGGTGCGCGGCGCAGGCGCCCAGGGGGAGCGCGATGAAAGAAGAAGTGATGCATCAGACCATACGAGGTCTGTACGAGGGCATCCTTGACGAAACCGCCTGGCAGTCCAGCCTGGCCCTGCTGCGCGATGCCAGTGAAAGCATGCACGCCGCGCTGGTGGAGTTCGACGCGCTCAGCCAGCGGTTGCGGGTCAGCGAGATCCATGCCCTGAACCAGGAACTGGTCGACGCCTACAACGACCACTACCAGGCCGAGGACCCGTCGCGGACATACACGCGCCAGATGGCGGTGGGTGACTGGTATATCGATTCGCGCGACCTGGGCCTGGCAAATATGAGCCGGCTGCCCTTTTATAGCGAGTTCATGCACGGGTTCAATCTGAGTTCCGTCATGGGCTGCCTGGTCGAGCGCAAGCCGCACCGCGAAATCTATTTGTCGCTGCAAAAGCCGCTCGGACAACAACCGTTCCACGCTGACGACGCGCGCCGGCTAGGCTGGGCCATCCCGCACCTGCGTCAGGCACTGAGCCTGCGCGAGCGCACGCTGGACGTCACCATGCTCGGTGAACTGTCTGCGCAAGTGCTGGAACGACTCCCCTTTGGCCTGATCGTCGTCGCGCCCGACGGCAAGGTGCTGCTCAGCAATGCCCGTGGCGAACACTGGGTGAGGCGGCTGTTGCCGGGCAAGCAGGGTGAGCCCGGAGCCCGGGCGTGCCATGACGACTGGTGCCTGAGCCGGCCGTTCCGGGAGATGCTGGCTGCGGCCTGCAGCCCTGAAGCGGCCATGCCGGCCCAGGCCGCGCATGCCCGTGACGGCAGCGGGCACAGCGCAAGCGTCATCGTGCTGCCGCTGCCGCCGGCCCATCGCCTGGCCAGCCGATGGCAGCGCCCCGCCGCCCTGGTTGCAGTCCGCGAGGTCGGCGCTGCTCCGCCCCAGCCCCTGCTGGCGGGCGTGCTACGCGAACTGTATGGCCTCACCGCATCCGAGGTTCGACTGGCGACCGTGCTCACCGCGGGCATCGGGCTGCCCGAAGCCTGCGCGCGGCTCGGCATCCGCCACGAGACTGCCCGCAGCCAGCTCAAGGCGATCTTCAACAAGACCGAGACCGGCAGCCAGGCCAGCCTCGCTCACCTGCTGAGCGAACTTGGTGCGTGCATGGGCCCTGGCTGATGACGGTCCGTTGCCGCTTTCGAGGGCCACAGACATGTCGAATACGCAGGGAGCAATATTCACGTCTACACCGGGCCAGCGCATCCGACCCGCCTGCTATCTCCGATCCCCGTGCCGTCTCACCGGGCCGCCGCCCGTAGCGCCGCCATGAACTGCAGCATGGCCTCCGACGGCAGCTCATTCTTGCGGGTGACAATGCCGTAGCTCGACATGGCGCGCCGGATCGGCACCGGCACGTGCGCCAGCATGCCTTCCGCGACGAAGCGCTCGACCACGGCGCGCGGCTGCAGCGAAAGCATATCCGTCGCCTGCAGCAGTTCCAGGGTGGAAAAGATTGACGGTGTTTCCACCATGCCGACCAGGCCCTGGATGCCTGCCGCCGCAATGGTTTCATCGAACAGTTGCCGGATGGCGGTGAGCTGCGGGTAAAGGATCCACGGCCATGCGCCGATGTCGGCAATTTCCAGCCTGGGCCTGTCCAGCAGGGGATGTCCCGGCCGGCAGACGACCCATACCGGCTCTGGCGACAGTGCCTCGAAATCGAAGATCGCCTGGTGCCGTGGCTCGGTCAGACGCCCGACCATGATATCCAGCTTCCGGTCTTCCAGCCAGACGGCGAGCTGGTCACTGCTCTGCTCGATCAGCTTGACGACCAGCCGCGGGCGCTGCTGCAGGATCTCGCGGATCGCCGTGGTCACCACCTGCGCGGCCGACGCCGAAATCGCGCCAACGGTGAGGTGGCCGTGCCCGCCGGCCCGTAGCGCTTCCAGCTCGCTCACAAACTTGCCGAGCTCGGCCAGCGCCGTCGACGCGTAGCGCAGCGCGAACTCGCCCAATTCGGTCGGGCGCATATCCCTTGGCAAGCGATCGAACAGCCTGGCCTGCAGGGTGTCTTCAATATCGCTCAGTATCTTCGTGGCAGCCGGCTGGGTGATATGCAATTGCTCGGCCGCGATGCGCAGGTTGCGGCTGCGTCCCAGCACATCCAACAGCTGCAGGTGCCGGAAGCGCAGCTTGGCGAGCACGGCGGAAGGGGCGGAAGCAGTCTGTCTGGCCATGAAGGGGGTAAACCCGGCTGAATCAATAACTAAACGGAATCGATTCTACCCAATAATCGATTGGATGTTTATGGGACTGCCACGTAGAGTTCCACCCGACGCCGCGGTGGTCGCGGCGCTCATGACAACAACATCAGGTGGAGACAATCGATGGCATTGCCGCTCACGCTCAGCGCAACGCAAACGCTTCCTGCCGACGGGCTGGCGGGGACGCTGGTCGGCCGCGCATGGATCCCGGCCAGTGACGGCGCTCCGGCCGGCCCGGCTGTCGTGGTCCTGCGGCCGGATGGGGTATTCGACATATCGGATGTCGCTCCGACCATGAGCACCCTGCTCGAACAGGGCGACCCGGTGACGGTCGTGCACAATACGCCCGGCCGCTGGATCGGCAAGCTCGACGACCTGCTGGCCAACACGGCCGATCCGCGCGGCAGCGACAGCGTGGCCCGCCTGCTGGCGCCATGCGACCTGCAGGTGATCAAGGCGGCAGGCGTGACCTTTGCCGGCAGCCTGGTCGAGCGTGTCATAGAAGAGCAGACCAAGGGCGACCCGCAAGGCGCCGCCGAGGTCCGCAACCGGATCCAGGCGTTGGTGGGCGAGCGCCTGTCCCGGATCCGGCCGGGTTCCCGCGAGGCGGGCGAACTCAAGGCCTTGCTGATCGAGCATGGCATGTGGTCGCAATACCTTGAGGTGGGCATCGGCCCGGACGCCGAGATCTTCACCAAGGCACCGCTGCTTTCGGCGCTTGGCACCGGCACGGAAATCGGCCTGCATCCCGGCTCGGCATGGAACAATCCGGAACCCGAGATCGTGCTGGCCATCAACAGCCGCGGTGATGTGCTCGGCGCCACGCTGGGCAATGACGTCAACCTGCGCGACTTCGAGGGCCGCAGTGCGTTGCTGCTGGGCAAGGCCAAGGACAATAACGGCTCCTGCGCGATCGGTCCGTTCCTGCGCCTGTTCGACCAGAGCTTCTCGCTCGACGACGTGCGGCGGGCGACGGTGGATCTGCGCGTCGATGGCCTGGATGGCTTCGTGTTGTCCGGCACCAGCTCGATGGACCAGATCACGCGCGACCCGCTGGAGCTGGCCGAGCAGGCAATGGGGGCGACCCACCAGTATCCCGATGGCGCCATGCTGTTCCTCGGTACGCTGTTCGCGCCGGTGGAAGACCGCGACACCGCGGGCGGCGGCTTCACCCACAAGGATGGCGATCTTGTCACCATCTCCAGCCGCCAGCTCGGCAGCCTGGTCAACCGCGTGGGCCGCAGCGACCGTATCGCTCCGTGGACGTTCGGCGTACGCGCCCTGATGGCCAACCTGGCCGCACGTGGCCACACCACTTTCTGAACGGCGATTTCTGAACGGGCGCCACGGCGCCCCGCCCTGAACACCGCAGCTACCCTCGCGCAAGCAAAAGACGGGGATGCCGCAATCCATGACATGAGGCCGCGCCACGCGGCTTCGTACCGGAGACAACCCATGCAGACTCAAGCTGCCAACCGAGATCCGCTCGCAAGCGCGGTAAGCAAGGCCCGCCTGCGCCTCGCTCCTTTCCTTGCACTGATGTTCGCGCTGTCGATGCTCGACCGCTCCAACGTCGGCTTCGTCAAGCAAGCCCTGATGGTCGATTCCAATATCGGCAACGCGGCCTATGCGCTTGGCGCCGGCATCTTCTTCATCGGCTATGCCGTCTTCGAAATCCCCAGCAACCTGATCCTGCACCGGGTCGGCGCCAGGGTCTGGCTCAGCCGCATCATGGTCACCTGGGGGCTGGCGTCGGCCGCCATGATGTTCGCGCATGACGAGACCTCGTTCTACGTGCTGCGCTTTATCCTTGGCGTCGCCGAGGCGGGCTTCTCGCCGGGCGTGATCCTGTACTCGACCTACTGGTTCCCTGCCAGCCAGCGCGGCAAGGCGCTCGGCGTCTACTACTTCGGCTTGCCGGTGGCACTGGTGCTGGGCGGGCCGGTCTCGGGGCTGCTGCTCGATGTGATGGGTGGCCAGCTGGGCCTGCGCAACTGGCAATGGATGTTCATCATCGAAGGCCTGGCGGCGTCCGTGGTGGGCGTGATCGCCTTCTTCTACCTGGTCAGCAAGCCGCGCGATGCCAAGTGGCTGAACGCCGACGAGAAGACTGCGCTCGAAGCCGCTATCGCCGCGGAAGACAACCAGAAGACCGCGCATGGCCCGGCAACCGCACTGAGCGCGCTGGGCAGCTGGCAAGTGCTGCGTTTCGTCGCCATCTACTTCGCCATCCAGGTCAGCGTCTACGGCGTCATCTTCTACCTGCCGACGCGTATTTCCGAGCTAACCGGCACAGCGATCGGTGCCAAGGTCGGCCTGCTCACCGCGATTCCGTGGCTGTGCGCGCTGGTTTCCCTGCGCCTGATCACCGGCATCGCGGATGCCAGGGGCAAGCAACGGGAATTCGCCATGGCCATGCTCGCCATGGCGGCCACCGGCATCGCACTGTCGACGCTGGGGCACGAACTGGCGCCCGTGCTGATGGCGTTCTGCCTGGCTACCGTCGGCTTTGTCGTGGTCCAGCCGCTGTTCTGGACGCTGCCCACCGCATACCTGAGTGGCACCGCCGCGGCCAGCGGCATCGCCCTGATCGGTGCGCTGGGCAATCTCGGTGGCTTTATCGCGCCGACGCTGAAGACCGCGGTCGAATCCGCATTCCATAGCCAGCAAGCGGGCATGCTGGCCCTGGCCATCGCGGGCGTGGTCGGTGTGCTGCTGCTGATGAGCATCGGCGCACGGGCCCGCCGCACCGCGACGTTGCGGCTTGGCTCCTCCGAGGCGGCCTGACTGTGTCCCGTATTCCCTGCACCAAAACACCCTGACATGACCATCCTCGGACTTCACTACATCGGCGGCGAACGCCGTGCTGCCGGCACCCCGCTGTTCAGCATCGACGCCGTGACCGGCGAGCGGCACCCGGTCAGCTTCCAGGAAGCCACCGAAGCCGACGTTGCAGCAGCCGCGCTGGCCGCGCACCAGGCCTTCCCCGCATTGCGCGCCACCAGCCCGGCCGAACGCGCCGCGCTGCTGGAGACCATTGCCGATGAAATCGATGCGCTGGACCAGGCGTTCATCGCGGCGGCCAGCCGCGAGACCGCCCTGCCGCCGGCGCGGCTGGAAGGCGAGCGCAAGCGCACCAGCAATCAGCTGCGCATGTTCGCGGCCACGGTACGGCGCGGCGACTTCCTCGATGTCCGCATCGACCGCGCGCAGCCTGCGCGCCAGCCGCTGCCGCGACCCGACCTGCGGCAGTACCGCGTCGGCGTGGGTCCGGTGGCGGTCTTCGGCGCAGGCAATTTCCCGCTCGCATTCTCGGTGGCCGGCGGCGACACGGCTTCGGCGCTGGCAGCAGGCTGCCCGGTGGTGGTGAAGGCGCATCCGGGCCACATGGTCACGTCTGAATACGTTGCCAATGCGATCGAACGCGCGATCGCGCGCTGCGGTGCGCAGGCGGGCGTCTTCAACATGGTGTTCGGCACCGCAGCCGCCGGGGCGGCACTGGTACGGACGCCGCACATCAAGGCAGTAGGCTTTACCGGATCACTGGCTGCGGGCCGGGCTTTGTTCGATCTGGCGCACTCGAGGCCGGATCCGATTCCGGTGTTTGCGGAGATGTCGAGCGTGAACCCGGTGATCCTGATGCCCTCGGCACTGTCCGCGCGCGGCGCGCAGATTGCGCGCGAACTGGCGGCCTCGGTCACCTTCGGCTGCGGCCAGCTCTGCACCAACCCGGGGGTGGTGCTTGGCATCCGCTCACCGGCATTCGATGCGTTCGTCGCCGAACTTGGCACGGCACTGGCGCTGGCCGAACCGCAGCCCATGCTGGGCGCCGACATCCGGGAGAATTTCCAGCGCGGGCTGGCCGGCTTGCGCGAAGTCCTCGGCGTGGAAGTCCTGGTGTCAAAGCAAGCTGACGGCCGCATTGGCGGACATCTGCTGAAGGCAGATCGCAGCGTGCTGTTTGCGGAAAATCGTCCGCTGGAGGAGGAGGTATTCGGCCCGTCGACGGTGATCGTCGCGCTGGATTCCGAAAATGACTTCCTGGCCTTTGCCGAACGGATGCGCGGCCAGCTTACGGCCACGCTGATGGCCGACGACGGTGACCTCCATCACCACGCCGCGCTGATCGAGCTATTGGAAAGCAAGGTCGGCCGTTTGCTCTTCAACGGTTATCCGACCGGCGTGGAGGTCAGCGACGCCATCGTCCACGGTGGCCCCTACCCGGCTACCACCGATGCGCGCGGCACCTCCGTCGGCAGCGCTGCCATCGAGCGCTTCCTGCGCCCGGTGTGCTACCAGAACTATCCCGATTCCGTGCTCCCACCGGCCTTGCGCGACCGTAACCCGTGGCAGCTGCCGCGCCTGGTCGACGGCGTGCCGACACGCGCCGCGCTGCAAGGCGCGCACGATCTGGAGGCCGCAGCATGAGCGTCGTCCTGGAACAGGAAGCAGCAACCGCCGCCGAACCCGTCATACGGCTGCATCCGGATGACGACGTCGTCATCGCGCGTGCGCAACTGGTGGCAGGCGCGCGCCTCGGCGCAGGCCTGGTGGTACGCGGCCTGGTGCCCGCAGGGCACAAGCTGGCAGTGCGCGCACTCGAGGCTGGCGCGCCAGTGCGCCGCTACGGACAGGTCATCGGCTTCACCACTCGCCCCGTCGCGCCTGGCGAGCACGTCCACACCCACAACCTGGCCATCGGCGAGTTCGAGCGCGACTACGCGTTTGGCACCGGTAAGCGCCCTGCCCCGGTCGCGGCGCAGCGCGCGCAATTCATGGGCATCGTTCGCGCCGATGGGCGGGTCGGCTCGCGCAACTACATCGGCATCCTTACCTCCGTCAATTGCTCGGCCACCGCGGCACGCGCCATCGCCGAGCATTTCCGGCGCGAGCTCAATCCGCATGCGCTGGCAGACTACCCGAACGTGGATGGCGTAGTGGCCCTGACGCACGGGCAAGGCTGCGCGGTGGATGGCGAAGGCGAAGGCCTGGCGCTGCTGCGGCTCACGTTGTCGGGCTATGCGCGCCACCCCAACTTTGCAGCCGTGCTGATCGTCGGGCTGGGCTGCGAAACCAACCAGATCGACGGCCTGCTCGACAGCGAGGGACTGGCGCGCGGCGCCGCGCTGAAAACCATGACCATCCAGGCCACCGGCGGCACGGCCCGTACGGTGGCGGCAGGCATCGAGCAGATCAAGGCGATGCTGACCGACGCCAACCGGGTGCGACGCGAGCCCGTCGATGCCAGCCACCTGGTGGTCGGACTGCAATGCGGCGGCTCCGACGGCTATTCCGGCATCAGCGCCAATCCCGCGCTTGGCGCAGCCGTCGACCGGCTGGTGGCGCACGGGGGTACCGCCATCCTGTCGGAGACGCCGGAGATCTATGGCGCCGAGCATTTGCTGACGCGCCGTGCCGTCTCGCCGGAAGTCGGGCACAAGCTGCTCGACCGGATCCGCTGGTGGGAAGCCTACTGCACGCGCATGAACGCCAGCCTGGACAACAACCCGTCCGCCGGCAACAAGGCGGGCGGGCTCACCACCATCCTGGAGAAATCGCTCGGTGCCGTGGCAAAGGGCGGCACCACCAACCTGGTCGACGTATACCGCTACGCAGAGCCGGTGGAGGCGGCTGGCCTGGTCTTCATGGACACCCCTGGCTACGATCCGGTCTCGGCGACCGGGCAGGTGGCCGGCGGCGCCAACCTGATCTGCTTTACCACCGGGCGCGGCTCCGCCTATGGCTGTGCACCGTCCCCGTCCCTGAAGCTCGGCACCAATACTGCCTTGTGGCAGCGCCAGCAGGAGGATATCGACATCAACTGCGGCACCGTGATCGATGGCTCGCAGACGATCGACGAGCTTGGGGAAGAGATCTTCCGCCTGATGCTGGCGACGGCTTCGGGACAGCGGTCAAAGAGCGAACTGCACGGTTACGGCCAGAACGAGTTCGTTCCCTGGCAGCTTGGCGCGATCACCTGACGGGGCGTCGCTCGCAGAATTAGCGCTTCTCAGCAGCAGCTGCGCGCGGGGAATCAGTCGGGGGCGACCGCCACACGTACCTGCTTCAATGCCTGGAACGGTTCCAACTGCTCGGCCGTGGCCGCCGCATCGGTAATCAACGTCCATGCGCGGTCGAGCGGCGTCCAGTGCTGCTGCTGTGCCCGGCCCAGCTTGGTAGCGTCGGCCAGCACAAAGATATCGGCCGCCTGGCGGACGATGCACTCCTTCAGGTAGGCCTGCTCCGCGCTGGCTTCGCACAGCCCCACGCCTGCAACCACGCCGTCCGCGCCAAGGAACGCCTTGTCGACGCTGATGCGCGACAGCGTTACCTGGGCCAGCGGACCGAAGGTGCCCATGCTGGAGGGGCGCACGTCGCCGCCGATCAGCGTCACGCGGATGCCGGGCAGGCCGGTGAGCGCGGTGACGGCCAGCAGGTTGGTGGTATAGACATGGAGGTCCTCGCGCGCCCCCAGCTGCCGAGCCAGCGCGGCGGCCGTGGTGCCGCTATCGAGCAGCACGGCGTCGCCGTCCTGCACGAAGCTCGCCGCCAGGCGGGCAATGGCTTCCTTCTGCTCACGCTGCAGCGACTTGCGCTCCTCAAGCGAAGCCTCGGGCTCGTGGCCGCCCACCTGCATCAGCGCGGCGGCGCCGCCATAGGTCCGCACAATGCGACCCTCGCGAGCCAACGCGGTCAGATCGCGGCGCACCGTGGCCACGGATACCCCGAGGCTGCCGGTCAACTGTTCGACATTGGCGACCTCGCCCGAGAGCACGAGTTCGAGAATGGCGCGGCGGCGGTCGGCGGCTTTCATGGCAGGCGAAATGAAAATGGGGGATCCTCAACGATCCCCGATCTTACAGGAGCCGGCAGCCCCGGCGTGCGCCGATGGCTCAGGCGCGGCGCGTGGCCAGCTCAGCGCCCTGGCGCAGCGCCTCCAGCAGGCTGCGTTCGTCGGCGATCCCCTTGCCGGCGATGTCGAAGGCGGTGCCGTGATCAACCGACGTGCGGATGACCGGCAGGCCCACCGTGATGTTGACGCCGGCCTCCAGGCCGAGCACCTTGACCGGCCCATGGCCCTGGTCGTGGTACATCGCCACCACCAGATCGAAGTCCCCGCGGCCGGCGCGATAGAACAGCGTGTCGGCGGGCAGCGGACCTTCCACGTCCCGGCCGCGCGCGCGCAAGGCCTCGACCGCCGGGATGATTTTTTCCGCCTCCTCGCCGTGGCCGAACAGGCCGTTCTCGCCGGCGTGCGGATTGATGCCGCACACGCCGATGCGCGGCGATGCAATGCCAGCGCGCTGCAGCGTCTGATGGCCGCGCTCAATGGTGCGCTGGACCAGCCCCGGCTCGATCTTGCGGATGGCGTCGAGCAGGCCGATGTGCGTGGTGACGTGGATCACGCGCAGCTTCGGCGCCACCAGCATCATCGACACCTCCGGGGTGCCGGTCAGGTACGCCAGCATTTCCGTGTGGCCGGGAAACTTGTGACCCCCCGCGTGCAGGGCTTCCTTGTTCAGCGGCGCTGTGCAGATCGCATCGATCTTCTCGTCGCGGGTCAGCGCCACCGCGCGCTCGATGTAGCGGAAGGCGGCATCACCGGCGACGGCGGACAGCTTGCCGAAGGGCAGGCCTTCCGGGATCAGGCCCAGGTCGATGCAGTCGATGGTGCCGGACTGGAAGCGCGCTTCCTCCGGGGCCTGGATGGCGCGCAGCTTGAGCGGGGAGCCGACGAGCCGGCCGGCCACTTCCAGCCGGCGCGCGTCGCCGATGACGAGCGGGCGGCATTGCGCACGAACGCTGTCATGCGCGAGGCTCTTGACGATGACTTCGGGGCCGATGCCTGTGGCATCGCCCATGGTGATACCGATGACGGGGAGGTAGTCGCTCATTGATGTGTCTCTTGTCGAGTGTGGCGCGGCGCGCCGTCAGGCTGACGGCGCGCGGGATTCAGTCATAGCCTGCCAGGCATGCCACAGGGCGGCCTCGGAGCCGAATGCGCCGGCCTTAGTAGCAACGCGGCGCGCGGGCACGCCGGGCAGCGCAGGGGTGTCGGACAAGGGCACACCGGGCTCGACTTCGCGCCGCAGCATCAGGGCGCCGATGCCGGCCGCCGAGAGCATGGCCCGGGCCGTCTCGCCGCCGGTGGCGATCAGGCCGCGCGTATGCTGGAAGCCGGGCAGGGACAATTGCGCCAGCGCGGCGCTCAGGCGCGGCCCTTCGCCCGGGTCGAACGCGTCGTCGCGACCAATGCTGACCAGCAGGTCGCGGCCAGCCCGCAGGCATCCGGTGATCGATTGCTGCGCGGCGTCCCAGTCAGCGTGGCCCGCGCCTTCACGCAAGATCCGCGGCGGAACCACCAGCGACTGCATCCCGGTGCGTTCGCGCAGGCAAGCGGCCTGTCGCCCGGAGATGCCCGAGAGGCTGCCGACCAGCGTCAAGACCGGGCCGCCCTCAGGGGCAGGCAGCGGCTGCGGCGCACCGCCCTCGAACAGGCATGGTGCAGCCAGCGCACGAGCCAGGCCGCCCGAGCCGACCCAGAATGCGGGGACGTCGAGCTGCGCCGTGGCCGCGGCGAGCGCCGCCAGGTCTTGCTCCGTCTGCGCATCGCAGACTACCGCCCGCACACCTTCGCGCGCCAGTCCGGCGATGGTTAGCCGCAGGGTCGCGTCACCCGCACGCACCGTGTCCAGCGGCAACAGGGTCGCCCGCAGCCCCCGCGCGGCCAGCAGCGCGACAAGGTCGGCACGTCCGGTAAGCGCTTCCAGGCGCCAGATGTCGGAGTCTTCCAGCGGCTGGCCGTTCACGAACATGCAGCCGCCGGCCGTGGTGCGGCCAGTGGCCGGAAAGGCCGGCGCGACGATGGCAAGGCCGGCCAGCGGCGCCAGCGCCGCGGTTTCGGCAGCCCAGTTGCCTCGCAACGTGGAATCGATCTTCTTGTACAGCCGCCGGCTGGCGCCCTGGCCGCGATGCCAGGCTTCGAGATTGCGCGCCGCCGCCTCCTGGGGCGCCATGCGGCGGCTGTCGACGTCGCAAGCCACTACGTCGGCCTGCGACAGGTCCGCGCCCGCAGGCGCCGCCTCCAGCGTTACGACGGTCCGGGCGCCAGACATGGCGTAGCCGATCGCGCAGTCTGCAGCGCCTGACAGGTCGTCGGCGATGATAAGCCAGCTCATGCGGCGGTCCTCACCAACGCCTCGGCCTCCTTGCCCGCCACGCGGCGGGCAATCCAGGCGGTCACCAATGGCGTCAGTACGGCGGTGACCACCACGCAGGCGGCCACCAGGATCGTGGCGCTCTTGGCCGATTCTGCGTAGACCGGATTAGCCGCCGCTACCAGCGTCGGCACGGCGGCGGCATTGCCGGCGGTGCTGGCGGCTGCGACACCTGCCACACCCGTGCCGCCGGTGAGGCGGTCAGCGAAGTACAGCGCGCAGCCGGTGACGGCCACCACGGCAACACCAAGGCCGAGGCCCAGCATGCCCGCCTGCCAGACCTTGTGCAGGTCCAGGCCTGCGCCCAGCGCCAGTGCGAAAAAGGGAATCATGACCGGCACGGCCTTACCCAGGAAATCGCGCATCTCCCGATCCAGGTTGCCCAGCAACATGCCGAGCATGAGCGGAAGGATGCTGCCGACCATCGTCGGCCATGGGAACGCGGACAAACCCGCCACGCCCAGCGTCACCATCGTCAGGAACGGTCCGGACTCGAGCGACATGATGCTGTAGGCGCCCACGTCTTCAGGCTTGCCGTACTGGCCCATCAGCGCCATGTACAGGCCGCCGTTGGTGTCGTTCATCGCGGCCACCACGGCAAGCGTCGACAAGCCGGCAAACATCCCGGCACTGATCGGCGCCTCGCCCAGGAAGTGCCCCATGATCACGCCCAACACCATTGCCGTGCCGACCTTGGTGCCGAACAACACGCCGCCCTTCTTGAGAATGTAAGGCGTGGCTTTGATGTTGATGCTTGCCCCCATGCAGACATAGAACACCGCGAGGATGGGCAGGGCACCGGTAAAAAGCGCGCCGGTAAACGATCCAAAAAACTTCGGCCCATCCGGCGCGAACGTGGCAACGAGCGAACCGATCAGCAGCGGCACGATCATCATGCCGCCGGGCACGCGCTCGATGGCGCGTTTGATAGAAATCTGCATGGTTGTCTCCTGCCGCTGAGGATGCGGCCTTGTATGTTTCGAGCAAACATTTGATCGAATCGATCAAATGTCATCAGAGTGTAGTGCAGCTGACTGAATTTGACTAGTTCAATCATTTATTTGATCGAAAGGATCACATCGAGACAGAATACTGGCAGGTAGCGGGTTCAGAAAAGGCACCCACCGCAGGTCACTCCATTGTGTCCTGCGACATGCCGAGCACCGGCCCTCTGCGTCGTCTATCCGCAATAGCGCCGCGTCTGGCACGAGGTGCTGCAACACTGGCGCCGTGAGGGGCGAGATGCGTGGATCCGTGACACGCCCCTCGCTGAGCCGTTTGAGCTGGAATTTGACGACGGCCATTGGCCAGGGAGCCCGGCATCTTGTTCCTCCAGGTGATCGACCGCAGCGCGGGCGCACTGATCGACGAGATCAACGGCAACAGGCAAGGTGAAGATTGCGAGGACAAGGCCAGGCGGGTCCTAAAGCGATTGAATCAGGATGACAACAGCGCCCGGGCTGGTCTCCCTGGCCGTAGGACGAGGACGTCAAGAAAAGGAATTCCTCTGTAACGAGGCGTCAGGTTCGCCTATGCTGTCCAATGCGGCAGATGCAAAATCCGCACAGGTCCGACGGATCTGAAAACAAGAAGGGGGAAGTCCCCGGAACGGAAAGCGCCATCCGGATTGCGCTTTCCGTGCGCTTGCTTGGCCGAGTCACGGGGTGGTGACCCATCGCACACGAGGCATATTGCCAGCTCGTGGGCGGGATTCTCCGTTGACGACAACATGACAGACGCTTTCCTGTTCAGTAAGCCGTTCACGTTTCTCGCCTGCGCCGGCATGTCGGAAGTCAGGGAAGGGGTTGATGTACTGGAAGCCCTCCCCGGCCACTTGTTCTGGCTCGAGAACGAGGACTATATCCGCCGGGTCTTCGTGCCCGATTTCCTGGAACAGAGCCGCGCCGCCCTTGAGGCGGTGATGCCGGACGGGCCAGCGCTGATCGATGCGATGGCCGACGAGATCCGGCACAGCTCCCGCCTGCTGCCGGATCTGCAGCGCCTCTCTCCGGAGGTGGCCGCTGCCGCCCACTCGTACTGCTATTGGCGCTACAGCGCAGACGTGGTCGGGCGCGCGCAGGGAATTCCGCGCAGCGCCATCGAGCGCCAGTTCGACCGGGCCGCGCGGCCTCGGGACGGCGCGCACAAGCTGCAATGGATCTGCCCGTGCTGCGACGGACTGGCGCACTATCAGGTCGACGGGCTGCTGGCCTCGCAGCGGCCGGCACGGCAAGGCGGTTTTTCACTCGAATGCGCACACTGCGGACACCAGGAACGGCTGTACGCCGGTTTCCTGCATGCGGGCCGGCTGGAATGCCGCTGCGCGCATTGCACGGGGTTTATCAGGACGCTGGCCGGCCAGCTGGCCAGGCCTGCGCGCAGGCTGTGCGCGGCGCTGGAGGACTATGCATGGATGCATGCCGTGGATACCGCGGCAGAAATCCGCGAACTCTGGGAAACGTCATTGCAGATGCTGGCAAGCGGTGCCAGGCCGTCAGACAACGCGATGGCATTCGCCCTGGCCATCCAGTCAGGCGAGGCGCGCCCGATCCCGGAGATCCTCAGCCAGATCGACCCGACCCTCGAAGGCCGGTTCGACAAGAATCCAAGGGCCTGGGTACTGCTGTGCGAGCTGCTGCGCGAAGGCGTGCTGGACGCCGACTGCGCAATCTATGACCACGACGGCCGCCAGCACGTGGCACTTGAGCTAGCCCTGCTCGAAGACGACCAGGCGGCCGACAGCGCCACTGCGCAGGACAGCCTGGCTACCTTGCTGAAGGGCTACCAGCCACCGGAGCGTGATGCCTTCATCAACTGGCTGAAGGCGCTGAAGCGCTTGCGGCTTTGCACCGCCAGGTTCAATGCCGCCGTGGACGTTGCCTGGAAGCCCAACCTGGAGCATTGCCGCATCCTGACCGCGCGATGGTCTGACGGCCAGGCAGCGCCCGCCGTGCAAGCCAGCGCCGCGTGGCTGCCCCCCGCGCCGCGCCCGCGCCGCCCGGAACGGCCGGTGTACCTGGACGCAGAACTGGAGGCGGTGCAGTTGCTGAAGTCGCTGGGCTATATCGTCCTCAGTCCTGAGGAGATTCGCTCGCAACGAGATCCCATCGAGGATATGTCGTGAACCGGAAAGCGCAGTCCCAGGGTGTCGGGAATTTTGTCCGCACTCCGATCATCTGCGGAACGTAGTTCGACTGCCTGAGCCGCGAATGTGTGTGGTTGCCAACCATCGCCTCCTGCCGGCGCCGCACGCTGCCTTGGCGGCAAAAAGTGCGCTTGCTAGACTGTCTTACGCATGCCTGGGCGGGCCTGCGGCAGCACAGCGTCCACCCGCCATGGGCCGCGCAATCAGGCAGGGAGAAGCCAATGAGCAACGACGACAAGCCTGGCGGCACATTGACGCGGCGCGATTTCCTCCTGACTACCGGGATTGGGGCCATGGCCCTGGGTCTTGGCGCAGGCGCGGATGCCAAGGATGCGCCAGCCGGGGCAAGCGACGCGGCCCAGGCCGCTGGGAGCCTGCCTTCGGGACCGTACAACATCCTGTTCATCCTTGTTGACCAGGAGCGCTACTTCCGACCTGGCGAGTTGCCCAGGGGCTATGGCCTGCCTGCACATGAACGCTTGATGAAGCGCGGTACGACCTTTGTCAATCACCGCATAAATTCATGTGTTTGCACCCCGTCCCGCTCAGTTCTGTACACGGGCCAGCACATCCAGCACACCCGGATGTTCGACAACACGAACTTCCCGTGGATTAGCAGCATGTCAACAGAAATACGGACGCTCGGTGACATGCTGCGTGACGCCGGCTATTACACCGCCTACAAGGGCAAGTGGCACCTCACCAAGGAATTCGAAACCGTCAACAAGCTTGGCACGCCAACCAAGATCTTCACTCAGGAAATGGAAGCCTATGGCTTTTCCGACTACATCGGAATCGGCGACATTATTGCCCACACCAGCGGTGGGTACCTGCACGACGGGGTGATTGCAGCAATGGGTGTGAGCTGGCTGCGCGGGAAAGGGAGCGAGCTCGCGGCACAGGGAAAGCCATGGTTCCTGGCCGTCAACCTCGTCAACCCGCACGACGTGATGTTCTACGACACCGACGCGCCCGGCACCGAGGTTCAGGCAAGGCGCGGCCTCGCACATGTCGCGCGCGACCCGGCCGACCCGCTATACGGCAAGCAGTGGCAATTCATGCTGCCGGCAAGCCGGAAACAGGCGCTTGACGCGCCGGGGCGCCCTGCGGCACACCGCGATTTCCTGCGCTCGCACGACGCCCTGGTCGGAGCCATTCCAAATGAAGACGCGCGCTGGCACCGGCGGCACAACTATTACCTGAACTGCATGCGCGATGTCGACCGGAATATCGCTGCCGTATTGGCCGCGCTCGATGCTGCAGGACTTTCCGACAAGACCATCGTAGTCCTGACATCGGATCACGGTGACATGGACGGTGCCCACCAGCTCCATGCAAAAGGCGCTGTCTCCTATCGGGAGCAGAACAACGTGCCATTGGTCATTGCCCATCCCGCCTATCACGGTGGCAAGCAGTGTCGCGCCGTCACCTCGCATCTGGACATCGCGCCCACCCTGGTTGCATTGACTGGCGTCGCGACTGACAAGCGCGCAGCCATCGTCAAGGGATTACCGGGAAAGGATTTTTCCCGCTTGCTCGCAAAGCCTGGGGCAGCCGAAGCAAACGCCATTCGCGATGGCGCGCTGTTTTGCTACAACATGCTGGCCTACCTGGATGGCGATTTTCTTTTCAAGGCTGTTGCCCATCTGCAGGGCGGTGGCAAGCCCGACCAGCTCAAGCAGGCCGGTATCCGCCCGGACCTGATGAAGCGCGGCGCAGTGCGTTCGATCTACGATGGACGCTACAGCTTTGCACGGTATTTTTCCCCCAGGCAGCATAACAAGCCGACGACCCTGGAGGAGCTCTACCGGTTCAACGACGTTGAGTTGTACGATCTGCAGACCGATCCATTCGAGATGAACAACCTGGCGGCAGGCGAAAAGCAACGGGAACTACTAGTCGCCATGAACGAAAAGCTGAATCAGCTGATTGATGCCGAGGTTGGCGAGGACCGTGGCCAGATGCTGCCCGGTGGCATTGACGCAGGATGGGAAGTCAGTGCGGAAACGATGGCGGGAGCCTGACCGCACCGGCCCAGACAGCTTAGGCTGCCCGATGGGGCGGCATTGGCTGGCCGCTAGCGCTGTTCGGCCAGGTAGATCCTGGTGAGGCCTTTCGCAATGGCCTCGACGATCTGCTCGCGCCGCAAGGCAATATGCGAAGTCAGGCATTTTTCCCCCTTCTCCCAGTCGTGGGCCTGCAAGGCGTGAACGATTTCAGCGTGTTCGCTCTGGGTGGAATCGCGCCCGATATTCTCCATGTCGATCCAGCGGATAAACCGGATGCGTTCGTTCAGGCTGACCAGCATCCGCTTGAGTTCGGCGTTGCCCGCCATGGCGGCGATGCGCAGGTGAAAACCTTCGTCCAGTTCCACCAGTTGCGGGATCGGGGTATTTGCGGGCACCGACTTGCTGTGCTCGAGGTATCGCGCAAGCTCCTCGATGCTCTCGGCCGAGGCCCGCTCGAACGCCAGGCGCAGGCAATCGCGCTCGATCGTTACGCGTGCTTCGTATAGGTCCAGCATTTCCTGGATATCGAGCGGCCGGCGCACATAGCCGCGGCTGGACTCCACCAGGAAGCCCTCGGTGGCAAGGCGGGTCAGCGCTTCGCGCACTGGCGTCCTGCTCACGCCGAGGCGTTCCGCCAGTTCGATCTCATTGAGTCGTTCGCCCGGCTTGAGCTCGTAGGAAATCGCCATCTCGCGCAATCGACTGATGACATCGGATCCCCGTTTGCGCCTGACAGCGGAGATCAGCGGCTTCATGCCGTTGGTTGCTTGCATAGATATTCCTCGTTGGCCGCGATCATACCCGACGCTGCCGAGCCTTCAGGTGACGCATCCATCCCTTCAGGTTTAAGTATACTTAATTGTATCCTGCAGTGTATTCTTATATCGCCTGCTCGACACTGACTTGGAGACTCCTGGAATGACGAAGATGAACGGCGCTGAAGCCATGGTCCGAATGCTTCAACTGAATGGTGTAAAGCACGTCTTCGGGCTGTGCGGCGATACCAGCCTGCCCTTCTATGACGCCATGGCCCGGCTCGACCATGGGATTGACCACATCCTGACGCGCGATGAGCGCAGCGCCGGCTACATGGCTGACGCCTATGCCCGCGTAACCGGCAAGGTTGGCGTATGCGAGGGGCCCAGTGGGGGCGGAGCCACCTACTTGCTGCCGGGTCTGGTCGAGGCCAATGAGTCTTCAGTGGCTGTGCTTGGGATTACCTCGGACGTATCGGTCGGCTCGCGCGGCAAGTACCCCCTGACCGAACTCGACCAGGAAGCGCTGTACCGCCCCCTCACCAAGTGGAATACCACAATCGACCGCGCCGACCAGATCCCGGGCGCGGTGCGCGGCGCCTTCCGCGCCATGACCACCGGCAAGCCCGGATCCGCGCACCTGTGTTTGCCATACGACGTGCAGAAGCATGAGGTGGATGCTGCCGAGGTATGGGCGCAGCCTGGCCACGACCGCTTCCCTGCCATGCGCTATGCGCCGGACCCGGCCGAGATCGAACGGGCAGCGCAGCGGCTGGTCGCAGCGCGCCTGCCGGTCATCATCTGCGGCGGTGGCGTGGTCATCTCTGGCGCCTGCGCAGAACTGGAAGCGCTGGCCGGCATGCTGAATGCCCCGGTCTGCACTACCGTCAGCGGGCAAGGCAGCCTGGCCGACACCCATCCGCTGAATACCGGCGTGGTCGGTGCCAATGGCGGCATCATGGCCACGCGCGAGATCGTCGCCAAGGCCGATGCCGTGCTGTTCATCGGTTGCCGCGCCGGCTCGACCACCACCGAGCATTGGCGCTTCCCGTCGCGGGACATCGCAATCCTGCATCTCGATGCGGATCCGATGGTGATTGCCGCGAACTACCGCACTGACGTCGCCATGGTTGGCGATGCCCTGCTCGCCCTGAAGGCGCTCAACGCCGCCGTGAGCGACCGCCTGCCCCACCGCCCGTCCGACGCCGCCGACGGCGCCGCGCTGGCCGGTGCCGCGCGTGCCGCCAAGCTCGCCGCCTTCGCACCGCTGGCAGCCTCGCTCGATGTGCCGATCAAGCCGGAACGCGTGGTGGATGCGCTCAACCGGCTGCTGCCGGATGACGCCATCGTGGTGGCCGACCCCGGCACGCCCTGCCCGTATTTCTCCGCGTATTACAACGCCAGCAAGCCTGGGCGCCATTTCATCACCAACCGGGCCCACGGCGCCCTTGGCTTCTCGATGTCGGCCGGGATCGGCGCGGCCGTTGGGCGCCCGCGTGCGACCGTGGTATCGGTCATGGGCGACGGCAGCTTCGGCTTTACCTGCGGCGAGATGGAAACGCTGACGCGACGCAAGATTCCGCTGAAGATGATCGTGTTCTCGAATGCCGTCTATGGCTGGATCAAGGCAAGCCAGAAGGCCGGCTACGAACAACGCTACTTCTCGGTCGATTTCAGCCGCACGGACCACGCGCGCGTTGCCGAGGCGTTCGGCATCAAGGCCTGGCGCGTGGAAGACCCGGGACAGCTCGATGCCGCGATTCGCGCGGCGCTGGAGCATGATGGTCCGGCGCTGGTCGACGTGATTTCACAAGAACTGCAGGACACCGCCGCACCCGTGAGCCAGTGGATGGGCTGACATCCAGGCCATGTCCAGAACGCTTATCTGATCCGAACCAAAGCTCAACGATGGGAGAGGTATCTATGTCTAGCCGACTTGCGGCACCAGGCCGCCAGAAAGCGCTTGGTGCCGGCGTGGTGGCCCTTGCCTGCCTGCTGCTGCCGCTGACAACGGCAGCAGCAGGGCCTGACAATGCCACGCCACTGAAGCTGGTGGTCACCTTCCCGCCCGGCGGCAGCACCGACATTGCCGCACGCATCATCCAGCCGAAACTGGCGGAGGCGGCCGGGCGGCCCGTGGTCATCGAAAACCGGCCCGGCGCAGCCAGCCAGGTCGCTACCCAGTACGTGGCTCGATCCGCGCCGGACGGCAATACCCTGCTGGTCGCCTTCGATACGCATGCGATCAACCCCGTGGCGAAGTCCAGGCTCCCCTATGACACGTTCAAGGACTTCACTGGCGTCACGTTTGCCGTGCGCTTCCCGCTCGTGATCGGCGCATCGCCCACCGTTCCTGGCAAGGACCTGCGCAGCTTCCTCGACGCTGCGCGGCGTGAGCCGTCCAAATACAGCTACGCCTCCACCGGGCTTGGCTCGATGAACCATCTTGTGGCCGAGGACCTGAAGCGGCAGGCTCGGGTCGAGTTGATGCACGTGCCGTACGCCGGCGGGGGTCCCGCGGTCCAGGCAGTGCTGGGCAATGTGTCCAGCATCACGCTGCTGAGCTATGCGGCCCTGAAGGGCCAGATCTCTGCCAACAAGATCAAGCCGCTGGCCGTGACGGGCGCGCGCCGCCTGCCCGACCTGCCCGATGTTCCAACCGTCATCGAGTCCGGGTTCCCGGACTTCGAGGCCTACTCGTGGATCGGCATCTTCGCACCGGCAGCCACCCCACCTGCGGTCGTCAGGAAACTGACGGAAGATTTCCAGACCGCATTGTCGGACCCGGAAACCAAACGAAAGCTGACCGCGGCCGGCTTCGAGGTCATGGCCACCGATGGTCCCACCGTAGACCGCTATGCGCGCGAGCAATACGAGCGCTGGCACAGCTTCGTCAAGAAGACCGGGCTGAAGCTGGAAGACTGAGGCGGGGCCGAACGCATCGTATTCGGAGGTGTCGCGGACCGGGCCTCGGGGAATCACCTCGAAACTTTGGCCCGGCCTGCGGTTCTAATTTTGTATGGTGAGCAAATTGTCTGCCAATCGGCGCCCCGTCTGGTTCTGGCTTGCAGTCGGCGCCGCGACGGTGCTGATTGGCCTGGTCGTCCTGTCGCCTCCGTTCAAGGCCTTCGTCGACCAGGCCATCGATTGGGCGCGGGCGACGATGGAACAGCACCCCGCGGCAGGCGCGCTGGTCTTCTTCCTGTTCTCGGCCGTGTCTGCCATGCTCGCCTTCGCCTCGAGCGTGGTCCTGGTGCCGCCGGCCACCGAGGTGTGGGGCAAGCCGCTCACCATTGTTCTGCTCTGGGGCGGCTGGCTGCTGGGCGCTGTGGCCGCCTTCGGCATCGGCCGCCTGGCTTATCCATTGCTCGCCCGTAGCGGTTACGAGGACAAGCTCGCGAAGTACCAGGACTACGTGTCGCAGCGCATGAAATTCTGGGCGGTGCTGCTGTTCTGTATCGCGGTTCCGTCGGAAATTCCCGGTTATCTGTTCGGCTCCATGCATTACCCCTTCCGGAAATTCCTGGCCGCGATGGCCATCGCCGAAGCGGGCTATGCGTTGGGTATCGTCGTCGCCGGGGAAAGCCTGGCAATCGACCGGCCCTTACCTTTCTTTGTCGCCATCGGCATCCTGGCGGTTGTCGCGGTGCTGGCGGGCCTGGTGCTGCGTGCGGTCAGGAAGCACAGGTCTGGCGGCCTGCAACGGCGCTGAACGGGGCCGCCAGGGATCTGCGGGAGACGAATTTCGCCCCCACGGCTCAACCGACGTTTGTGCCGAATCGGTCATTCCAGGCCGTTTCCGACGCTACTTGGAACCGCTGACAACTAGCCTAAGATAAATTCTCAAGAGTGCATTTCCGGGGCTTGCTCAGTTGCTTCAGGGGGAGACATGCGACTAGCTGACTTCATCTTGCGGAATACAGGGCGCATTGTGGCGGTATGGGAGGAGTTTGCGACCACCCTGCTGCCTGCCGCAAGAAGCATGGACTCCCTCGCGCTGCGTGACCACGCACCGCAGATCCTGCAAGCCGTGGCGAAGGATTTGTTGACCCCGCAAACGAGGGAAGCTCAACGCAAAAAATCAATGGGGCAGGCCCCCAGGCTACTCGGTGCGCCGGAGACCGCCGCACAATCACACGCCCTCATGCGCGCGCGCGGTGGCTTCAACATCAATCAACTGGTCGCTGAATACCGGGCGCTGCGCGCCAGCGTGCTGCGTTTGTGGATTGACGAATGTCAGCCGGCCGCCCCGGATCTGGACGAAGTAATGCGGTTCAACGAGGCTATCGATCAGGCAGTCGCGGAATCCGTGGATTTTTTCCATTCGGAGGTAGAGCAGGCTCGCGACCTGTTGCTCGGCATGGTTGGGCACGATATGCGCAGCCCACTGCAGACCATCCAGACGACCGCCACATATCTGGCGGCGCTGAACGCTGGGGAGAAGGTATCGGAAGCTGCAGCCCGGCTGATTCGAAGTGGTTCCCGCATGAATTCTCTTCTGAATGATCTGTGCGATTTCAACCGAACGAAACTCGGCTTGGGTATCAACATCACGCCTGAAGACGTCGATCTGGCTGACTTGGTTGCCGATACCGTGGACCAGTTGCGTGCGGCGTATCCGGCCCGCCGCATCGATCTTGAGGTGAAGGGCAACGTGCAGGGTATTTGGGACGGTCCGCGCCTGCAGCAACTGCTTTCTAATCTGGTGCTCAATGCGATAAGGTACGGCGCGCCGGACGAGCCGGTCCGCGTTGTAGTCACCGGCCATGACGCGGAAGTCCGTCTCGAGGTCAGGAACAGTGGTCCCGCCATTGACCCGCTGTCGCTGCAGCGCCTTTTTGACCCGCTAAGGAGAGGCCCGGATCAGGAGCACAAAAACGCGGACGGCCTCGGACTCGGGCTGTATATAGTGAGCGAGATTACCAAGGCCCATCAGGGATCGATCGAGGCGCGCTCCGACCAGACAGGGACCGCGTTTGACGTGCGTCTGCCGCGTCGCAGGTAACGGGCGCGCGCAGCCTGTTCTCTGTCGCCGACAGCTGGAATTACCGCTTCACGAACTCCCGTTCACCACCTCACCCCTGCTTTCCCGCCTGAAGCGCGTCGGCGCATGCCCGGTCCAGCGCTGGAACGCCCGGCGAAACGCTTCCTCGCTGGCAAAGCCAAGCTGCTCCGCGATTCTTCCTACCGGCCAGTTGGTCGTGCACAGGCATTGTTCCGCGTATTCCTGCAGGCTGTGTTCGCGCAGTACCCGGTAGCTGCTGCCGTCGGCAGCGAGACGGCGGCGCAGGGTCGGCTCGCTCACGTCAAAGCGCATGGCCAGTTCAGCCAGCGTCGGCAGCCGCGCGCCATGCACCAGCGCTGCATGCAGGATGCCATGCACCTGCTGGCTCAGTGATACGACCTCGACCGGCGCACCGATCAGCCGGTAAGGAAAGTCTTCCAGGAACGCATCGAGCTCCGCGGCCTGGCGCACGACCGGCCGGTCGAGCAGGGCCTCATCGAATTCGAATCCGTAGGTCTGGGCCCCGGACGTGACCGCGGCATGGAACAAGCCCAGGAAAGGCATGGCGTCCTCGCGCCGGGGATGCGCCAGGTAGACGTGGGTCGGGCGCAGCGGCTGGCCGACCAGCCAGCCGAACAGCAGCATATAGAAGAAGAGCCCGGTCAGGTCCACCAGGCAAGCCGCGGAGGAGTTCGCACGCCGCAGCGAATCCATGCGGAACACCGCCTGCCCTGCGCTTTGCCCGAGGCTGAGCGCACCGGCTCGCGGATACAGCATCGCGCAGAAGTCGGCAGCGCAGCGGATCGCCTCCCTCAGCGTCTGGCTGCTCAAGACGCAACGGCACAGCAAGTCCACTTCCTGCTTGCGCATGGGGGGATGGCCGTTGCCTTTGGCGACCAGGGCTTCCAGCCGCTCGATCGCGGCGCGATAGAGCGCGGTGAACCTGGCGGGCGGCGCATGCCCGGATGCGCCGGCGGCAGGTGGAACCTCGACGCCCTGCCGCTTCAGTTCGTCCAGCAGGCGCTGCACCATGCCGTGCGGAACAGGTACGGGATTCCCCGGTATGTGGGCATTCATGGTCGCTGGTCGTGATTGCTTCGGTAGCGATGGTTGATCGTTCGGGTGGGGATCCGGTGCGACCTGGCCTCCCATAATCATCCCGGCACTTCCACCCGCGCGACAGCTTGCGCACGGCCTGGGCGATGGAGGTTGCCATGCGATGAACACCATGCCTATACGGGACAACCCAATGACCGCGCTTCCCTCCCGCAAACCCGCGGCTCCGGCATCGCAGCCCTGCTGCCCTGCCTGCGCCGCGTGAGACACACAATGATCCACATCCTCGATGAAATCGTGCTCGCGCCCGGGCACCTGCCCACTGTGCTGAGCCTGCTGGAAAGTCAGTACTTGCCTGGCAGCGCCGCCAGGGGCCTGGCACTGCTGCAGCGCTGGGTGTCGCCGCCCGTGGCGCTGGAAGATGCACCCAATACGCTGTGGCTGCTGTGGCAAGTGGCGGATGCGCCGGCTTACTACGCCATGCGCGCAAGCATCGATGCTCCGGCCCTAGCCTTCTGGTCGACAGTCGGCACGCTGTGTGAAGCCCGCCGCCGCCATGTGATGGCCGAGGCGACAGCTGCGCTGCCCCGGCGCAAGGAGCATGGCGATGCGGCTTGAGACAGCACAGGTGCGATTGCACGCCGGCTTCAGCGCCGGGACGTGCACACAGGAGCAAGCCTTGCTTGCCCGCGTTAAAACACTGCCGGGCCTGCGCCATGTGGCGATTGGCCGGAACCTGGCGGGAAGCTGGGGCGCTGGCGACTACACGCTCGACCTGCGATTCGGCGCGACTGCATCCGGCTCGCCCGGTCACGGCACCGGCCTGGCTGCCGCGCTGGACGGCATGGCAGAGGTGGATAGCGTCGCCTATCACCCGATCTCGGGCGGTCTGCGCGCCCCTCAGCTGCGCCACGGGATCTGGCGCACGCTGATGTTCCGGGTCCGGCCTGAAGCGCCGGACCGGCAGGTCCGCGCACTTGAGCAGGACCTGCTGCGAATGCCCGATTACATGCCCGGCATCCGCAACTGGCGCCTTGCCCGCGTCTTGTCGCCCGGCACCTGGACCCATGTCTGGCAGCAGGAGTTCGCCAGCGCGGACGACCTGCTGGGCGAATACCTGATGCACCCCTTTCATTGGGGCCGCGTCGACCGATGGTTCGACCCCGAGGTTCCCGAATGGACAGTCCAGGCGATCTCCCACGCCTTCTGCCCGCTCGCGACAAGCCTGATTGCCAACCACAGCCGCACAGAGGAATACGCGCCATGACCGCACACGGAAAACTGACAGGAAAGATTGCGCTGGTGACCGGCGCCAGCCGCGGCATCGGCCGTGCCATCGCGCAGCGCTTCGCGGTGGAGGGCGCGCTGGTGGTTGCCACGGCACGGCGCGCAGGCGAGTCCGAGGACGAACCTGGCACGCTGGCCGAGACGGTTGGCCAGATCAGGCGGCAAGGGGGCAGTGCCATCGCGCTGGCGGCGGACCTCGAAGACCCGGCGCAGCGCGACAACCTGGTGGCGCGGGCGGCAAGCGCCGCGGGCGGTCTCGACATCCTGGTCAACAATGCCGGCATGGCGGAATACAGCGGCATCGAATCGATGCCGCTGGAAATCTTCGACAGGACGGTCGAGCACTACCTGCGCATCCCCTTCGTGCTCAGCCGCGCAGCGATCCCGCTGCTGCGCACGCGCGGCGCGGGATGGATCCTGAACCTGGGCTCCGTCACCGCCCTGTCGCCTGCTCGCCCGTATCAAGACTTTGACCGGGCTGGCGGGGTCACGGCCTACGCCGCGGTCAAGGCTGCCATCAACCGGTTCACAGAGGGCCTGGCGGCAGAACTGGAGGCCGACAATATCGCGGTCAATTCGGTAGCGCCAAGCACGGCGATCCTCACGCCAGGCAGCGAGCGCTATATCCCGGACGGCTATCCGACCGAGCCGGTGGAGTACCTGGTGGAAACGGCGCTTGCACTCTGCAGCGTGCCGGCCCGGCTGCGCACCGGCCACATCGCCCATAGCCTGCACTTCCCCCTGGCGCACGGGCTGGACGTCCATACGCTGGATGGCAAGGGCATGCTGCCGCCGCCCGTGATCCCGTCCTGGGCACATCCCGGCCTGAGCCACGACCTGTCCGCAAGCTAAGCCCATGGAGAAGAGCATGCGCGCTGTCGTCATTGATCGTACCGGCGGACCCGACGTACTCAGGCTTGGAAACCTCCCGACGCCGGAACCCGCTGCCGGCGAAGTCCTGCTCCGCGTGGCCTGTGCCGGCGTGAATCCCGCTGACTGGAAATGCCGTGAAGGCTATCTGAGCCACTTCATGCAGTACAGCTTCCCGTTCGTGATCGGCTTCGATGCCAGCGGCGTCGTGGCAGCGGTGGGAAGCGGCGTCAAGGATTTCGTCCCGGGACAGCGCGTGTTCGCGCAAACCGCGGTCGGCGCAGGCAAGTGGGGTTCCTATGCCGAATACGTCGCGGTCAGCCAGGATTGCGTGGTGCCGATTCCCGACAATCTGGGATTTGCCGAGGCCGCGGCCGTCCCGACCCCGGCGCTGGCCGCCTGGACGGGACTCTTCGACGAAGGCGGACTCAAGCCAGTGCAGACGGTGCTGGTTCATGGCGGTGCCGGCGCGGTCGGCACGTTTGCCGTGCAACTGGCAAAAGCAGCCGGGGCAACCGTCGCAGCCACCTGCAGCGCGGCACGCCGCGACGAACTGATGGCGCTCGGCTGCGACCTGGCAATCGACTACCGTGGCGGCGACATCGCTGCCGCGATGCAGGCATGGGCGCCGGCTGGCGTCGACCTGGTACTGGACGCCGTTGGCTGCGGCACCCTGCCGAACGGCATGGACCTGCTCAGGCCCGGCGGCATCCTTGTCGCCATCCTGACGCTGGTCAGCGGCGACAACGGCCCGGATCCTGCCGCAGCCGCGCAGCGCGGCGTCCGCACCGCGGTGGCGTTCAGCAAGATGCCCAGCGGCGCGCGGCTGCGCGAGATCGCGGCGCTGCTCGACAGCGGGCGCCTGCGACCGCCCCGCATCGAATGCCTGCCGCTGGAACACGCGGGGCGCGCACTCGATCTGGTCCAGTCGGGCAAGGCGGCAAGCAAGCTGGTGCTGCGTATCGCCGAGCCAGCCAATGCACACGACCTGGTCGCTGGCTTCCAGTCAGGCAGGCCGACCGAAAAATAAGTTGGATACTGCTTGCTTGATCAAACAGCGCGGTCGCACGCACTCACGGTTCCTGGACACGTTCGCGCGACTGCGGTAATTCCGGCAACGGAGGTGCCTTGGAACGTTGCCCACGTGTTGCCAGCCAACAGAGGATCGACCCCGCACATACCATGGATGCGCCCTTCCAGAAGTCGATCGACAGGGGTGTACGCAAGAGCATGGCCGCCAGGGCGGCGGAAAGTACCGGAATGAAGTAGGAAGCGCCGGCAAGGACGGTGACATTGCCATGCAGGATGCCAACATTCCAGGCCGCATAGCCGAATCCCATCGCAGAGGCGGCCAACGCAAGATAAATCACTGCCTGATAGCTGAATTCCATCGACCCGCTCTCTGTGGCGAAATACTTGATCCACAACGCCAGCGCTGTCAGCATGAAGAACAGCGTGATGCCATTCCTGCCTTCGGCAATCCGGTTGGTCACAGTGCAATACGCCGCCCAGATCAGGGCACCAAGGAAGGCCAGCCCATAGCTGAGCGGATTGTCCTGGATGTTCTCCGCCATCCCGGCGAAGTCCAGGCCCTGATCCCCGCCAAGCACCCAGCAGATCCCGAGAATGGCGATCAGGAAGCCGGGAATGATCAGCAAGTTGGCCTTCTGCTTGTTGAATGCGATGGCACACAGCATGGTGAAGCTCGGCCACAAGTAGTTGACCATCCCCACCTCAATGGCTTGCCTGCTGCTGTTGGCGTAGCCAATGGACAAGGAAAGACACAGCTCGTACGAAACGAACAGAATGCTTCCCCAAACCAGATAGCGCCGGGGAAAATCCTGCATTCTGACGAAACCGACTGTCAGCAAGAGCAGGGCCGAGGCGACGGTATAGATCATTGCCGCCCCACCGGTTGCCCCAAGGTTTTCGCTGACACCGCGAATCAGGCCGACAATCGAGCTCCATAACAGAATCGCGATGAGCCCGATGAGAGTTGCTTTGCTCTTGCTTTGCATGACACCTGTTTGCGCCTACCAGTCGATCTGAACCATCGGCATTGTAAGGGCACCATGCGCAGCCGCAGCCAACGCGGGTATGGCCCGTCATTTCACCTGCTTGGCGTATTACCGGCCGGATACGTCGATCCAGATGGGAACGAAGTGGAGAAGGTGCCGGGGTTTTCACCGCTCCCAGAGCAGGCATCTTCAGCAACTGGGCCAGCCGTCATGTTGTGGCGGTCACGACGCGGGCCGATATAGTCTCCCCATGTCAGGATCCAGGCGCTTGTCCAGGTCTAGTCATTCGGGTTGAATGCCAGCCTGCTTAGCCAGATTCGCCCAGCGATCCGTCTCTGCGCGCAGCCGGTCTCCGAGTTGAGCAGGCGAGGACGCCTTGAGGTCGATACCTTGGCTGTCGAGCCGTGCCTTGGTCTGCGGATTCGTCAATGCCGCGCGGACTTCGTCCGCAAGCCTGCTCACGACGGCAGACGGTGCCCGCGCGGGAGCCACCAGGGCCCACCATTGGCTGACCTGCATTCCCGGCAGCCTGGCTTCGGCTGCGGTCGGAACATCGGGAAGCGAAGTCACGCGCACCGGCCCCGTCACCATCAAGGCCGCGATCTTGCCACCGCCAAGCAGGCTGCTGCCGCTTGCCAGCGTAGCGAAATGGCCTTTGACCAGTTGGGCGGACACATCGGTCAGCGCGGGCGCCGAGCCCCGGTACGGTACGGCATCGACCGGGATGCCCGCCTGCGCTTCAAGCATCTTGGCGGCCAGATGGCTGATCGTGCCGTTCCCGCTGGTGGCAAGCTGCAGCGGCGTTCCTGCCTTGCGTGAGTCCGCAAGGAAGCGCTGGACGTCGCCAGCGCGATAGTGCGTGCTGTCCGCGAACAGGATGAGCGGCGCCTCGCCGAGCAGTGAAACCGGCGTGAAGTCGCGCAACACATCATATGGCATCTGGCGGAACACCGACGGCGCCACGGTATGAGCCAGCTCGATGACGCCCAGCGTGTAGCCGTCGGGAGCCGACTTTGCGAGGATGTCGGCGCCGATGCGGCCGGAGGCGCCGGCGCGATTGTCGACGACCACGGGCTGGCCCATCGATTCGCTCATTCGCTGCGCGACCGCACGGGCCAGCGCATCGGTGCTGCCGCCGGCAGCCCAGGGCACGATCAATCGGATCGGCTTTTCAGGATAGGCGGCCAGGGCCGACGGTACCTGAGCCGCGAGGCCGAAGGTGATGGCAGTCAACAGAGAACGCAAGTTCATGGGTGGCTCCGAATATTGTCTGGAAATCAAGCTTGTCCCGGATCGCGATCGCCGCGTGCAGTCAGCATCAGCATGACTGCTTCCGTCCTGGCGATGCGCCCGTCGGCGCGCAGCGCTTGCGTGGCGGCAAACCCCGCTCCCGCGCACAGCTCGACCCAGAATCCGGCCGCAGCGAGACGGCGGGTACCGTCGCGTGCTGCCGCGTCGTCGATGACCACCGCGCCGCCGCCCGATTGCCTGACGGCGTGGACCTGCTGCGCGGTCACGGTCGAGCCGGCCGTGGAGAATTGCTGGGTCGTGCCCGGGAAGTCGGACTGCTGCGGCGCGCCCGCCAGCACGCGCGATAGCCGCGGGAACGGCTCGATCGCCCAGAGGCGGGGCAGCTTCGGGAGATGTCCCAGCGTGACCAGGTCACGCAGCGCGCTATAGATGCCCCACAACAGATCCCCCCGCGCCGTCGGCACCATGACATGGTCGGGGCGGCATCCTTGCGCCACCCACTCCAGTGCGACAGCACGGTAGCCTTCCACACCAAATACCGGGCTACCCACCGCGGGCACGCTGTAGTTGGTCAGCGCAAAGGCTCCCTCTTCCCTGACGCGGCGGCGGACATGCGCCCATCGCGCGTGACCGTTGTCGCAGATGACACGCCGCGCACCGTAGTAACGCAACGCCGCATCGAAAACGGACGGAAGCGCCTGGTAGGTCGCGACTTCGCAGTCCAGTCCCGCGGCGGCGCAATAGGCCGCGGCCGAGACTGCGGCGTTGCCGCTTGACGCCAGCACCACCTCGCTCGCGCCAATATCCAGCGCCCGGCTTACGGCCTGCGCCGACATGCGATCCTTGTGCGAGCCGGTCGGATTTGCGCCTTCATTCTTGATCCATACGGACGCCACGTCCGCCAGCGACGCCAGGGTTGGCACCGGTACGCATGGCGTGGCGCCCTCCCCCAAAGACACGCCTTCCAGGTACGGCTGCCAATGCCCCCATGTATAACTTCCGCTTCTTGGTGCAAAATCCAGTGCGTGGTGCTGGTAGGCAACTTCGAGACTACTGGGCCGGCCGGCGCTTGCGCAGTTCGGGCACCCTTCCGGCATGTCGCTGACTGGATATTGAGCGTGGCAGGTAATGCATTGCAGGGCATGCATCGCCGGATTGACGAGCGCTTCGGTCGGATGCGGATAGCGACTGGCGCGCATGATAAAAGCCCAAGTGGTCATGACCCGAGTCTATGTGATGTCACGCCTGGGCAGCGCAGGCATTCCGATTATCGAATTAAGCAAAACTTATAGGGTTGGGTATGGGGACAGCCACCGACATCGTGATCAGCGCCCGCCAAATCGAGGTGTTTCGCATGGTCATGCGCCTGGGATCGGCGCGCCGGGCCGCCGAAGCCCTGCACATCAGCCAGCCCGCCGTGACACAGATCGTGCTGCAGCTTGAACAGGCAGCGCGGTTAAGACTGTTCGACCGAAGCAAAGGGCGTATGGCGCCCACGCCCGAGGCGGCGTCCCTGATCGACGAAGTCGAGCGCGTCTATGTCGGCCTCGACGCCGTGCAGCGCAAGATAGATCAGTTGCGTTCCTATGAAGATACGATCCTGCGCGTCGGCGCCTTGCACGCCATGGCCTCCAGCGTGATGCCGTCATCGGTGGCGGACTTCATCCACAACCACCCCCGCGTTCGTTGCCAGCTGGAGGTCGACAGCTCCAGGGGCTTGCGCGAGCGCCTGCTTCAGCGCGAACTCGATATCGCGTTCATGGGCGACGAGGCGGACACCAGCGGCCTGACCGCGTCCGAGTTCTACGCAGTGCAGGCGGTTTGCGTCGCTCCCGCGACGCATCCTTTCGCGGCGCGCGCGAAAGTCGGCATCGAGGATCTGATCGAGGTTCCGTTGATCGGCCTGGACGCTTCGGATCCTGCGCAACGCCGGCTGGAAGCGTGCTTTTCCGAGTCCGGCATCGAGCCGCGTTTCGTGGCGACAACACCGTACAGCCACACGCAGTGCTCACTGACCCTGGCCGGTGCTGGCCTTGCGATCACCAATCCATTGGTGGCCCGTGGCTACGTTGCGCTCGGGCTGCGCAGCGTACCGCTCACCGCTCCCGTTCGATTCCGGGCAATCCTGGCATTCCATCCGGCACAAGGCCAGTCGACTGCGGCACAGCAGTTCGTGAGCCTATGCCGGCAGCGGTTGGCCGATTTGCTGTGATGCACGTGCAGCAATGAGGGCGCGTGCAGGAAAGTGCCATAGCAGCACGTCCGCGGCGGTTCAACGGCCAGGAGCCCCTGCCCGAAGCGCAGTGCTCCTGCGCCCCGCCGTTAAGGCGTGCCGTCCGACACATCGATCCGATACACCCGCCCGCTCGTCGCCGACGTGCCCGGATCGGCCAGCACGTACAGCGCCTGCGCGTCATCCACGCCAAACGAGAACACACTGCCCGGGATCGTGACGTTCCAGTCGACCTGTTCTGCGACAACGCCGTCGCGATACATGAAGCTCAGCAGCTTGCCCGTGCAAAGGTCGGAATAGAAGTACCGCCCATGCAGCACCGGGTTGGCACTGCCCCGGTACGCATAGCCACCGACGATGGCACAAGCGCCCGCTTCGTGGCCGTATTCGAAGACCGGCATGGTCAGCCCGGTCTTGTCGCACGTGGCCGCACCCACGCAGGCGGTGCCTTCGGTCCGGTTCCAGCCGTAGTTCAGGCCCGCGCTGGTGGCCGGCGCCACGTCGACTTCCTCGCGCTGGTCCTCGCCGACATCGGCGATATACAGCAAGCCGGCGTCGAACGTAAACCGCCACGGGTTGCGCAGGCCGAGAGCCCAGATTTCGCCGCGGCTGCCGGACTGGCCGACGAAGGGATTGCCGGCAGGCAAGCCGTAGCCGGATGCCCCGCTGACGTCGATGCGCAGCATCTTGCCGAGCAGCGTTGCCGGGTTCTGGGCGTTGCCCGACGGATCGCCACCGCCGCCGCCGTCGCCCGTGCCGATATAGAGCATGCCGTCCGGGCCGAACGCGAGCTGGCCGCCGTTATGGTTGGAGAAGGTGCCGTGCGGAATCGACAGCAGCACGGTGCCGGATGCCGCGGCGATATCCGGATTCGCGGCCGATACGTTGTAGCGGGCGATGGTGATGGCCCCATTGGTGTCGGTGTAATAGACGTAGAAGCGGCCGTTGGTCCCATAGTTGGGATCGAACGCCATCGACAGCAGCCCGCGCTCGCCATCGGTCGTCGTCAGCGCGGCGATATTGAGGAACGGCGTAGCGACCAATGCGCCGTTGCGCACGATCCGGATGCGGCCGGCCCGCTCGACCACGAACAGGCGCGGATCGCCGGGGGGCGCGGTCAGGAAGATAGGCTCGGATAACCCGCCGGCAACCTGCGTCAGCGACAACTGCACTGTTTCCGGTGAGCCGTATTCCACGCTTGCCAAAGCACTGCCGCCCGCGGTCACCGCCACGGTCTGCGAAGGCGGCTGCGGCTTGAGGAGCGTGCTGCCAGTCAGCACGCTGGCGGCACTGACGGTATAGCTACCAGCAGCCAGGTTGGACAGCGTGGTCGACTGGGTCACGGTCTGGCGGAACTGGCCGGGCCCCAATACCGTGATGGCCGCCGACGTCCCGGACGGCAGGCCGGAGATGGAGAGCGTCAGCGTGCCGGTGGCGCTGTCACCGCCCCCGTCTCCCCCGCCCCCTCCGCAAGCTGCGATACCCAGGCAGCAGGCGATGAAGAATCGGCAAAGCGAGGATCGAAGTGCTTCGGACATGGCGCGCTCCTGTCACGGCTCGGGCACAGCCTGCCATGCAAGAACCGATCCACGGCCCTGGCACAAGTCCCGCCGGGCCTTTCCGGCTGCTGGCGTGCCTCGCCCTTGTAAAAGATACCTCATGCGCGCGGCATCGGCGATGCATGCGGGCTTGTCCGTCTGGGACTTCGAGCGCCGTGGCCGTCAGTTGAAGGTGCGCGACGACGGCCAGGCCGTTTTCAACAGCACGCCCCATATCGTGATGGCCGCGCTTGAGGGGCTGGGCGTCGCCTTCCTCCCGGAAGAGGAATTTGCACCCCACATCGAGGAAGGTCGGCTGGTACGCGTGCTGGAAGACTGGTGCCCTCCGTTTGCGGGCTGCCACCTGTACTACCCCAGCCGCCGCCAGGCATCGCCAGCCTTTTCGCTGGTGGTGAATGCACTTCGCGTTGGTGGGTCGGCCCGCCGCTAGGGTGGTCAGGGCGGTGTCAGCCGCATCGTTGATATCACCGTGAAGACGCCCTCCTTCCTCAACCGCAGCAGCGGAATCCGACGAAGAGGTCGCTGCGGTGCGGCAGGTAGAAGTTCCGGTAGCGAGGATGCTGCATGCGGGCATGGGTGGCGAACGATCCGCCGCGAACCGAGCGATGCGTGTGAAACCAGGGGGCGGAATATTCCTGGTAGGGATCGGGCGAGAACCCTGCATAGGGCACGAAAGGATCAGCCGTCCATTCCCACACGGCGCTACCCCAGCGGATCAGGTCATGCGTTGCCGCATACTCCCATTCGGCTTCCGTGGGCAAGCGCTTGCCGGCCCAGCGGCAATAGGCTTCCGCCTCGTGGGCATTGATATGACACACCGGCTGTTCGGGCGGCAGCGGCACCCACTGCCCGAACCAGCGCAACGCCCATTGCCCCGCGGTGCCGCCGGCTGTCCGGCGCCAGCGCACCGGATGCGCCAGCCTGCTCTGTTGCAGCCATGCGCGTCCGTCGTCTGACCACCATTGATGGTCGCGGTAGCCGCCGGCGGCCACGAATTCCGCAAATGCGGCATTGCTGACGCAAGTGCGATCGATGTGGAAAGGGGCGATGTGGACCGGGTGGGACCACTTCTCGTTGTCGAAGACGAACCCGTCGCCCCCGATGGGCGACCCCATTGCGAACGTGTCGCCGCCTGCGGCTGCCGAGCCGGCGCCCGGCGCAATGGAAGGCATGCCGAGCGGGGCATGCAGCGGATAATCGAGCGTCTGGCGCATATAGGTCAGCGCCTCCGCATGCATGTCTTCGTGGAACAAGGCGAGCCGGAAGAAATAGAGCGCAGCGTCGGTATCGTCCGACGTGGCGAGCCTGGCGCGAACGTGCTCCAGCACGGCGGCTGCGTAGTCGCGAATCTCGGAGAGCCGGGGCAGCGCAAGATGCCATCGGTCCCGGTGGGCGACGCGCATGGAATCGAAGAGGCGGTCGGCGTCCGGCAGCATGGACGGGAGGCTGGCCACCCAGCAGCCGTCCTCGCCGGCACGTGGCTCCCGCAGCACCCATTGCTCCGTGAACCAGGCGATATGGGCATACTCCCACAAGGGCGGATTGATTCCCGCGTCATAAGGAACCTGCCATTGGGACGGCGACAGCTCCTCAAGCACGGCCCAGGTGCGCCGGTGCGCATCGGCAAACGCCGCATCCAGCTCGAACTTGTTTATCCTTCTTGCTGCCGCCCCCTCAGAACCTGTCATCATGCGTCCTCCCAAGGCCACCGTCGCGATTATCAGTCCAGCGCTGCGCAAAGCCAACAATGGCAACTGGCAAACCGCCAATCGCTGGGCCCGGTTCCTGCAGGGGGACTACGATGTCACGCTGGCCGCTGAATGGTCGACGGCCAGCCAGGGCGGCGCCCTGCCCGACTGCCTGATCGCCCTGCACGCCCGGCGCTCGGCCGAGTCCATCGCCAGGTTTGCCGAGGCTTGTCCGGATCGTCCGCTGATCGTCGTGCTGACCGGCACCGATCTGTACCGCGACATCCGCACCGATGCATCGGCCCAGCGCTCGCTCGAACTCGCCACCCACCTGGTGGTGCTGCAGGACGAAGGGTTGGCCGAACTGGCGGCCGCGCATCGCGCCCGGTGCCGGGTGATCTACCAGTCTGCCCCGGCATGCGCGCCCGCGGCGCCCCGCCAGAATCACTTCGACGTCGTGCTGGTCGGCCACATGCGGGCGGAAAAAGACCCGCTGACGCCCATGCGCGCGCTCTCGCTGCTTCCCGACGATTCGCGCGTGCGCCTGATCCACATCGGCGGCGCGCTGGATGACGCCTATCGGCAGGAGGCCCTGGCGCTGGAAGCACGAGCCTGGCCCGGCGTGCGGCGCTATGTCTGGCTCGGAAACCTGCCCCATGACGAAACCCTGCAGCACATCCGGAAAGCACAGGCCATGGTGATCTCCAGCGCCATGGAAGGCGGCGCCAACGTGATCATCGAGGCCGTCGCCAGTGGCGTGCCGGTGCTGGCCAGCCGCATCCCGGGCAACGTCGGCATGCTGGGCCGTGACTACGAAGGCTATTTTCCGTTGGGTGACGCCGCGCAATTGGCGCTGGTGCTGGAACGCACCAGCCGGGATGCCGGGTTCCTGGACCGCCTGCGGCAGCAATGCGCAATTCGCGCGCCGCTGTTCGCGCCGGCGCGGGAACGGGCGGAAGTGAGTAAACTTGTCGCCGACGCCTTGAAACCAGAATGACTCGGAGCCCCGCAGTGGACCAGCCAGACAACGCAAAGATCAAGCTCACCGCCTTCTCCCACGGCGGCGGGTGTGGGTGCAAGATTGCCCCCGGTGTGCTTTCTGAAATCCTCAGGAATTCGGTCGGCTTCCCTGCTCCGGCAGCCCTGCTGGTCGGCAAGGAAACCAGCGACGACGCGGCGGTCTACCAGCTCAATGACAGCCAGGCCCTGATCGCCACCACGGACTTCTTCATGCCGGTGGTGGACGATCCGTACGATTTCGGGCGTATCGCCGCCACCAACGCCATCTCCGACGTCTATGCCATGGGCGGAACCCCGATCATGGCGCTGGCGCTGGTCGGCATGCCCATCGAGAAGCTGCCGCCTGAGGTCATCGGCAAGATCCTCGAAGGCGGCGAATCGATCTGCGCCCAGGCGGGCATCCCGGTCGCGGGCGGCCACACCATCGATTCCCTTGAGCCGATCTACGGGCTGGTGGTCCTTGGTCTGGTGCACCCGAACCGGGTCAAGAAGAACAGCGGCGCTAAGGCGGGCGACAAGCTGATCCTCGGCAAGCCGTTGGGCGTGGGCGTGTTGTCCGCCGCGGTGAAGAAGGACAAGCTCGACGCAGCCGGCTATCAGGAACTGATTGCCTGCACCACCAAACTCAACACGCCCGGCCGACTGCTGGCCGAAGTGCCGGCTGTCCACGCGCTGACCGACGTGACCGGCTTCGGCCTGCTCGGCCACCTGCTGGAGCTGTGTCGTGGCGCGGGCGTCGGCGCGCGGCTGGACATGGCGCGGATTCCACTGCTGCCGCGGGTCGAGCGCATGGCCGCCGAAGGGCTGGTGACCGGCGCATCGGGGCGCAACTGGGTCAGCTACGGCAGCGAGGTGGACCTGTCCACGTCGGTCGCGCCAAGCCAGCAGGCACTGCTGACCGATCCCCAGACCAGCGGCGGCTTGCTGGTGTCGTGCGCACCGGAAGCCGTGGACGAGGTCCTGGAGATCTTTAACCGGGAAGGCTTCGCAGACGCTGCCGTGATCGGAGAAATGACGCAAGGAGCCGCCCGTGTTGCCGTTGCTTAAGCGCCTTGCCGCGCTGACCCTGCTGGGCTTTGCCGGCCTCGCCAGTGCCCAGGCTGTCCTGAAGGTCTCGGCCATTCCCGACGAGTCCCCCACCGAACTGCAGCGCAAGTTCGCGCCGCTCGGCAACTACCTGGAGAAGGAAACCGGCATGAAGGTGAAGTTCGTGCCCGTCACGGACTACGCTGCGGTGGTCGAAGCGCTGGCCACCGGCAAGATCGACATGGCGTGGCTGGGCGGCTTTACCTATGTGCAGAGCAAGATCCGGACGAAGGGAGCCACCATCCCCATCGTCCAGCGCCAGGAAGATGCCGCCTTCACCAGCAAGTTCATCACCGCCGACAGCGCGATCAAGTCACTGGCCGACCTCAAAGGCCACACCTTCGTCTTCGGCGCGCCGTCCTCTACCTCCGGCCACCTGATGCCACGGCACTTCCTGCTGCAGGCGGGCATCGACCCGGACAAGGACTTCAAGACGCTCGCCTATTCGGGCGCCCACGATGCGACGGTGGCTTTCGTGCAGGCCGGCAGGGCCGACGCCGGCGTGCTCAATGCCTCGGTGTGGGACAAGCTGGTGGAGCAGCGCAAGGTGGATCCCGCCAAGGTCAGGGTATTTGCTGTCACACCGCCCTATTACGACTACAACTGGACCGTGCGCGGCGGGCTCGATCCGGCCTTGCGCAAGAAGCTGACCGAAGCATTCCTGCGGCTGGACCCGGCCAATCCCGAGCAGCGCGAGATCATGGCATTGCAGCGGACCGCCAGGTACATTCCCACCCGGCCCGAAAACTACGACGGCATCGAGGCCGCAGCCCGGGCCGCGGGCCTGATCCAGTGATGCCGGTCTGATGAGCTTCCGCCTGGACGCCGCCAGCGTCAGTTACGCCAACGGACAGCGTGCGCTCAGCCAGATCACGTTGGCGGCCAGCCGCGGCGAGCCCATCGCCGTCATCGGTCCGTCCGGAGCCGGCAAGACCTCCTTGCTGCGCTTGCTGGCAACGTCGCTGCGGCCAAGCGAGGGCCGTGTGGAGGTGCTGGAGCAAAGCCCCTGGGCGGTATCCGCCGCACGCCTGCAGCAGTTGCGCTGCCGCATCGGCATGGTGCACCAGGCGCCGCCGATGCCGCCGCGCCAGCGCGTGGTCACGGCCATCCTTGCCGGCCGCCTGGGCATCTGGCCCGCCTGGAAATCCTTGCTGTCGCTGGTCTATCCGGCAGACATCGATGGTGCCGGCGAACAGCTCGCCCGCCTTGAGCTGGCCGACCGCCTGTTCGACCGGTGCGACCAGCTCTCGGGCGGTCAGCTGCAGCGCGTGGGCGTCGCCCGCGTGCTTTACCAGCGCCCGGAATTGATCCTGGCGGACGAACCGGTCTCGGCAATGGACCCGGTGCTGGCCAACCTCACCCTGGGCGAGCTGCGCAGGGAAGCGGATACACGCGCGGTGCCCCTGGTCGCCAGCCTGCACGCAGTGGATCTGGCGCTGCGCTGGTTTCCCCGCATCGTCGGCCTGAAGGCGGGCGAGATCGCCTTCGACCTGCCGGCCGAGCGCGTCACCGACGCGCTGCTGCGCGAACTCTATGCCTCCGAAAGCGCATCGCCACCGGTACAGGGCAGCCAGGCCCTGACGAGCATCGCGGCAGGTGCGAGCGCCGCCATCGGTGGCGACACCCAACCCAGGCCGGCGTGCCGATGACCGCCCACCCGCGCGATCCCCAAGCGCTGCGGCGCGCCAGCGGCCTGGTGCTCGCGCTGCTTCTGCTGTGGCCATTGTTGCAGCTGTCCCGGTTCAGCCCTTCAGCCTTGTTCGACACCGGAAACCTCAAGGTGATGGGCGCCTTCGTGCGCAACTTCCTTCCCCCCGAGGTTTCGCCCGGATTCCTCGGGCTTGTGGTCAACGCCACGCTGGAAACGCTGGCGATCGCCACCGCGGGCATTGCGCTCGCCTTTGTGATCGCAACACCTCTGGCCGTGGCCTTGACGGGCAGCCTGTCGGTGTCGCGCATCGGCCCCGGCCGGGGACGCAAGCCGCGCATGGCGGTGCGCGCTGGCGTGCGCGCCCTGGTGCTGCTGCTGCGCGGGGTGCCGGAGTTGGTGTGGGCACTGGTCTTCGTGCGCGCCCTCGGCCTGGGGGCGGCGGCGGGCGTGCTCGCCCTGGCCATCACCTATGGCGGCATGCTGGCAAAGGTCTATGCGGAAATCCTCGAATCCAGCGACAAACGCGCCGTGGATGCCCTGCTTGGCAGCGGCAGCGGGCGCCTGGCGGCACTGTTCTATGGGCTGCTTCCCCATGCCTCGCAGGAGCTGGTCTCGTACACCGTCTACCGCTGGGAATGTGCCATCCGGGCTTCCGTGGTCATGGGCTTCGTTGGCGCCGGCGGACTTGGGCAGTTGATGGACCAGGCCATGAAACTGCTCAACGGCGGGGAAGCCGCGACCATCCTGCTAGTGTTCCTGCTGCTGGTCCTGCTGGCGGACGCGCTCAGCGCGCACCTGCGCAAGCTGCTCGACTGAATCATGGCGCACAAGGTCAAGGCCGCTCAATTCTGCATGCGCTGCCTGCTCACCCTGATCGCGGTGGCCGCCGCGGTTTCGGGCAGCTTCGCGTATCTGTCGCTCGATCTGGGCCAGCTTTTTTCCGCGGACGCTGCAGCCGAGATGGCGCGCTTCCTGCTGACGTTCTTCCCGCCGCAGCTGTCACCCGCTTTTTTGGCCAGAACCGCTGGCAGCATGCTCGAAACGCTCGCGGTTTCCGCAGTGGGCACGCTGTGTGCGGCGGTGCTGGGTTTTGGCCTGGCACTACCGGCTTCCGGGCTCTACGGCGATGCGCTGCGCGCCTTGTCGCGCTTGCTACTGAACCTGTTGCGCTCGATCCCCGAGCTGGTATGGGCTGCCCTGACCGTACTCGCAGTCGGCCTTGGACCGTTTGCCGGCACCCTCGCCCTGGCACTACATACCGCGGGCGTGCTCGGTCGCCTATTCGCCGAGGCGCTGGAGAATGCGCCGCGCGCACCCGCCCGCGCGCTGATGGAAGGGGGCACTCCTGCCGCGCTGGTCTTCATGTACGGGACGCTGCCCTGCGTATGGCCCCAGTTTCTGGCCTACATCCTGTACCGCTGGGAAACGAATATCCGCGTGGCGGCAATCCTTGGCTTTGTCGGCGCCGGCGGGCTTGGGCAGATGTTGTATTTCGAGCTGTCCCTGTTCCATCTGCCCCAGGCTTGCACGGTGATCATCGCCATGCTTGCCCTGGCGGCCGTGGTCGACACGGCCAGCGCGATCATGAGGGGTGGCCGGCGTTCGTGAAGAGGCGCCGGCGACGCTTGCGGTTACTTCCTACGTCCACGAATCATTGTTGCGCCCTCCGCCCAGATGCTGGTGACTGACGCAACGACAGGCCAGACGTTTCGCAAGCCGGCCACGCTGGAGAAGGATGAGGGCAATCGTCCGGGGACGATGCTGGATAGCCTTGCCGCGCTGAAGCCCGTGATCGACGACGGCGTGATTACGGCCAGCAACGCCAGTCAGCTCTCGGATGGCGCGAGTGCCGCCGCCCTGTTCGAGATCGCGTAAGCGGCAAGCGGAGCACCAGGGACGGCCTCGCACAGGCCGGACTGTCCTGTGCGAGGCCGATTATGCAATGCCTGCTCCGCTCGACCTGCTCCTCCGGGTGCCAAGGGGGTCACAAGCGAATGATCACGCTCTTCAGTTGCGTGTAGTGCGCGAGCGCCTCGACGCCCTGTTCGCGTCCGTGCCCGCTCTGCTTGAAGCCACCGCAAGGCGTTTGCACAAAGCCGCCGCTGTACTCGTTCACGACGATCCGGCCGGCCTCGAGCGCGCCGGCTACGCGATGGACACGGCCGATGTCGCGGCTCCAGATGCCGGCAGCCAGCCCATAGTCGGAGTCGTTCGCGATGCGGATGGCGTCTGCTTCGTCCTCGAAGCGGATAACGCTGAGCACGGGCCCGAAGATCTCCTCACGCGCAATCTCCATATCGTTTGTGACTCCCAGGTAAACAGTCGGTTCGATGAACCAACCCTCCCCCGCTTCCAGCGCTTGCGCTGCACGGCCCCCCACGGCCGGAACGAGGCCGAGGCGGCGGGCCGCGTCAAAGCTTTCCCGGACCTTATCGAACTGGGCGCGGGTCGTCATCGGTCCATAGGAGGCCTCAGCGTCTGGCCCGACGCGCACGTCCGCGACCGCTGCGAGCAGCTTGTCGACAAAGGCATCGTGGATTGACGACTGTACGAGCAGGCGCGTGCCGGCGGCGCACCACTGTCCGCCGTTCCAGGTGAAAGCGGTAGTGCATCCCTTCGCCGCGGCATCAAGATCGGCGTCATCGAAGACGATATTGGCCGACTTCCCGCCCAATTCCAGCGTCAGCGGCAGCACCCGGTCAGCGGCGATCCGTCCGAGTTCCCTGCCCGCACGCGTGCTGCCCGTGAACGAGATCTTGCGCACGTCGCGGTGCCCGGCCATTGCCGGCCCGAGCGACGGCCCGGTGCCGACCACGACATTGAGGACGCCGGGCGGCAGTCCCGCCGCCTCTGCCAGCTTCGCGAAGGCAATCAGCGAGCCGGATGTGAATTCCGACGGCTTGGCCACGATCACATTGCCCGTGGCAAGCGCGGGCGCAATTGCGCGGGCGGCCTGGTGCAGCGGTGCGTTCCACGGGAGGATCACGCCGATCACGCCAAACGGGTCGCGTCGCGTGTAGACGTGATAGTCCGGACCGGCGTTGATGACCTCGCCATCCATCGTATTGACGATTCCGCCGTAGAACTCGAAGTACTGGGCGATGAGCACCATCAGTTGCGGCATCTCGCGGCCCGGCTTGCCGGTCTCGGCGCTCTCGATGCGGCCCAGCGTACCGACGCTGTCGCGCACCGCGCGGCCTATCTCCACCAGAATGCGGCCGCGCTCGGCGGGGCGCATGGCGCGCCAGGCGGGCAGCGCCGCCATCGCCGCGCCAACGGCGGCGTCCATATCGGGCTTGCCGCTGTCGGCCACCTCGCATAGCGCGTTACCGGTGCGCGGATCCGTCTTCTCGATATACCGGCCTGTCGATGGCGGCAGATCCTTCCCGTTGATGTAGTTCAGCACCCTGTTCATGGCTTCCTCGAAAAAGAATTGACTGGAGGCGTCGCGGTCGCGCAGTGCCTCATGATTGCCCGCAGGCTGGCCCGATCGTGGCCCCCGCCAGCTTCTCGAGCTGTTGGACGACTCGGGTCATGTCGTCGCTTCCCGCGCCGTCGGCCACGGCCACATCGAAGAACTGCTTGACGACGGCGGACGCGAACATCGGTGCGCCTACAGCCTCGGCCTCGCCGAGAGCCAGGCGCATGTCCTTGCGCATGAGGTCCATGCGAAAGCCGAAGTCGAATTTGCGCGACAGGACTATATCGGCAAGCAACGTCTGGACAGCAAAGCCGCGAGCCGTGGCGCTTCTCGACAGGACCCGGAGGATCGCTTCCGCCGGGATGCCTGCCTTCACACCGAACAGCACGGCTTCCGCGGCGGTGACCAGCGCCGAGCCTGCGATCATGTTGTTGACGAGCTTGAGCGTTTGCCCCAGCCCTGGCTGCGCGCCGAGATACGCGACGTCGCCCGCGAATGCCTCGAATGCCGGTCGCGCAATGGCAAATGCCCCGGCATCGCCCGAGACCATCACGCTCAGCGAACCCGCCTCGGCACCCGCCACGCCGCCGGCCAGCGGCGCGTCCAACGCCTCGATGCCGTGCACCGACAACTCAGCCGCGACCCGGCGCGCCACGGTCGGACCGGTTGTCGAATGGTCGACGAAGACCTTCACCGCGCTGGCGCCCGCGACGCCGCCCGCGCCTACGGCGACCTGCTCGACAATATCGGGCGTAGGCAGGCAAGCCATGACCACTTCCGCGCGCCCTGCAACGTCGCGCACGCTGGCGCCGCGCGTCGCCCCGATGCGAACGAGGTCATCGACCGCCTGCGCGTTGCTGTCGAATACCGTCACCGGCAATCCCCGGTGAACCAGATGCCGGGCCATGTGCCTTCCCATGGCACCCAAGCCGATAAAGCCGAACATCGTCATGCAGTGTCTCCTGGCGCTGCCGGTACAGCGCAGTCTTGTCGTGGTATCGATGGTGCGACACGCGCCATCTGCGTGTGCCATCGGATACTAGGGGCGCCGCGGCGCCGCTTCAATCGACATTTCGGGCCGGTTCGATTGAGTTCTTCTCAAGCACGCGTCCCGCTTCACGCCCGGGTCGTTCCCCGGCGATTTCCGCCGCTCCGTCACTTGCTGAAAGCTCAAACGTAATCGGAGAAAAAGTCGTTTGAGCGCGCCACTCTTCCCCTCCTACGATGCGCGAACGTGCCGTGGGCCATGCGCCCAGGGACGCCAGTGCGCCATGCCCCTGGGCGGCGCGATACCACACAACATGATTCAAGGAGACGGCATGGAAACGACCCTGCCAGCAGATGCAGTCGATCGCACGAATCCCCTCACCCGCACGCAGAAGAAGGCGATCGCGGCAGCGACGCTCGGTACCATCGTGGAGTTCGCCGACTGGGTGATCTACGCTACCTTCGCCTCTCTGTTCTCGCGCCACTTCTTCCCCGCCGACAATGAAATGGTGTCGCTGCTGTCGGCATTCGCCGTGTTCGCAGTCGGCTTCATCATGCGGCCCGTCGGCGGCGCCGTGCTGGGCGCGTATGCCGACCGGCATGGGCGCAAGAGGGGTCTGACGCTCTCCGTGGCGCTGATGGCCGGCAGCACCGTGGTGATCGCGGTCTGCCCCGGCTACGTGGCCATCGGCATGGCGGCGCCCGTCATCCTGGTGCTGGCCCGGCTGGTGCAGGGTTTCGCGGCCGGCGGGGAATTCGGATCGGCCTCGACATACCTTGTCGAGTCGGCCGCGCCTTCGCGCCGCGCCTTCGCCGGTTCCTGGCAGTACTTCGGCATCAATGCCGGTGTCCTGGTAGCCGCCCTGATCGGCTACGTGCTGACACGCGCGCTCGATGCGCAGGCGATGGCGGCGTGGGGCTGGCGGCTCGGATTCGCGATCGCAGGCCTGATGGGGCTGGTGGCGCTATGGATCCGGCAGTCGGTGGCGGAAACGGAGGCCTTCCAGCGCAATGTCGCCCACCGCGCCGCCGCACACCCCTCGCTGCTGGTCGTCACCAGGCACTGGCGGGCGTCGCTGCGCGTGGTCGGCATCGCCATGGCAGGCAACCTGTCGCTCTACCTCTGGCTAGTGCTGTTCCCGACCTTGGCGCATGTGCGGACCGGTCAAAGCCTCCAGGATGCCTTCAGTGCCAGCGTGATCTCCATCGTCCTGTCGCTGGTGGCGATTCCGCTCATAGGCAAGCTGGCGGACAGCGTCGGACGCAAGCCTGTCCTGCTCGTGTTCGCCGGAGGCTCGGCATTGTTCGCCTGGCCCGGCCTGCATTTCCTGGCCAATGATTTCTGGTTGTCGACCGCCATCGTCAGCGTGGGCATGCTGCTCTCGTGCGGCTATGCCTCTACCGCCGCGGCGGTCATGGCCGAACAGTTTCCCGCTGAGGTACGCGCAACCGGCGTGGGGCTGCCCTATGCCGTCTCGGTGACGTTGTTCGGCGGCACCCTGCCGTACATCATGACGTCGATGTCGAATGCGGGCTGGGCCGACTACAGCTGGGTCTATATCGCCGCAGTCTGCGCGGCGAGCTTTCTCGTGTACGCCTTCATGCCGGAGACGAAGGGAAAAATCCTGGACTAGACGATGCCACGGTGCGAGCAGAGTGCGCCCCGGCGGGCATGACATCGACCGCATTGGGCGCAGCTGCCAGCCGCGTCGCCCAGGCGATCGCACAACTGGAGCAGCATCTGGGCGTTCGCCTGCTCCACCGCACCACGCGCAACCTGGCGCTTACCGAAGAAGGACAGCGCCTGCCCGAGAACACCCAGCCGGCGATCGCGGCGCTGGACCGGGCACTGGCCATTGCCCGCGAAGCCAAGGACGACATTGCCGGCCCCTGCGCATCGTGGGTCCAAAGTCGTCTTTCGCGCCCATCCTCATGCCGGTGCTCGATAAGTTCTGCCGGACGTATCCCGACATCCAGCCAGACATCCAGCTTGACGACGGCATTGGCAACTGGGTATTGGATCGCATGGATGTCGGCTTCAGGATCGGCATTTCGCCGAACGAGGGCGTGATCGGTCGCCAGTTGTTCCTGATCCAGATGATCGTGTGCGCTGCACCGGCCTACCTGGCTAGCCACGGCGTTCCCGCCACACTGGACGACCTGGTCGCCCACCGATGCGCTGTTTTTCGACACCCCGCAACCGGCACGGTATCGCCCTGGTATTTGACGGTAGATGGCAAGCTCGAGCACAGGCTGATGTCCCCGGCATTCTCGACCAACGACACCGAACTCGAACTGCAGGCCGTGCTCGCCGGGCAGGCGATCGGCCAGCTCGCAAACTTCTCTGCGGCGGCACACATCCGTGCCGGCAGACTGGTACCCGTGCTACTCCAGCATATGAGCGCTCACATCGGACTGCACATCTACTACGGGAGCCGCACCGCACAACCGAAGCGCGTGCGGGAATTTCTGGATCTGGCGATTTCCCGCCTGCTTGACTCCCCGGATTTCGTATTGACTGGAAAGGAACTCGGGACTGCTTCGCGGGGCTGGCGGGATGCGCAGCGGCGGGGGAAGTGAAAGCGAAGATGCGTTCGGACCGGCTACCGCCGGACCAGGCGTTGGCCGAATAACAAACGAACGGGAAGCGCAGGCAGTAATATGAGCGTTCCCTCCCCCCATTGGAAGTGCCGCGATGCAAGTACTGGTTGACGCAGACGCCTGCCCGGTTGTCGTCAAGGAAATGTTGTATCGGGCCGCACAACGTGTCGAAGTGTGCGTCACGCTGGTTGCCAACCAGTACATGCGCACGCCGCCTTCGCGCTTCATCAAGTCACTGCAAGTGCCTGCGGGCTTCGACGTCGCCGATGACCGTATCGTCGAGCTGGTCAGCAGCGGGGACCTCGTGATTACCGCGGACATCGTTCTTGCCGCCGCCGCCCTCGACAAGGGCGCCTATGTGCTCGACCCGCGAGGAAGTTGGTTCAGCCGTGAGAACATCCAGGAGCGCCTGACGATGCGCGAGGTGATGGAACAACTCCGCAACTCGGGCGTGGATACCGGCGGACCGGCACCGTACGCCCAGCAGGACAGCAAGGCGTTCGCTGGCCAATTGGACCGCTTCCTGGCACGCCATGCGCCGCCGGGCGGCGCCGCCTGAGGCATGTGGCCACAGCAACGCAATAGTGAGCCTAAGATGTTCGGCACGGGCCGGTGGCTTAAAGGAATCTCGGATGGCGGCAGTGGCCATCCTGTGTCCCTTTTTTTCGCTTCGCAGAGCGAATAAATGTGCGTCAAATGGCGTCTGCCGCGCAGTCCAGCCATTCTCGTCAGCGCAGTCTCGTTAATTCCGGTTCCTGGGCGGGCGCACGGCGACGTCATCAGCTAATTTGTCATTGTTTTTTCGGAAAACGCAGTCTGACGAATCCGGTTCCCCACACTACGGCGCTCCCCTCCTCTGTGGCAGTGCTTCCGCTCAGCTAGTCGGACACCGGGCCAGGCAGTTTGGCGATCACCTTGATCTCAAACTGGAAGCCGTAGAGCCATGTCACGCCGACCCCCGTCAGCGTCGGGTATGGCGCATCGCCCCAATGTTCTCTGACGACCGTCCAGATTCGCTCGAAGTGCTTCTCGGGGTCGACAATGAAGACCGTCACGTCGACCACATCCTTGAAGGTGCAGCCCGCCGCTGACAGGATCGCGTCAAGGTTGTCGAACGCGAGCCCGACCTGTGCCTCCAGATCGGGCTCGGGCGAACCGTCTGGCCGGCTGCCCACCTGGCCTGAAGCAAACAGAAAGCCGTTGGAACGAATGGCAGGCGAGTACCGGTTGCGCTCGTATAGCGCTTGCCGCCCCGCCGGAAACACAACGTCACGTGCAGACATGGGTCTCTCCCTTGGATGGAATTGAGTCAGTGAATTTACCGCGCAGCGCAGACACTGTAGAGGTCCGCTCCTCGCGAATAAACGAGCGAGACATACAATCACTGTTTGCAATTACCAAACAATGGTCGAGACATCTGGGGGGCAGACGTGGACCGTTTTGACGCCCTGCAGGCCTTCGTCCGCGTGGTCGAGGCCGGCAGCTTCACCAAGGCAGCGCAGACGCTGCAGATCAGCAAGACCACCGTGACTCAGTTGATTCAACAACTGGAGGCCCGACTGCGCGTCAAACTCCTCAATCGCACCACCCGGCAGGTCAGCGTGACGCCCGATGGCGCTGCCTATTACGAGCGTGCGGTGCGGCTACTTGCCGACCTGGAAGACGCCGACACGAGCCTGTCGACTGCGTCCACTTCCCCGCGGGGACGCTTGCGGGTGGATGTGCCCAGCCCGTTCGCACTCAGGATCCTTGTGCCCGCGCTGCCGACGTTTTATGCGCGCTACCCCGATATTCAGCTTCACATCGGCGTCAGCGACCGGATGGTGGACGTGATTGGCGACAACGTGGATTGCGTATTGCGGGGTGGGGAGTTGACCGATTCCTCCTTGCAAGCGCGCCGCGTGGGCGAGCTACGGCTCGGTGTCTACGCAGCCCCCGGCTATCTCGAGCAAGCGGGCACGCCAATGCATCCGGGCGAGCTGCAAGACACCCACCACCGCATCGTCGGATTCCTGGGAGCCAGCAGCGGCAAGGTCGCAGCGGTTACGATGCAACGCGAAGGCGAGAGCATCAGTGTCCGAGGCCGCTATCTGGCCGCGCTCGATGATGGCAATGCCTATCTCGCGGCGGGTCTCGCCGGCGTAGGTGTCCTTTGGCTGCCGCACTACATGGCCCGGGAATATGTGGCGCGCGGCGAGCTAGTGCCGGTCTTGGAGAGCTGGCGCCTCGACCCCATGCCCATGTACGTGGTATATCCGCCAAACAGGCACGTCAGCATGAAGCTTAGGGTGTTTATTGATTGGGTGGGCGAATTGATGGAACGCCACGTATCGCGTTTGCCCCTGCACCATCCATGAATCGCGCGATGTTGCGGCAGCGCTTTTTATCAGGCAGTCTGGCCGCGGCGGAGAGTGGCCCGCAGGCGGATCGGATTAACCGTCCGTTTCAAGACCCATGGAATGACCGGATCACCCACGCATCCGCAACAGATCAGCGTAAGAAACCAGCTTGCGTTTCTCGTTAGCAAGCGTCTTTCGTTTGGACGCCGAGCGGGTTGGTTGGCCGCGCTCGAACTTGGCGGCGGCGCGTGCGTCCTCCCGCGCGTAGGCCCGCGCGGTCCTGGCTTCCGCCTTCAGGCGTTCAGCCTCCAGCCGCGCAGCAGTGCGTTCCTCTCGGGCAACATCTTGCACGGCCGACATGATTTCGGCTCTTAGCAGATCGCGCCTTTGCCTGGCAGCGGCACGGGCAGCCTGCAATTGCTCTTTCCTCTGCCGCAGCCAGTCTTTCCCGTTGACCGGCGCAGGCCTGGCCTCTGGCGGCACGCTCAGGCGCAAAGCCCTGCTGGTTGAAACTCTCTCAGTCGGCGGCGCGCGCCGCGCATCCTGCTTCGCATCACTCACGCTGCATCACTCTCCCAGCACCACATAGCTGCGGCCCATGCGTCACTGGTTGAAGTCCGTAAACTCATGCCAGCAACCTTACCATAGGACTGCATCTCGGGCCTGGAGCGTCCAGCCTCCTTTTACTTGGCGGCATGAATCGCTTAAACATGTGGGCTTTCGCCGTCACCGCGCGGTAAGTGCCGCGATATCGCGTACGCCGCCGTCGATCACCAGTGCGGCAATACCCGCCGCCTCGGCCGCGACCGTCAGCACTTCGCCCCAATAGCCAGCAAACGAATTTCCTGGATCGATCGAAGGCCAGCCACGGGGCGCGTTCTTATAAGAACCAAAAAAAAGCCGCTCCAAAGAGCGGCCTTATCGGCAAACGAAGCAAAGCTTCGCCCCGGGATCAGTCATCCAGCAACGACAAGTCCCGCACAGCCCCCTTATCCGCCGACATCACCAGCTTGGCATAAGCCTTCAGCGCAGCAGACACCTTGCGCGCACGCGCCTTGGCCGGCTTCCACCCCCTGGCGTTCTGCTCTTCGCGGCGGCTCGCCAGTTCCTCGTCGGACAGCAGCACGTTGATGGTGCGGTTGGGAATGTCGATGCGGATCTTGTCGCCGTCGCGCACCAGGCCGATGGCGCCGCCGGCCGCAGCTTCGGGCGAGCAGTGGCCGATGGACAAACCCGAGGTGCCGCCGGAGAAGCGGCCGTCGGTCAGCAGCGCGCAGGCCTTGCCCAGGCCCTTGGACTTGATGTAGCTGGTCGGGTAGAGCATCTCCTGCATGCCGGGGCCGCCCTTGGGGCCTTCGTAGCGCACGATCACCACGTCACCGGCCTTGACCTTGTCGTTGAGGATGTTCTCCACCGCCTCGTCCTGCGACTCGGTGACGTGGGCCGTGCCTTCGAACACGAGGATGCTCTCGTCCACGCCGGCGGTCTTCACCACGCAGCCGTCGAGCGCGATATTGCCCGTCAGCACCGCCAGGCCGCCTTCCTTGGAGAAGGCGTGCTCGTAGGAGCGGATGCAGCCCTCGGCGCGGTCCAGGTCCAGGCTGGGCCAGCGCGTGTTCTGGCTGAACGCCACCTGGGTGGGAATGCCCGCCGGCCCGGCCAGGTAGAAATTCCTGACGGCTTCGTCCCGGGTGCGGCTGATGTCCCACTGCTCCAGCGCATCCTTGAGCGTGGGGGCATGCACCGTGGGCACGTCGGTGTGCAGCTTGCCGGCGCGCTCCAGCTCGCCCAGGATGGCCATGATGCCGCCCGCGCGGTGCACGTCTTCGATGTGGTACTTGTTGGTGTTGGGCGCCACCTTGCACAGCTGCGGCACGACCCGCGACAGGCGGTCGATGTCGGTCATGCTGAAGTCGATGCCCGCCTCGCTCGCGATCGCCAGCAGGTGCAGGATGGTGTTGGTGGAGCCGCCCATGGCGATGTCCAGCGTCATGGCGTTCTCGAACGCCTTGAAGCCTACCGAGCGCGGCAGGATGCGCTCGTCTTCCTGCTCGTAGTACTGGCGTGCCAGTTCCACGATGCGGCTGCCAGCGCGCTTGAACAGCTGCTCGCGGTCCGCGTGGGTGGCCACCACCGTGCCGTTGCCGGGCAGCGACAGGCCCAGCGCTTCGGTCAGGCAGTTCATTGAGTTGGCGGTGAACATGCCCGAGCAAGAACCGCAGGTGGGGCAGGCGGAGCGCTCCACCTCGGCCACGTCGGCGTCGGAATAGGCGCTGTCGGCCGCGATCACCATGGCGTCCACCAGGTCGAGCTTCTTGAACTCCATGGCCTTGGTGACGGGGTTGGCCAGGCGCGTCTTGCCGGCTTCCATCGGGCCGCCGGAGACGAAGATCACCGGGATGTTGAGCCGCATCGCGGCCATCAGCATGCCGGGGGTGATCTTGTCGCAGTTGGAGATGCACACCATGGCGTCGGCGCAGTGCGCGTTGACCATGTATTCCACCGAGTCCGCGATGATGTCGCGGCTGGGCAGCGAATACAGCATGCCGTCGTGGCCCATGGCAATGCCGTCATCGACCGCGATGGTGTTGAACTCCTTGGCCACGCCGCCCGCGGCCTCGATCTCGCGCGCGACCAGCTGGCCCAGGTCCTTCAGGTGCACGTGCCCGGGCACGAACTGGGTGAAGGAATTGACCACCGCGACGATGGGCTTGGAAAAATCTTCGTCTTTCATGCCGGTGGCGCGCCACAGCGAGCGCGCCCCCGCCATGTTGCGGCCGGCGGTGGAGGTTTTGGAACGGTATGTGGGCATTTTTATTGCTGAAGAAATATCGCAGAAAGGAAGCGGGCCACAGGAATAAGGACCCTTGCGCGCCCGTGCGAACAACCTCTTGAGCTGCGCCCTGGGCAAAGGGGCAATTATCCCACACCGCCCGGGCCGTCTTGCCACCACGCGCCGGTCCCGCCTGAGCCCCCCGGGACGGCGAGAAGTTGCCTAGGCTAGACGGATCCCGATAAAGCTATGGGAGGACCGGAAATGGCTGCCGCGAAATCCACCCGCCGGCCGGCAAAGGGCCGCGCCAAAGCTGGCGCCAGCAAGGGGCGGCGCTGGTCACAGCAGGTAACAGAGCACAGCGACGCGCTGGACCTCGAACCGCACATCTTCGCCTCGGACAACCCCGAGGAAATTGCCGCTTCGCTCAAGCGTTCCGCCGTGAGCAGCCGGCGCCGCAAGGGCACGGCGTTCCAGTCGGCGATGTCGATGCTCAATTTCTACATCAATCGTGCCGGCCGCCATCTGCCCAGGGCGCGTCGCGCCACGCTGGAAAAGGCCAAGGGCAAGCTGCGCGAAGCGTTCGGGCGGCCACCTTAGGCAGGCGCTACGTGCCCCACCTTGCTTGCGCGACGGCGTTTTCGCGCCAATGCTTGTTCCTATGTCACCTGCACGGAGCCTGATCATGGACAGAAAAAGCGAACTGCAAGCCACCGTGGACGCCCTGGTACAAGCGGGCAAAGGGTTGCTGGCAGCCGACGAGAGCGGGCCGACCATCGCCAAGCGGTTCGAACGCATCGGCGTGGAGTCGAGCGAGGAAAACCGCCGCGCGTGGCGCAACCTGCTCTTGTCGAGCCCAGGCCTTGGCGAGTTCATCAGCGGCGTGATCCTGTACGAGGAAACCCTGGGCCAGCGCGCCGACGATGGCACGCCGCTGCCGGAACTGGCGGCGCGCCAGGGCATCGTGCCCGGTATCAAGGTGGACAAGGGCAAGATCGCGCTCGCCCTGGCACCCGGGGACGAGGTCACCGAGGGTCTCGACGGGCTGGCCAAGCGGCTTGCCGGCTATCGCCAGCAGGGCGCGCGCTTTGCCAAGTGGCGTGCGGTCTACAACGTGTCGGACAAGTTGCCGGGCTGGGCTGCCGTCCAGGCCAATGCGGAAGCGCTGGCACGCTATGCCGCGATCTGCCAGGAAGCAGGCATGGTACCCATCGTCGAGCCCGAGGTGCTGATGGACGGCGCGCACTCAATGGCGCGTTGCGCCGAGGTCACCGAGGCCGTGCTGCATGCAGTCTTTCATGCCTTGCACCGGCATGCGGTGGTGCTCGAGCACATGCTGCTGAAGCCGAGCATGGTGCTGCCCGGCAAGGAGGCCGGGCACGCGGCCCCGGCCGAGGTCGCCATGCAGACCGTGCAGGTGCTCAGGCGCACGGTGCCGGCGGCGGTGCCGGGCATCTTCTTCCTGTCCGGCGGCCAGACGCCCACCGAGGCCACCGTCAATCTGGACGCCATGAACCGGCTTGCCCCGCTGCCCTGGCGATTGTCCTTCTCCTACGGGCGCGCCTTGCAGGAGCCACCCCTGCTCGCCTGGCGCGGCGACGCCGCCAACGCCGCGCAAGCGCAACGCGTGCTGCTGCAGCGCTCACGGCTGAATGCCATGGCCTGCCTGGGTCAATACGACGAGGCGCAGGAGAATGCCGCAGGCTGAGCTTGCCGATGCGCCTGCGCTCCTTCGGCGCAGGCGCGCAGCCCCGCAGCAAATTCCGCATACGCCAGTGCCCGCGATCCTGGCTCGCCTCAGCAACTGGATACTGATGTGGACAGGCCGGCCGACCGGTACCGGCCCAGTTCCGGTCAGTCGGTGCGTGAACTACGGGCGCCCCGTTCGGAAAGGAAGCGGACCTCTGAATGGAAAGCTGCGAAGCGCAACTCGGGGGCTACGTGCCCCCAAAAGGGAAACGCCCCTAAAGGCGCGCTTCTCAACAGACTTCACCCGGCACCCGAGGGACAACAAGCATCAGTCTTTAGCGGCCAGTGCGGACTCGGGGGCGCGCCGGAAGCTGATGGCGAGCCGGTTATAGGCGTTCATCAGGCTGATAGCCATCGTGAGGTCAGCGAGCTCTTTCTCGTTGAACGCCGCGGCCGCGACTTGGAATTCCTCCTCGGGCACGTGTGTGTCCGCCACCAGGGTGACCGACTCGGCCCATGCGAGTGCGGCCTTTTCGCGGTGAGTGAACAACGGCCCCGCTTCGCGCCAGGCTTGCACGAGCGCAAGCTTCTCGGGCGTAGCGCCCTTCTTGATCAGGTCACGGGTATGCATGTCCAGGCAATAAGCGCACGCGTTGATCTGGCTCACGCGCAGATAGACCAGCTCGACGAGGACGTCTTCGAGGCCCGACTGCATGACATAGCCGTACACGCCGCCAAATGCCTTCACACCGCCTGGCGATGCCTTGGTGTAATCCAGTCTCATTTCAAACTCCTACTTGTCGTTGATCGTCAGTTCCTTGTCGTCTGAATCGACGACAAACACGGCGAGCAGTTTTGCCGGCTTGGTCTTGCTCGCATTGCGGCTCACCGGATGGCGTGCGCCTGGCTCCTCGAAGAAGCTCTCACCAGCCTTGTATACGCGTTCCGGCTCGTCGTTCACCTTGCTGGCGACGCTGCCCGAGACGACGTATGCATAGATGAATGACGACTTGGCATGGGTATGAGGATGCGAAGCGCCTCCGGGCGGATAAAGGACCTCCACGGCGATGAGCGACTTGCCCGGGATGTTGGGAATCGCCCGGGAGAAATTCGGCTTGACCGTATCGCCAACGGTGTGTGCAGCGGCAGCCCCGGTGAAGGCGATGCTCGTAGCCGCGACGAGAGAGCGAAGAATGCGCTGAAGTTTCATGTTTATCTCCTGTGAGGCTAGAATCATGCTCTCCCGGAGGTTCATAAAAAAGAACCAAAAATTCAATTTCCTGATGTACCAGAGGCTATGGGACTCCTGGATCTGAAGCTTGACCGCGCGTCGAAAACTTCACTGGCGGAGCAGATTCGGCTCGGCATTACCGGCGCCATTGAGAACGGGGTACTCGTTCCCGGTGCCAGACTGCCGTCCTGGGTAGATCTTGCCGCACAACTCGGGGTTGCCCGAGGCACCGTCAAGACTGCATATGAGCGGCTGGCCGACGCACAACTGGTCGCTTCATCGCGCGCTTGGGGGACCAGAGTCTCTGAGCATGCTGCCGTCGCGAGCCCGATCACGGAGCGTGCGCGTTCCATCGAGTCTGATCTGCGATCCGAGCTGTACCAGCATTTCCTGCCCGGACCTGCGGTCTTTCAAATGGGCGTGCCGGCATCGGACTGCTTCCCGGCTACATTGTTTTCGCGGCTGCGAGCCCGTGCGGCACGCGACGAAGTCGAAGCGCCTGCAGCGTATCCGGACCCAAGAGGCGAACATGAACTCCGACGAGAGATTGCAGCGCATCTGGCCCTGGCACGCGGCATTGAATGCCAGCCCTCACAGATTTTCATTACGGCGGGATGCTCAGGGGCGCTCGGTGTGGCGCTGCGAGTGATTCAGGCCGAAGGCCGGAAGGCATGGGTCGAGAACCCGGGATTTTTTCCCAGCCGCAGGGCATTGGAAATTTCCCGGCTCGCAACGGTTCCCATCCCGGTAAACGAAGAAGGCATTGATGTCAGCTACGGTGAAACGCACGCACCAGATGCCGCGGTGGCTTTGGTCACCGCGGGCCAACAAGCGCCTCTGGGTCCTACCTTGTCGCTCGCTCGTCGGGTGCAGATCCTCGACTGGGCGACACGCGCGGATGCCTGGATCATCGAAGACGATTACCTGGGCGAACTCCAGCTGGCACGCCGCGCGGCTCCCGCATTGGCGTCACTCGATCGTGCGGGGCGGGTGATTCATATCGGGTCCTTCAGCAAGACCATCAGTCCGACGCTGCGGCTTGGATTTGTCGTGGTGCCGGCCTCCCTGGTAGCCCGATTCGATGAAGCCGTGGCCTGCCTTGCTTCAGCGCCCGGACCGGCAGTGCAAATGGCAACTGCTGAATTCATGCGGGATGGGCACTATATCCGACACTTGCGTCGGATGAAGCGCATCTATGCAGGCCGAAGCCATGCACTGCTGGCTGCGCTGAGGTCCAGGGGATTCCAGGCCTATCCGGCCGGACTTGCCGTGGTGATGAGGCTTCCCGATGGCGCCGACGACAAGACGATCGCTCGGGAAGCCTATGCCTACGGCCTTGCGCCCGCCCCGTTGTCGGGGTGGTATTGCTCGGCGTCTACGCAGCGATCGGGACTGCTCCTTGGTGTTGCGACAGCGATTGAACAGCAGCTGCCGGCTGCCTGTGATCGCTTGCAACACCTGATCAGCAAGTTCTCCTAGCGCAAAGGCACTGACAGCACATGGGAGGGGTGGTACACGAATTCTTCAGCTTTTTGGTGCTTTTTTAAGTCCCAGGACCAGAAAAAATGGCGTTCACCGAATCAGAACGGGGCGTCACTCCGCTCCGCTGTGTCGTCGACTTTGCGCTGCGCTGCCAGCCTGCGCAGCTCAATGGAGAAAAGCCATGAAGATTTTCGTTGCAGGCGCAACTCGCGCCATCGGACTGCCGCTCGTGCGGGTACTTCGCGCACTGAACCATGAAGTACCCGGCTCGAGAGTCCGTAACTGCGCGCTAGCAGGTCGTTTCGCCATCTCCTGTGAGATTGTTAATTCTCCCCTTTTCATAGGGCGGCCATGCGCTCACACGTGGGTGGGCTGAACCGCTGGCCGGCACTCGTCTATCATTGACCAGCCTGTTTACCGTTGACCGCGAGCGAGCTGTGTGGCGGTTTGCCAGCAATCACGAGATAGCCATGTCCCGATACGTTGCCTTTCTTCGCGGCGTCAGCCCGATGAACGCCCGGATGCCCGAACTCAAGCGCTGCTTCGAGGCGGCGGGCTTCTCCGAAGTGAAAACCCTGCTCTCCAGCGGCAACATCGTGTTCAACGCGCGATCGTCGTCACTGGCCAGCCTGGAGCAACGCGCCGAGAAGGCGATGCAGTCTGAACTGGGCCACAGCTTCGACACCTTCGTCCGGCCGTCCCGCTATCTCCAGGACCTCATCGACTCGGACCCTTTCGCCGAGCTCAGCCTTGCACCTTCGGCCAAGCGGGTTGTCACCTTTCTCCGCAACCCGGTGCCACCAGACGTGGAGCTGCCCATCGAGCACGACGGCGCAAGCATCGTCAAGGCCAATGCCACGGAGGTCTTCAGCGCCTACGTGCCCGATCCGAAGAAAGGCCCGGTGTTCATGCGCCTGCTCGAACGCTCGTTCGGGAAGGGCATCACCACTCGCACGCTCGATACCGTCATCAAGTGTGCCAAGGCATAGGCTTCATGCGTAAGGCGGTCGCCCGAACACTCGCACCGAGTGGCTGAAACGGGCCGAACGACCTCATTCATCCACGCTGCCCGGGGGTTGTTTCGAATCTAATCCAGCGGCGGTTCGTTCCGTACCACCAGTTCCATGAACCCTGAACTCTGGTCGTACTCACGGGCGAAACGATGTTCGGGAAGCAGCGCCAGCAATATCTCGGCAGTCGTACGGACCGTGCAACCGCGCGCCACATGACCACCGAGCACCCGACCTCGCGAGTCCGCAACCGACATGTGCAGGTGCGCTCCATCCGGTGACAGGGATCCGGCGAGCGTCAGGATCTCCAGATTGCCACGCAGTTCGGTAGCGTCTTCCGCCCCGGCAAATCGCAATTGGGCAACGCTGAGGCTCCCGATTCCCTGGATGACGAAAGCCGCATGCAACTTGAGCCGACTCAGCACGTCTTCGAGTGCGGCACGCAGATCGTCGCCGGGAGCGAGGCGTAAGGGATGTGCTTGCATCGCGCGGTTCCAGGGTGGGGCTATGTGACAGGTTAAGGCGAATTGAGACCGATCGCAATTGAGCACCAGCTTTCGGTCGTTGGCGTCCTGCTCTGCGCGGGACGCTGGTTTCGACAGCCTCCGGCGTCCGGCCGAGGCTGGTCGCGTAACACGTTACGTTACACGTAACACCCCGCCGCGGCTGCCAGTCGTCCGCAAAGGCCGGCAGGTCCGCGTCAACCTCCCGGAAACCCGCAGCGGGCCTGGCTCCCGCGCCTGTGCGCGATGGCACGAGGCGGCCTTGCCAGAGTTGGCATTGCCCTTGCTGGTACTGGTGCAGGGCGCTGGCCACGAAGCCAACGCCGGCAAACCGGAGGAAACAAGGATGAGCTGGACGAACCGTGGAGCGGCCGCCTGGGAACAAGTCCTGGGGCGCAACCGCGAGGCACATGCCGTGGTGATCGACGACATGCCGGTGTACCGGCACGGAGTCATGCGCCTGCTCGGAGAAATGCCGGGCATTGGCCGGGTCGAACTCGTGGAAACGGACGCCCTGGCGGCACGCAATGCGCGCCTGCCGGCTCCGGCATTGCTTGTGTTCGGCATGCCGCCGGATCTTGCCGACGGCTGGCACCTGCTGCGCCTGGCCAGCCTGGCGCTGAAGCCAAGGCGCCTGCTGCTGGTCTCGGACAATATGTGGCTGCGTCTGCCACCAGGCCTCGACAGCCGCTTTGCCCGCTCCCTGTCCAGGTCCGCTTCGCTCGCGACGGTAGAACGGGACGTGCGCGCGCTGCTGGACCTTCCGCCTTCTGCGGAAGCCCCGCTCGGGCAAGACGCCGGGTCCATAGCCTTCCAGCGCCCGTTTCACGTGCTCGCGTAAGCCGTTCACGCTGGCACCGGAGCGGGCAAGGCGCTTGGCAAGAGCCGGCGATCTTGCGCTTCGGAAAAATAGAAAGGTCCCCCGGGTTACGTGGGGCCAGGCGGAAGTGCAGGCCGAGGACGGTGCCATCTCCTGATGGCTCCTGCGTGTCCGCCTTCGTGCAAGTCGCTAAATGGAGCTGCTACCCGCGGATGCAAAACTTCTTTCGGGGTTTTGCGGGACTTTGTTCCGGCTAGACAAGAACACACCTGAGGCCGCCGCCCCACCCACCTTACAAATACTTAAACAAATTCATCCCCTGAATCTGCATAAACGACTGCTGCGCCCCCTGCAGCGCCGTCTGCCGCTGGTAATACTCGGTGATCGCCTTCGCGTAATCCAGATCCTGCAGTCCCGACAGCGTCTGCGAGTACGTCAGGTCACGGTTGGACCCCACATCATCCAACGCATCGAGCTCGTTCATGCGCGAACCCACCGATGCCCGCACGGTCAGCACGTTGTCGAGCGAGTTGGAGAACTGGCGCGTGGCGGTGGAGATGACGTTGCCAAGATGCGCCCGATCACTGCTGTCGGGGGTGGGCTGGCGCAGCGTGTCGATCACGGTCTGCAGATTGGCGAACATGTCGGTGCCGGCCTCGCTGGCGGGAGCCATGGTCATGGTGTCGCCGTCCTTGGGATCGCCGGTCACGTTGAAGCTGATGCCGGCGACGTCGATATGGGCTGGCGACGTGTAGGCGGCGGGGCCCATCACGACCGGTGCGGGGGTCGTGCCTGCCGACAGGTTGGTGATGGTGTATTCCATCTGGCCGCTGGCATTGGCCGCGAACGTGACCTGCATCGAGAGCCCATAGTCGGGATCGCTCGGGTTCGTGGTCGACACCGTGCCGAACGTGGCGCTGCCGGTGTTGTTGGCATTGCCCTTGACGACATAGCCGGCGCCGCCGGTCACGCTCATGAACACTTCGCGCCCGGTGTTGCCGGCGGGCATCTGGCGCGCCACATCGACCTGCAGCAGTTGCTGGCCGTTGTCGCCGACGTAGGCGCCCGGACCTTTGCTCTGCGTGAACGGCGCGCTGCCGGAGCGGGTGCCGCCAAACAGGTACTGGCCGTTGCCGTCGTCGGAGTTGGCCAGGCCCACCAGCTGGTTGTACAGGCCTTCCAGCGCCGTGGCCAGCGAGCCGCGGTCGGCATCGCTCATGGTGCCGTTGCCGGCCTGCACCAGCAGCGTCTGGATGTTCTGCGTGACCGTGGTCACGGACTGCAGCGCGTTTTCTTCCGCGGCCAGCGCGATATTGGCCTGCTTGCGCGAGGTTGCGTACTGGCCGTTGACGGCCTGTGCCTGGCTCACGCCCAGCGCGCGGGTGGCGCCGACGGGGTCGTCGGACGGCGTCAGGATGCTGCGGCCGGTGCCTAGCTGCTGCTGGATATGCAGCAGCGAGCCCTGCTGGTAGTTCATCGAAGCCAGGCCTTGCTGGTACAGGGTGGAGCTTGCAACGCGCATATTGGTTACCTCTTCTGACTCTGCTGACGCTTGTGGGTGCCGCCGCTTACCTGCCGATGCCGATGATGGTGTCGAACAGCGTGCCGGCCGTCTGGATCACCCGGGCGTTGGCCTGGTACAGCTGCTGGAAGCGCAGCATCGACACGGTCTCCTCGTCCATGTTGACGCCGGACACCGATTGCTGCGCGGTCTTGATCTGGGTGGTGATGCTGTCCTGCGAGGCCGAGGCGATCTTGACCGACTTGGCGCGCGTGCCGACGTCGTTGACCAGCTGGGCATAGCCCTCGCTGAAGCTGGACACACCGCCGATGGTCTTGGCGTTCTGCAGCTTGGCCAGCGCCAGCATGTTGCCGTTGTCCTTGACCGCGCCGGCGTTGCTGCTCAGCGTGAAGGTGTCGCCCGTCGCGGGCGTGCCGCCGAAGCTGAAGGTCAGGCCGTTGAGGGTGTAGTCGGTATTGCTGCCGTTGGACACGGGCGCCGGCTGGGTCGCGAGCGGTCCGTTGGCATCGCTGAAGACATAGGTGGTTCCGTCGAACCTGGCGGTGATCGTGCCAGCCAGCAGCGAATAGCCGGGCGCGACCTTGCCCAGGCTGACCGTGCCGTTGCCCTTGTTCGACGCCGCCGCGTCGGCGCGAGCCGGCGATGCCGCGGCGATCCTGGCCGGGTCGCTGATCGCCATGTCGAAGCCGGTGGCGGCATTGCGCGTGGGCTGGATCGTGAACGAATCGTTGGTGCCCATCGCCGCATTGATCTCGACGGTGAAACCGTCGGCGCTGAACTGCAGCGGGTAGCTGGCGCCGCCGGCGGGCACCGGCGTGACCACCTGCTGGTTGTCGGAGAGACGCGTCAGCGTGTAGTTGGTACCGTCGAACTGCAGCCTGTAGTCGCTGGTGGTCAGGGCCGAGGCATTGTCGATCCTGGTCGTTGCCACCGTGGTCTTCACGGTGTTGTTGGCGTTGGGGATCGAGGTGGCGCTACCCAGTTCAAACATGTCGGTGCCAATCGCGCCGTTCAGGTCGATGCCCAGCTTGTGCTGCGCGTTGAAACTCTGGCCGATCGCCAGCGACAGCCGGCCGATGGCGCTCTGCGCCGCGTCCAGGGATTCGGTGCGGAACTGCAGCAGTCCGCCCAGCGAACCGCCGGTGATGGCGCCCGGCTCGCTCTCGAACACGTTGCCGTTGGGCAGGGTGTAGGCCACCACGGTGCGGTTGGGATCGGCCGCCGAGGCTACCGCCTTCAGCTCGTACGCGTCATTGCCCATCACCAGCGGCTGACCGTTGCCGACGAAGACGTTGTAGGTGCCGCTGTCCTGCACCACCACCTTGGCGCCGACCAGCCTGGTCAGCTCGGCCACGGCCTGGTCACGCTGGTCCAGCAGATCGTTGGGCGGCTGGCCGCCGGAGGCAGCCTTCAGACGGGTGATTTCCTGGTTCAGGTTGGCAATCTGCCTGGTGTACGCGTTGACCTGCGTAACGGCGGTGCCGACCTGCTCATTGACGCCCGATTGCAACTGCTTGAAGTAGTTACTGGCCGAGCGCACCTGCCCTACCAGCGCTTGTCCGGCCGACAGCATGCCCTGGCGCGCTGCCGGATCGGCCGGGGTGTCGGCCACGGCCTGCACCGCCGCGAAGAACTTCTGCATCAGCGGCGCCAGGCCGCCCTTCTGGTCGGCGAGCAGGTTGTCGATCTGGGCGATCTGGTCCGAGTACGCCGCCAGCGATGCGCTGGCCGAGGTGGCGCCGCGCAGCTGGCCGGTCAGGAACTCGTCATAGACGCGGATCACCGTGGTGGTGTTGGAGCCGAAGCCATAGAAACCCTGGCTGGTGTACTGGCCGCCGGCCGAGGCCACGATGGTGTTCTGGCGCGAATAGCCTTCGGTCGCCGAATTGGCAAAATTGTGGCCGGTCGTCGTCAGCGCGTTCTGCGCGGTGTTCAGGCCGGAAAGACCAATACTGAAGAGAGACATTGTGCTCTGACCCCGGATTGATGGGACTACCGCGGCGAGGGCCGGCGGTGGTGGATGTGGAAGTTATCGGCTGGGTGGGGGCGGGACTTTAGGTGTGGAAGTGATCTTCGCCAGATCCGCTGGCTTCCCCCTGCCCTCAGGCTGCGACCTTCTTCATGATCTTCACCAGCTTGTGCCCGTACGCCGGATCGGTGGCATAGCCCGCGCGCTGCAAGCCATGCGCCGCCTCTTCAGCCGACGCCGCGCTGACCACGCCCGCGTAGCGCGGGTTGTTCGTCAGCAGGCGGGCATAGTCGGCACAGGCCTCGTCATACGAGCCATAGGCGCGAAACTTCGCCCGCACCTTCTGCGGCTGCCCGTCGACATATTCCGTGGTGGTGATCTCGGCCACGCGCCCCTTCCAGCTGGCCCCGGCCTTGATGCCGAAGACGTTGAAGGTGGTGGAGCCGTCGGCGTGCGTGATCTCGCGCTGGCCCCAGCCGGATTCCAGCGCGGCCTGGCCTACGATCAGCCGCGCCGGCACGCCGCTGGCGCGCGCGGCGGCTTCCGCGGGCCCGGCCATGCGGGCGACAAAGGCGCTGACGTGGGCCGGCGCGTCGTCCGGCAGCCGTCCCAGCTTGTCCTCGCCCTGGCCGCGGTCCGCGTACCACTGCGGCTGGTACTGGCGCAGGCCGGCAGTGGGATTCCAGTTCTGTCCCGGCACGATGGTGCCGATCGCCGGCAGGTCGGCCTGCTCGCCGGCGTCGGCCGGGACCGCCCCGGCGCCGCGGCTGTCGAGCAGCCTTGCCATCTCGGCATCGGCCGCCTTGCCTGACTCGGCCAGGCTCATGGCGCTCATGCCGGCCGGCATCGGCGTGCCGGTGGCGCGCGCCAGCTGGCGCACCATCACATCGGCCAGGCCGATCCCGCGCGACGACATCTGCTGCGCAAGCTGCTGGTCCATCATCGACATATAGAGCTTGCTCTGCTCGTTGTCGAAGAGGCCGTCCTGCGGGGTGGCATCGCGCATGCTCTTGAGCACCATTTGCGTGAACACCGCCTCGAACTGCCTGGCGACGGCTTGCAGCGTATTGGCGTCGGCGCCGCCGCGCGCGCTGTGCTTGAGCGCCTCGAAGCCCTGCGTGTCCAGCGCAAAGCGCTGCGTCAGCTCCGCCGCCTGCGGGGGTCGTGCCGTGTTCATGGTCAGATCACTTCCAGCTCGGCACGCAGCGCCCCGGCCGCGCGCATGGCTTCCAGGATGGTCTGCAGGTCGGCCGGGGTTGCGCCCAGCGCGTTCAGCCCCTTGACCACGGCGGCCAGCGATGCGCCCGCCTTGACGATCTGCAGCGAGCCGCCCTGCTGCCTCATGTCGATCTGCGACACCGGCGCCACCACCGTCCGCCCTTCGCTAAATGGCGCGGGCTGGCTGATCACCGGTTGCGTGTTGATCACCACCGACAGGTTGCCGTGCGCCACCGCGCAGTCTTCCACCGTGACCGCCTGGTTCATCACGATGGAACCGGTGCGGGCGTTCAGGATCACCTTGGCCGCGGCCTTGGCCGGGGTCACGTCGATGTTCTCGATGCGGGCCAGGAAGCCCACGCGCGCGGCCGCCGAGGCCGGCGCTCGCACCTGCACCACGCGCCCGTCCAGCGCCGCGGCAACGCCGCCGCCCATGGAGCGGTTGATGGCTTCCACCACGCGCTCGGCGGTGCCGAAATCGGTGTCCTTCAGTTCCAGGTTGAGCACGCCGCCATCCGGCTGGAACGGCGCCACCGCGCGCTCAACGATCGCGCCATTGGCGATGCGCCCCACCGCCAGCTGGTTGACCTGCACCTTGCTGCCGTTGGCCGATGCGCCCGCACCGCCCACCAGCATATTGCCCTGGGCGATGGCATAGACCTGGCCGTCGGCGCCCTTGAGCGGGGTCATCAGCAGCGTGCCGCCGCGCAGGCTCTTGGCATTGCCCATCGACGACACCACGATGTCCAGCTGGCTGCCGGGCTGCGCGAACGCAGGCAGCGAGGCGGTCACCATCACCGCCGCCACGTTCTTGAGCTGCATGTTCTTGCCGGCCGGCAGCGTGATTCCCAGCTGCGAGAGCATGTTGGTCAGGCTCTGCGTGGTGAACGGCGTCTGCATGGTCTGGTCGCCGGTGTTGTCCAGGCCGACCACCAGGCCGTAGCCCACCAGCGGGTTCTCGCGCACGCCCTGGAACGTGGCCAGGTTCTTCAGACGCTCGGCCTTGGCGACGCTGGCAAAGGCGCCAAAGGCCACGCCCAGCGCCAGGCTGATCACGCTCAGGCGCAGCAGGCGGGACAGGAAACGGGCGAGCATCGGAGCAGACATGGCGCGGTCAGAACGGTGAAACATTGAGGAAGAAGCGCTGCAGCCAGCCCATGTTCTGCGCTTCGTCGATCACACCCTTGGCGGTGTATTCGATGCGCGCATCGGCGACCTGCGTCGACAGCACGGCGTTGTCGCCGGTGATCGTGCGCGGATTGACCACGCCGGAGAAGCGGATGAACTCGGCGCCCTGGTTGATGGCCATCTGCTTTTCGCCGGAGACCACCAGGTTGCCGTTGGTCAGCACCTCGAGCACGGTCACGGTGATGGTGCCGTTGAAGGTATTGGCCGCGCTGGCGCCGCCGCTGGCCTTCATGGTGTTGGCGCCGTTGATGCTGGCGTTGCTGCTGCTGTTGAACAGGCCGCTGAGCGCGCGCGGCACGGCATCGAACGCCAGCGCGGTGTTGCCGGTGCGGCTGGTATTGGTGCCGGAATTCTTGCTGGCGTTGACGTTCTCGGTGATCAGGATCGTCAGGATGTCGCCCACATTGCGCGGACGCCGGTCCTCGAACAGCGGGTTGCCGGCGTAGGACGACTGGTAGATCGAGCCCGAAGCCGGCCCCATCGGCCGCGGCTCTGCGCGCGCGGTGGTGGGCAGTTGCACCAGCGGCTCGCGCGGCATCAGCGCGCAGCCGCCGCTGGCCAGCATTGCCACGCCGGCCAGGCAAACCAGCGCATGCGCGCCCAGGCGGGAAAGCAAGGTGGCCATGCTCACACCAGTCAACCCAGTTGCGACAGGCGCTGCAGCATCTGGTCGGATGCCTGCACGGCCTTGCTGTTGATCTCATACGCGCGCTGGGTCTGGATCATGCTGACCAGCTCTTCCACCACGTTCACGTTGGACGCTTCCACGTAGTTCTGCTGCACCACGCCAGCGCCGTTCAGGCCCGGCACGGTGGTGTTGGGCGCGCCCGAGGCATCGGTCTGCACGTACAGGTTCTCGCCCATGCTTTCCAGGCCGGCCGGGTTCATGAAGGTGGCCAGCTGCAGCTGCCCCACCTGCACGTTGGCGCTGGAGCCGGGCTGCGTCACCGACACGGTGCCATCGCGCGCAATGGTCATCGACAGCGTATTGGCCGGGATGGTGATGGCGGGCTGGATCACGAAGCCGCTGGAGGTCACCAGCTGGCCGTTCTGGTCCACCTGGAACGAGCCGTCGCGGGTGTAGGCGGTGGTGCCGTCGGGCAGCGCCACCTGGAAGAAGCCCTGTCCCAGGATGGCCACGTCCTTGGCATTGCCGGTCTGCTGCGGGTTGCCCTGGGTGTGGATGCGCTCGGTGGCCACGGGGCGCACGCCGGTGCCCAGCTGCATGCCCGACGGCAGCGTGGTCTGGTCCGACGACAGCGCGCCGGGCTGGCGGATGGTCTGGTACATCAGTTCCTCGAACACCGCGCGGCCGCGCTTGAAGCCGTTGGTCGACACGTTGGCCAGGTTGTTCGAGATCACGTCCATCTGCGTCTGCTGCGCATCAAGGCCGGTCTTGGCAATCCAGAGAGAGCGGATCATGGTGGTCCTTGCGTTGGTGCTGGCACGGTGCGCCGTGCCGGTCAGTCATTCAGGTCAGTTGGTCGAGAGCAGCTGGTTGGCGCGCTGCTCGTTGCCGTCGGCGCCCTGGATCATCTTCATCTGCATCTCGAAGCGGCGGGCATTGGCGATCATCTCGACCATGGCTTCGGTCGGGTTGACGTTGCTGCCTTCCAGCGCGCCCGAGATCACGCGCACGGTGGGATCGGCCTCCAGCGGCTGCGCGCCGGGACGCAGGCGGAACAGGCCGTCATCGCCGCGCGCGATGGCGTCGTTGGGCGGGTTGACCACGCGCAGCCGGCCCACCTGCGCCAGGCCGGCAGAGGCTTCGCCGGGGCCGCGCGCGGTGATGGTGCCGTCGGTGCCGATGGTCACCTGCGAGCCCGGCGGCACCGCCAGCGGACCGCCATCGCCCATCACCGGCAGGCCGGAGATGGTCTGCACCTGGCCGTCCTGCGCCACCTGCAGCGCGCCGGCGCGGGTGTAGGCCTCAGTGCCGTCCGGTGCCTGCACCACCAGCCAGCCATTGCCTTGCAGCGCCACATCCAGCGTGCGGCCGGTGTAGGTCAGCGGGCCGGCGCGCATGTCGGCACCGGGGGTCGAGGCCAGCGCAAACGCGCGCGTGCCCGCCTCCGGCCCCACCACCGGCACCGCGCGGTACAGGTTGACCTGCGCGCGGAAGGCCGGCGTGGAGACGTTGGCGAGGTTGTTCGATACCGCCGCTTGCTGGTCGAGTATCTGCTTGGCGCCCGACAGGGCGGTGTAGATCATGCGGTCCATGGCGGCGGCTCAGCTCAGCGTGGCGATCACAGGTTGACCAGGGTCTGCATGACCGTGTCCTGCGCCTTGATGGTCTGCGCATTGGCCTGGTAGTTGCGCTGCGCAACGATCAGGTTGACCAGCTGGCCGGACAGGTCCACGTTGGAAGCTTCCACCGCATTGGAGCGCAGCGTGCCCATGCTGCCACCGGCCACGCCGACCAGCGCCTGGCCGGAGGCGCCGGTGGCCGACCACACGTTGTCGCCCTCCGGCTTCAGGCCTTCGACGTTGCCGAATGCGGCCATCACGATCTGGCCGAGCGGCTTGGTCTGCTCGTTGGAATAGTTGCCGGTGATGGTGCCGTCGCCATTGACCGAGAAGCCCAGCAGGCTGCCCGAGGTGTAGCCGTTCTGGCTGAGCTGCTTGACGTCGTTGTCGGCGCCGAACTGGGTGGTGCCGGTCAGGTCCAGCTTCATCGCCATAGCCTGCGCGCCATTGGCGGCCGGCTGGCTCAGGGTGATGGCGCCGGCCGCCGGCGATTGCAGTGCGCCGGCGTTGTCGAACGCGAGTGTGACCGGTGCGCCGCCGACGGCGTTGCCGTTGACGTCGGTCACATACATGCGCCAGTCGGTGCCACCGGCGACGGTCGGGGCGCCCGCCGACTTGGCGAAGTACGCCATCAGCTGCTGCTTGTTGCCCAGCGAGTCATAGACGTTGATCGCCGTGCTGTAGTTGAACATATTGCTGGTCGGCGGCGAGCCGGCCGCGCTGGCGAAGGCCTGCGTCGGCACGGTGGCGCGCGAGTCAAGCTGGAACTTGGCGGTGATGTTGCTGGTAGCGCGGGGCTCCATCTGCGCGTTGCTGATCACCAGCGGCTGCGGCTGCACGCCCGCGCCGCCGGCCACGCCCGCCGGATAGCCGGTCACCTGCAGGCCCTGCATATTGGTGATGCGGCCGTCTTCCTGGCGCTGGAACTGGCCGTTGCGCGAGTAGTAGACCGCGCCTTCCGGGCTGGTCAGGCGGAAGAAGCCGTTGCCGTTGGTGATAGCCACATCCAGCGAGCGCCCTGAGGCTTCGATATTGCCCTGGTTGAACGACTGCACCACCGAGTTCACGCGCACGCCCAGGCCGATCTTGGTGCCTGCGTAGACATCGGCAAACTGCGCTGCCGATTGCTTGTAGCCAACCGTGTTGGCGTTGGCGATGTTGTTGCCAATCACGTCCAGATTGGACGCGGCGGCGTTCAGGCCGCTTACCCCTTGACCGAAACCCATGATTGCTTCCTTTTTGCTTGGTCGTTGAAGCCGGCCGGCGCCTGTGCGCTGCCGGCACCTGCGTTTCAGAGAATGCGGCGTACGTCGTCGACGTTCGCGGTCTGTCCGTCGCCCAGGTCCACCAGCACGCCGCTGGCGTCGCCGCTGATGCTCTGGACCTTGCCGTAGACCAGCGCCACCGGCTGCACCGAGGTGCCGTTGGCGGTGGCGGTCACCTTGAAGGTGTAGTCGCCGTCGGCCACGGCCGCGCCGGCATTGTTCTTGCCGTCCCATGCGACGTTGTGCACGCCCGCGGTCTGCCCCTTCATGTCGATGGTGCGCACCACGTTGCCGTCCTTGTCGAGCACGTCGACGGTGACCGCATCCGCAGTCGACGGCAGGTCCAGGCCAAACTTGCCCGGCACGCCGCCTGCCACCGACACCTGCTTGCCCGGCACCATCACGGTATGGCCGATCAGCGCCGCGGAGTCCATGGCGCGGCTGGCGCTGACCTGCGACAGCAACTGCGACAGCGTCGCGTTCATGGTCTGCATGCCGCTGACCGTGCTGATCTGCGCCAGCTGCGAGGTCAGCTGCGCGTTGTCCATCGGGTTGAGCGGGTCCTGGTTGTTCATCTGCGTGACGAGCATGGTCAGGAAGTTGTTCTGCAGCTCGGACGCGCTGGCGCTGCCGCTCTTGAGGGCGTCGTTGATGCCCTGGGTGTTGCTGCCTACCGCGGAGGTGGTTGTCATGTCGGTTCGTTGTGTGCGTGCTGGTGGAGGCGTTGCCGATACAGGCCGAGGCTTGTCACTGGCCGATCGTCAGCGTCTTGAGCATCATGTTCTTGGCGGTATTGAGCACTTCCACGTTGGCCTGGTAGGAGCGCGAGGCCGAGATCATGTTGACCATCTCCTCCACCGGGTTGACGTTGGGCATCACCACGTAGCCCTGGGCATTGGCCATGGGGTGCGTGGGGTTGTGCACCATGCGCGGCGGCGACGGGTCTTCCGACACGCCTCGCACCTGCACGCCGCCGATGTCCGTCTGCCCCGGCGTGGGCGCCATGCCGAACACGACCTGCTTGGCGCGATAGGCCTGGCCGTCGGGGCTGACCACGCTGTCGGCGTTGGCCAGGTTGGAAGCGGTCACGTTCATGCGCTGCGACTGCGCGGCCATGGCCGAGCCCGCGACGTCGAAGATGTTCATTGCCGGCATGCGCTCTCTCCCTTACTGCTCGATCTATTGCTGGATGGCGGCCAGCATGGTCTTGATCTTTGAATTCATCACCGTCAGGCCGGACTCGAAGTGCACGGCGTTGTCGGCGAAGGCCACGCGCTCGGCATCCATTTCCACGGTGTTGCCGTCGACGCTGGACTGCAGCGGGATGCGGTAAGCCAGGTCGAATTCCTCGCGCCCCGGGGCCTGCGCGGGCAGATGGCGCACCGAGGTGGTGGACAGCGACATGCCCTCATTGCGATGGCCGCGTTCGACGCTCTGCGCCAGCGTGCTGGAGAAATCAAAATCGCGCGCCTTGTAGCCGGGCGTGTCCGCGTGCGCGATGTTGGAGGCAATCACCGACTGCCGCTGGTTGCGCAGGCTCAGCGCTTCCTGCTGGAAACGTAGTGCCGCGTCGAGTCTGTCAATCATCTGGCATCTCCCTGCTCACGTGAACGGAGCGAACGACCTTCTTCAGGGTTGCCATCTTAGGCGGCGACCTGTCACGCCAATCGGATGAATAAGGACGGGAAATCCATGCATTTCGGCCCGCCCTCGCGCGAGGGGCTGCCTACAATGGGACCCCGATGACAGATGTAAACGGGGCGCGCGGCCAGTCACGGGGCGGTGCGCCAGGCATGCCGTGCATGCCGTGCCGTCCTTGCCGGGAAGTCCAGATGAAACAGAATCGCCGCAACGCCCGCAGCCTGGCGCAAGCCCTGCTGGCGGCCTGCCTGCTTGGGCCCGCCGCCGCCGGTGCCGCGCCGGCGCAGGTCATGCCCGTCGCCATGCAGGCGGCGGCCGCGCACGGCCAGCAGCAGGCTGCCTATGCTGCCAACCCCGCTGCCAGCCCCTTTGCCGAAGACCCCGCGCGCGTTGCCGTCGAACGCTTCCTGCTGCAGCAGACCGCCGGCCTGCCGGGCAAGGTCAGCGTGCAGGTGGCGCCGCCTTCGGGTGGCCGCGCGCCGGACTGCCTTGCGCCCGACCCGTTCCTGCCTGCCGGCACGTCGCCGTGGGGCCGCGTCTCCGTCGGCGTGCGCTGCGGCGGCGAGCGGCCCTGGGTGCGCTACATGCAGGCCCGCGTGTCGGTGCTGACCGATTACTACGTCGCCGCGCGCGCGCTGGGCCCGGGCGAGCCGGTCGGCCAGGCCGATATCGAAGTCCGCCAGGGCGACCTGGGCACGCTGCCGCGCGCGGTGATCACCGACCCGGCGCAGCTTGCCGGCGCGGTCACCGTCAACCGTATTGCCGCCGGCTCGCCGATACGGTCTGACCTGCTGCGCAAGGCCATCGCCGTGCGCCAGGGCCAGACCGTCACCGTGGCCGTGGAAGGCGATGCCTTCCAGATCACCAGCGAAGGCAAGGTGCTGGCCGATGCCGCCACTGGCAACACCGTGCAGGTGCGCCTGCGCAGCGGCCAAGTGGTCAACGGGCTGGTGCGCAGCGGCGACACCGTGGTGCTGCAGTAGCCCGCCGAAAGTGCCTTGATCGTGGCCAAAAGACTGCAAACCCGTGGCGGGCGGCATGCGAAAATGCCGCCGACATCGCTGCGCGGCGAAATCGGGGCGAGCGCCCTAAAGAATTCGCCGGCGCAACCGTAATGCCATAGGAAACCAGCAAGGAACGCCCCGTGAAGATCAACCACACCGCCTCGTCCCGGCCCGCCGACGCCCCCGCGGACGCTGCCGCCGCCCGGCCCCAGGCCGCGCCGGCCAGCGCCGCGGCGCCGTCCGCCGGCCTGAGCGTCAGCCCGCTGGCCGCCCAGGTGCGCGACATCAGCGCCCGCCTGACGCAGCCCACGGACGACGATATCGACACCGCCAAGGTCGAAGAGATCCGCCAGGCCATCGCCGAGGGCCGGATCAGGATCGACCCGGGCAAGATTGCCGACGGCCTGCTCGCGACCCTGCGCGAGCTTGGCCAGGCCGAACCCCGCTAGCCCAAATGAACCAGAGCCTGATCCAGTCCCTGCAGCGCGAAACCGAAGGCATCCAGGCCTTCGGCCAACTCCTCGCCGAAGAGCGCGACGCCCTCAAGCGGGGCGACTTCCAGTCCCTGAGCGGACTGCTGACGCGCAAGGTTGAACTGGGCCAGGCCCTGTCCCGCCAGCTCAAGGCCCGCGAAGCCCAGATGGGCGCGCTTGGCCTGCGCGCCGGCCCCGAAGGCCAGCTGCTCGGCCGCCAGGTCGACCCGGCCGTGGCCGACGCCTGGCGCCAGCTGATCTTCGCCGCGCGCACCGCGCGCGACGGCAACGCCCTGAACGGCGCCGTCGTCAATGCCCATCTCGATTTCACCCGCGAAGCCATTCAGGCGCTGCGCCAGCATAGTGGCGGGGATGCGGGGTTGTATGGGAAGGATGGGAAGGCGGCGGCCGGGGCTGGTGGGGTGAGTCTGGCGGCGGGTTGAGGCGATCGCCAGATGTTCCGTTCTTTCGTCACTTATTCAGAAGTGACGAAAGAACCGAACATTCACTCCTACCTAAACCCCACCACCACCTCATTGCTGCGCCCCTGCAGCACCGGCACCAGGCTGCCCTGCCCCGGCACCCGGAACGCAAACACAAAGCCCTTGGTGGCATCATCCCCGAAGAACGCATCGGTCTTGCCTTCCGCCTGCGGCAGCAGCACGCAGCGCTGGGCATTGCAGAGATAGGCTTGCAGTTCCAGCGGTGGGGTCTTGGCGAAGCTGTAGCGCCAGCGCACCGACGTGATGACCCCTTCTGACTGCGGCAAGACGCCGGTGGGCAGGATCGGCGGCGACACCGCGCGCTGTCCGCGGCCGTGGAGTGCCGGCCCGTTGACCGATCCGGTCCAGGCGTGGCGGGTGCCGCCCTCGATGGCGGCCCAGGCGCAGGCCGATGCGGCAGCCAGCAGCCAGCAAGCGCCGCGCGCGGCGCGGCCCAGCGCCTGCATCACAGCAAGCCGCGCAGCTGGTTGCGCAGCCGCGTGATCGCCTGGCCGCGGATCTGGCACACGCGCGACTCGGTCACATCGAGCACCGCGCCGATCTCGCGCAGGTTCAGCTCCTGGTCATAGCACAGCGACAGCACCAGCTTCTCGCGCTCCGGCAGCCGGTCGATGGCGCGGATCAGCGCCTCGCGCATGCCGCTTTCCATCAGCACGGTCAGCGGGTTGCCGTCATCGCTGCCGCCAAGGTGCCGGTCCAGGAAGTCTTCTTCGCCGGAGCGCTCGAAATCCTCGTAGTGCAGCAGCTGGCAGCCATAGACCTCATTGAGCAGCAGCTGGTATTCGTCCAGCGCCATCTCCATGGCCTCGGCCACTTCGGAGTCGAGCGGCGCGCGCCCGAGCTTCTGCTCCAGCCCGCGCTGCGTGCGCTCGATGCGCCGGGTGAACTGGCGCAGGCTGCGCGACTGCCAGTCGTTGGCGCGCACCTCGTCAAGCATGGCGCCGCGGATGCGCTGGCTGGCGTAGGTCTCGAAGCGCGCGCCGTGGGTGTCTTCATAACGCTTGGCGGCATCCAGCAGGCCGATCATGCCGGCCTGGATCAGGTCGTCGATCTGCACGCTGGCAGGCAGCCTGGCGGCCAGTTGCAGGGCGATGCGGCGCACCAGCTGTGCATGCGCCTTGACCACATCGGCCTGTTCGAGCTTTCCCTGGATCGTGTACATGGTGCAATTTTCGTGAATGCTGGATTGCTGGACCGCCGCAACGTGCGGCGGGGGCTGGCTCAGGGTCTGGTTCGGTTGGATGGCATGGCTGGCAGGCTCAGGCCATTGCGGCTGCGGGCGCGGGCGCGGACGTGTCCGCGCGCAGCGGCCAGGCACCGATGCTGCCGGCGGTGCGGCGCAGCGCGGTGGTGGCCGGCGCCGCCGGAAACGCCTCGACCACGCAGCGCCCCAGTTGCACGCCGCGCGCCACCAGCGGGTCGGATGGCAGCCAGCCCGCGCACAACGCCTCAACGCCCAGGTACTGGCTGGCCGTGCGCGCGAGGTTGCGCAGGATCGCCTGCACCGTAGCCTCGCTCGCCGCCATGTTGACGATCAGGTGGAACTGGCGCCAGGCATACAGGTGGTGCAGGCGCTTGATACACGCGTAGGCGGCGGTGATCGACGCCAGTTCAGGCCGCATCACGATCAGCACGTTGTGCGCGCCGCCCGCGAGCGGCGACAGCGCGCCGTCGGCATCGACGCCGGCATCCACCAGCACGCTGCGAAAACCGCTCGCGGCAGCAGCCGGCAAGGCGCAGCCCGGCACAGGCCGGCCAGCCGGCAGCACCGACAGCACGCCACCGGGACCGGTGCCTGCAGCAGCTTCCAGCGACAGGCGGCCTGCGCTGACATCGGCCAGGGTGCCGGCGGGCCTGGCGCCGGACAGCCGCGTGGCGCACGCCGCGGCGGCGTCTTCGTCGACCAGCAGCACGCGTTCGCCCTGCATGGCCAGCGCGTGCGACAAGCCCAGCGCCACGGTGGTGGCGCCGGCACCGCGTTCGCTGGCGACCACGGCGATACGGCGCGTCGTGCGCGGCGCCAGCATCCGGCGCAGGCTCTCGGCCTGGTCCATGGCGAGAGCGCTCACTGCAACACCTCCATCGCTTCAGCGGGCACGGCGGTGCCACGGCCCGGATAGTTTTCCAGCACGTCGAGCAATGCCAGCATGCGGCCCATGCCTTCATTGAGCACCGCGCCCGGCACCGGCACGCCCTGGCGCACCGTGCGGCCAGCCAGGCGCGCGAGGAAGGCGGGCGCGGCCGCGGTTGGCGCGTGTTCCAGGCGCAGCACCGACAGGCCCAGCTGCAATGCGGCCAGCGCGGCGCCGGCGGCGTGGCCGCTTTCGGCGTCCTGGGCGAAGTGGTCGATGGCGTGGCGCAGCGTGCGCAGGCGCGCATCGGCTGCGTCGGTCCACAAGGCCCAGCGCGCCACCTGCGCGGCATCTTGCGCCAGCGCCGGGTCGCACAGCAGGTAACGGGTATCCAGCAGTTCGCCGGTGGCGCGGTCGGCCAGGCGGGCCACCACCAGGCAGGCATCGATGCCGCCTTCGGGCGTGCCCTTGCCGCGCACCGGGCTGTCCGGCACGCGCACTTCGGCGCTGGCCAGCCAGCGCACGGCTTCACGCTCGCGCACGGTGTCCTCGCCCACGGCGTGGAAGGTCAGCGTGTCGGCCAGCGCATCGAGCTTCCAGGCGGCGCCGGCGCTGACCACGCGCGCGGTCTTGCGCGCGCTGGCCACCCAGCGCTCGCCGGCCTGCTGCCAGCGTGCCAGCGTGGCGGCGGTCGGTACGGCATCGATCAGGTTGACCACCTTGCGCGCGGCGCTCATGGCGGCGCGCAGGCTGGCGGCATCGGACTCGGCCTCGCCCAACGGCTGGCCGGCACGGCCGGTCGGGGTCACGGTGGCGGCCAGCGGCATGCCGTCGCGGTCGGCGAGCCACAGCGTGTGCTGCATCGGCTGCGGCGTGCGGCGGCCGGGCACGGCCACTTGCAGCGTGGCGGCACTGGCCAGCACGTACTGCTCGCACTGGCGGGTCACGTCGCGGCAGACCGCTTCGCGCACCTGCTGCGACATCGCGCGCAGGGCCGGGGCGCCGGCGCTGCGCTGTTGCCACAGCGAGCGCGCCAGGTCCAGACCCAGGCCCGCGCCATTGAGTTCCGCCACGCACTGGCTCAGCGCGTCGGCGCTGTCGGTCAGCGAGCGCAGCACCTCGTCGGCACCGCCACGCGCGGGGGCCTCGTCATCGGTGCCGGCGCTGCGCCGGCGTGCGGCGTCCGCATCGGCAAATACCGAACCGCGGCGCGGCGTCAGGAAGGCGCGCTCCACCAGCGCGGTGCTGTTGGCCAGCTCAAGGTGCTCGGGCACGCGCTGGCCGGTGGAGGCGTAGAACACCGGCAGGCGGTGGCGGATCACCACGTCCAGCACCGAGCCCAGGTGGGTGGCCTCATCCAGCTTGCTGATGATGCAGCCGTCGATGCCGCCCCCATCCGGCGCGGCGTCATGACGGTAGGCATGCACCACTTCATTGAGGGTATCGCCGTGGCTGGCGCCGTTGAGCAGCAGCACGCGCTGCACCGGCGCCGGCACGCCGGCCAGCATCGCGATCTGTTCCGACAGGCTGCGGTCGCGCTGGCTCATGCCGACGGTGTCGATGATCACCAGGTGCTTGTCCTTCATCGCCGCCAGCGCGAAGCGCAGGTCGGCGGCATCCTTTACCGCATGCACCGGCACGCCCAGGATGTCGCCGTAGATGCGCAGCTGTTCGTGCGCGCCGATACGGAAGCTGTCGGTGGTCAGCAGCGCCAGCTTGTCGGCGCCGTGGCGCAGCACGAAGCGCGCCGCCAGCTTGGCCGTGGTGGTGGTCTTGCCTACGCCGGTGGGACCCACCAGCGCCAGCACGCCGCCTTGCGCGAACAGGCTGTCCTCATCGCCCAGCACCGGCAGCTTGCTGGCCAGTTCGGTGCGGATCCAGCCCATGGCCGCGGGGCGGTCGTAGCCCAGCGGCAGCCGCGCCAGCAGCGTGCGCGCCAGCTGCCCGGAGAAGCCGGCGCCGACCATCCATTCAAACAGGGATTCGCGCAGCGGGTCGCTGGCGGCCACGCCGTGCGCTGCCGCGCTTGGAACCGCGCTTTGGGCAGGGCTGATCCCGGCCAGCTGGCGCTCCAGCATTGCGCGCATCGATTGCAGCTCACCGCGCAGGTCGCCGATGGCGGCGGGCTCGACCACCGGCGCGGGCGGCACGTAGACCTGTGCCGTGGCCTGCACGCTGCCCAGATCCGCATCGCGCATGGCGACGATCTCCACGCCGCCCTCGACGGTGCGGTTGGACAGCACCACGGCGTCCGGGCCCATGGCTTCGCGCACCTGGCGCATGGCTTCGCGGCCGTTGGCCGCGACAAACTTGGCTACGCTCATCTATGACTCCTCACGCGCCGATCATGGCGGTGATGCGGATATTGCGGTTGTCCGGCACCTCGGCATGCGACAGCACCCTCAGCTGCGGCATGGTGCGCCGCAGGAAGCGCGCCATCAGCGGGCGCAGCTGCGACGGCACCAGCAGCACCGGGTCCATGCCCAGCTGCTCCTGACGCGTGACCGCGCCCTGGGTCTGCTGCAGCAACGCATCGGCCAGGCCCGGCTCGATCCCGCCGCCATTGGTCAGTGCCTGCGACAGCACACGCTCCAGGCCGGCATCCAGGCCAATCACCTGCAGGTCGGCGTTGTTCGGAAACAGCTGCTGCGTGATCGCGCGGCCCAGCGCCACGCGCACCATCGCGGTCAGCTCGTTCGGGTCGCTGATCCTGGGCGCATGCTCGGCCACCACATCCAGGATGGTGCGCATGTCGCGGATGGGAACGCCTTCGTCCAGCAGGTTCTGCAGGATCTTCTGCAGCGCGGTCAGCGAAATGGCCTTCGGCACCAGGTCTTCGGTCAGCTTGGGCGAGTCCTTGGCGATGCGGTCCAGCAGCGCCTGCACTTCCTGGCGGCCCAGCAGCTCGGCGGCGTGCATGTGGATCACGTGGTTCAGGTGCGTGGCCACCACGGTGCTGGCATCGACCACGGTATAACCGTAGGATTGCGCCTGCTCCTTGATGCCCGCGTCGATCCACACCGCCGGCAGGCCGAAGGCGGGATCGCGCGTGGCCGCGCCCGGCAGCGTGCCGCTGACCTGCCCGGGGTTGATCGCCATCCACTGCCCCGGCATGGCTTCGCCGCGGCCGATCTCCACGCCCTTGAGCGTGATGCGGTAGGCGTTGGGCTTGAGCTCCAGGTTGTCGCGGATATGCACCACCGGCACCAGGAAACCGATCTCCTGCGCCACCTTCTTGCGGATGCTCTTGATGCGGCCCAGCAGCTCGCCGTCCTGCGCGCGGTCCACCAGCGTGATCAGGCGGTAGCCCACTTCCATGCCGAGGGGGTCGACCAGCGTGACGTCGTCCCAGCTGGCTTCAGTGGATTCCTGCGCCACCGCCGGGGTGCGCTCCTCGCGCTGCTTGACCTGCTCCTGCGTGGCGGCGCGGCGCGACATATAACGGCCCATCCACACCAGCGCGCCCGCCAGCAGCAGGAAGGCAAAATGCGGCATGCCCGGGATGATGCCCATCAGGCCGATGATGCCCGCGGTCAGGTACAGCACGCGCGGGTTGGCAAAGAGCTGGCCGGTAAGCTGCTCGCCCACGTCCTGCTCGTTCGACACGCGCGACACGATCACGCCGGCGGCCGTGGAGATCACCAGCGCCGGGATCTGCGCCACCAGGCCGTCGCCGATGGTCAGCAGCGTGTAGTTGTGCACGGCGGTGCCGAAGTCCAGGTCGTGCTGCACCATGCCCACCACCATGCCGGCGGCGACGTTGATGAACATGATCAGCAGGCCCGCCACGGCATCGCCGCGCACGAACTTGCTGGCGCCGTCCATGGCGCCGTAGAAGTCGGATTCCTGCGCCACTTCGGCGCGGCGCTTCTTGGCGGCGGCTTCGTCAATCAGGCCGGCGTTCAGGTCGGCATCGATCGACATCTGCTTGCCGGGCATCGAATCCAGCATGAAGCGCGCGCCGACTTCGGCGATACGCCCCGCACCCTTGGTGATCACCATGAAGTTGATCACCACCAGGATCGCAAACACCACGATGCCGACCGCGAAGTTGCCCCCTACCAGGAAGTGGCCGAAGGCCTCCACCACCTTGCCCGCGGCGTCCGGGCCGGTATGGCCTTCGAGCAGCACCACGCGCGTGGACGCCACGTTCAGCGACAGGCGCAGCAGCGTGGTGAACAGCAGCACCGCCGGGAAGGCGGCAAAGTCCAGCGGCTTCTGCGTGTACATGCTGACCAGCAGCACCATGATCGCCAGCGCGATATTGAAGGTGAACAGCAGGTCCAGCACGAAGGCCGGCAGCGGCAGGATCATCATCCCCAGGATCATGATGATCAGCAGCGGCCCGGTCATGGCCTTGAGCTGGCCGGCGGAGCGCAGGCCGGGCAGGTTCAACAGGTTGCTCAGAGCGTTCATTGGCGCATTTCCGGTACGGCGAGTTCATCGGGCACCGGCAGGTCCGCGGGTGCCTGCGGCTGCGGGCCCTGCGAGTAATGCCAGTGCTTCAGTTGATAGACCCAGGCCAGCACTTCGGCCACGGCGGTATACAGTCCGGCGGGGATTTCCTGGCCCAGCTCCACGTGGCGGTGCAGCGCACGCGCCAGCGGCGGGGCCGACATCAGCGGCACGCGGTGCTCTGCAGCCAGCTCGCGGATGCGGGCGGCAATATCGCCGGTGCCCTTGGCCACCACGCGCGGCGCGCCCATGCGCCCTTCCTCATAGCGCAGCGCCACGGCAAAGTGGGTGGGGTTGGTCACCACCACGTCGGCCTTGGGCACCTCGGTCATCATGCGGCGGCGCGCCATGGCGCGCTGCTGCTGGCGGATGCGGCCCTTGATATGCGGGTCGCCCTCGCTTTCCTTGAATTCCTGCTTGACCTCTTCCTTGGTCATGCGCAGCTTCTTGAAGAACTCCCAGTACTGCCACGGCACGTCGATGGCCGCCACCACCAGCAGCGACAGCGACACCACCAGGCAGCAATACATGACCAGGTCGACCATGTGCAGCAGCGCTTCCTGCACCGGCGCATTCATCAGCGCGATGGCCTCGGGCAGGCGCCGCCACAGCACCCAGGCGCCCACGCTGCCCACCAGCAGCGACTTGGCCACGGCCTTGAGCAGCTCCACCAGCGAATGCGCGGAGAACATCCGGCCCAGCCCCGCCAGCGGCGACAGGCGCGAGAACTGCGGCGCGAAGGACTTGCCCGAGAACACCCAGCCCCCCAGCAGCAACGGCGCCGCCAGCGCGGCAACGCCGAACAGGAACAGCAGCGGCAGGAAGGCCAGCAGGCTGTCCCACACCATCATGGCAAAGCGCGACAGCATGCGCGAGGTATCGAACGCCGTTGCCGGCTCGAAGCGCAGCGCCCCCTGCATCACCTGGTTCAGGCTGCGGCCCAGATGGCCGCCCAGCGTCCACAGGCCGGTCACGCCGGCGATCAGCATGACGAACGTGGCGAGCTCGCGCGAACGCACTACCTGCCCCTCCTCGCGCGCCTTTTCCAGGCGCCGGGGTGAGGCGGGTTCGGTTTTCTCGAGGTCGCTTTCTTCGGACATCCATGCTCCGTGCGAAGCGGCAGGCCGCTATTCGTCAGCAGGGATTATCGAAGCGTGGGGGGCTTCCCATTCGCGCGAACAGGCGGGGGAATTGGGTGTTGTTTGGGAAATGGGGACGCCTGGGGGTTAACGGCGAGCAGGCTGGGGGACTTTAGGGGGAATCTGGCGAAGCCGTCGGCCGGCGAGTGCCGTGAAGCAAGCAACCGCCCGTCGCCTGCAAGCGCGTTTCACATTACGGAATCCACTCCGCCTCGCCAGCGCCATGTTTCGTCATCTGAAGAAGCGTTCCCCATCCAGAAAAAGAATCGACAACCACGTCACCCACCTCGTGCCCATCATCGCGGACATCGACACGGGTTTCAGCAACGCCATCGGCCTGGGCATGGAGCTGTCGATCTCCCGTTCGATCATCGATCGCGCATGGCGGCCGATCGTGAGCGAGAGAAAACCTCCCTCGCGGCGGCGCCGTTGAGGTCACCGTGCGGGCCCATCCTGCCGCTTCATCGTGACTGTCACGCCACCCGGGAAAGCAGCGGCACGGCAAGAGCATGCGGTAGCGCCGCTCTTGCCGGCCGGACAGTGCGCACTGGCATTGCCGGTGCCTGAATGGACGACCGCTACTTTACCGGCGTCAGGATCGGCGCGCCCTTTTTCTTGAGCAGGAACACGACAAACTTTGCTGGCTGCGTCTTGCTGGCATTGCGTCCGACGGTGTGGATATCGTTGGGACCTTCGTGGAAGGTATCGCCCGCTTTGAGCGTTACCTCTTTTCCGCCCTTGAGGCCCATGACGATGCTGCCCTCGAGCACGTAGACGAAGGCGTGGGCGTCATGGCGATGCACGGGATCGGCGCTGCCCGGCGGATACTCCACGATGATCATCTCGGCTTCCTTGCCCGGATATTCGGGCAACGCTTCCTTGACCAGGGGCGTGACACTGGCCTCCGGCGCGGCGGCGGCCGGCCTTGCAACCGTCAGGCATGACAACACCAGTGCTGCCGCAACGGAAGTGACCGTCTTCATGGCATCACTCTAGGTTGGCCTTGTCGAGCCCGAACGCCTTGTCCGACGAACCAGGCACCATGCGGAACGCCACGTTCAGGCGGTTCCAGGTATTGATCGCCCCCACCAGGAAGGTGAGGTCCGACAGTTCCTTCTCGCTGTACTGGGTGCGCACGCGCTCATAGATATCGTCGGGCACGCCGTCGGCGGGAAGCCGGGTCAGCACCTCGGTCCAGGCCAGCGCGGCGCGTTCGCGCGGCGAGAACAGTGTCGACTCGCGCCAGATCGCCACATGATGCAGGCGCAATTCGCGCTCGCCGTGGATCTTCGCCATCTTGATATGCATGTCGACGCAGAACGCGCAGCCATTGAGTTGCGATGCGCGAATCTCGACGAGTTCGCGAATGGGCGCTTCGATCGTGGTCTTCTGGAACAGCGGCCCGAATTCCATGAGCTTCTTGGACAGTTCCGGGGATTGCTGGAAGTAATTCGTACGTTGGGTCATGTTCGCTCCTGGTAATCTGATCAATGTTGTGCTTGCGAAACCGGTGCTGCTTGCGTGGGCATGCGCCCTGGGGACTATCGTTGCTGTGCTTGACGCATCCATTCCTCCAAACCGATGCGGCCGAGGCGTGCCTCGCCCAACGGCACGAGCGAATGTTCCTCGACCAGGCCGCCAAAGTAGCGGGCCTCGGGGTCACGCACGACTTCACGCGGGTCGCCAACCGCCTTGAGATAGCGGGCGACGATCTCATTGAACGGGGCTCGCTCCGGTCCAGCGATCTCGACGATGCCGTTTCTGGGGGGCGCGAGCGCGACATCGGCAACGAGGGCGGCAACGTCGTCCGCCGCGATCGGCTGGAACAGCCCCGGCGAAAGGCTGACGATATTTCCTTGTGTACTGGAATCGGCGATGCCGCCGATGAATTCCATGAACTGGGTCGAGCGGATGATGGTGTAGGGGATGCCCGAGGCCTCGATCAGTTTTTCTTGCGCGACCTTGGCGCGGAAATAGCCGTTGTCGGGCGTCCGGTCGGTGCCGACGATGGACAGCGCGACATGGTGCTGAACGCCCGCCGCGGTCTCCGCCGCGTGAAGGTTGCGGCCGGAAGTCTCGAAGAACTCCAGCACCGCCTTGTCTTCAAACGACGGGGAATTGGCAAGATCGATCACCACCTGAGCGCCGGCCAGGGCCCCCTGGAGCCCCTCGCCGGTGATGCTGTTGACACCGCTCCTGGGCGAGGCGGCGACGACCTCGTGGCCGCCCTGGCGCAGAATGGCAACGGTCTTCGAGCCGATCAGGCCGGTCCCGCCGATGATGACAATCTTCATGATGCTTCTCCGTACTGAGGAAAGGGGAACGATTCCATGTTAGGGAACGCCGCATCCCCGCGCCAGATCGGCTTGGAGCGCACCTCGCTTCCTGTCTGGAATAGTCACGGCGCGGGCTGCAATCGAGCCGCAGCAGGCTGAGGGGCCTCGGCTTCAATGTAGTGGAGCGATGACGCAGTCAACAGGCACATGTTTATCGTTTTCAACTGGGCCATCGGCATTGGACGGTATGACCTAAGAGTGGCTCGTCATGCAATCGACCAGGCGGCGAATGACAGGCGTGGCCGACACGACAACCGGCAGCATGGTCAGCCAGGAAACGCTCCAGGACTTAAGCCAGTGCTGAAAAAACAGGCCTTCGTCCGCAAATGGAATGCTTGCGATGGCAGCAGCGATGGAGCAGGTCAAGCCGGCCTGGATAACACCATAGGCGAAATGGCTGTAGCGCGAAGGAATCTTAGGCATATGAGTCGCCTCTATGCATTCTTTGAACTGGACATTCATGCACTTTGCATTGCCGCGCCAGGGCGCTGTCGCACTGGCGCACGACAGGCGCTACGCGGGTGCTCCAACCTTTCCTGCCAACCGCTGCACGGTTTCGCTGGTATCCCACAGCGCGTTTGCGATGAAGCGGAAGTTGACCAGTGCCGCGTGATACCCGTCCCCTTCGGGTAGCTTTGGCCCTGCCACGGCGTCACGCACGATAGCAACTTCGAAACCCTGCTCCAGCAGATCACGCAAATGGGATTCGACGCACAGATTGGCGGCCATGCCCGCAAGAATCACCTGGTCGACGCGCTGCTTGCGCAACTGCAGGACAAGGTCGTTGGCCTGCGGGCCGTACAGCTTGTGCGTGGAGCAGATGATGGTCTTGCCATCCTCGATATACGGCTTGAGCTCCGGCATGAAGTCCGCGCCCGAGCCGCGGAATCCATCCAGGTTCAGCGCGCCCGGACGGTCGAACATGCCGATGGCATGCTGGAACATTTCGGCGGGGCCCTGCACTTTCCATGTGTGATCATGGGGAAAGTAATAGTGGGGAGAGATGGCGACCGTGATGCCCGCCTGTTTTGCGGCCTCGAACAGACGGACCAGGTTGGGCACCAGGTTCTGCTCCGTCACGCTTTCTCCGACCACGCCCCAGCTGCGGCCTTCGGGGCTCATGAAGTCGATCTGCGGGTCAATCACGACAAGCGCGGTGCGTGACAGGTCCAGCGTAAGGCTGGACTTCGGCAGAGCCGGGTCAACGGGATCTGCATAGGGGCCGTGGTGGTTGCACATGGGAAGTACCTCTTGGGATGAGCCAGTCTGCCGGCGCCTTCGTGGGGCCCGGCAGGTGCGGCGTCGTTTAACTACGGATGAATGCCAGCAGGTCGGCGTTGAACCTGTCCTTGTGGGTGTCGGTGAGCCCATGCGGCGCACCGGGGTAGACGATCAGCTTCGAGTTCCTGACGAGCTTTGCCGATGCGCGTCCAGCGGCGTCGATCGGCACGATCTGATCGTCGTCGCCGTGGATGATCAGGGTCGGCACATCGATCTTCCTGAGATCCTCGGTGAAATCGGTCTCGGAGAACGCCTTGATCGAGTCGTAAGTATTCTTGTGCCCACCCTGCATGCCCTGCGCCCACCATGCGTCGATCAACCCCTGCGACGGCTTGGAACCGGGACGGTTGAAGCCATAGAACGGCCCCGCCGGCACGTCCTTGTAGAACTGCGACCGATTGGCAAGTTGTGCGGCACGCAGGCCGTCGAACACTTCAATTGGCAATCCGCGCGGATTGGCGGCGGTCTTCACCATCAAAGGCGGCACCGCTGAAACCAGCACCACCTTTGAAACGCGTCGCGTCCCATGCCGGCCGATATACCGGGCCACCTCGCCTCCACCTGTGGAGAAGCCAACCAGGATGGCATCCCGCAGTTCAAGGGCTTCGAACACTGCGGCCAGATCGTCGGCATAAGTGTTCATCTCATTGCCATTCCATGGCTGGCTTGAACGGCCGTGGCCACGACGGTCATGTGCAACGGCGCGATGCCCTTCCGACGCAACGAGCACCATCTGGGATTCCCAACTGTCCGAGCTCAGTGGCCAGCCATGACTGAATACAACGGGGCGACCGGCGCCCCAGTCCTTGAAATAGAGCTGGGTACCGTCCTTTGCCGTGATATAGCTGCCTGAAGCCTTGCCGCCTGCCTTTGCGGCTCTCGCCTTTTCTGCCGACGTTGCTGCCGCCGCTGGTCCGGGCAAGCCGGAAGCCGCCAGCGCGCCGGCCGCGGCCGCGCTGCCCAACAGCAGGCCACGTCGCGACAGGCCTTGGTCGAGGCTGCGATCTGAAGACATATCGATACTCCCATATTGGCGCGTGCGCGCGTTGCCTTGAACAGGTCAGAGCATCGGGTCCTTGGTCATGGTGCCGATGCATGCTGGTTTGTGTGGGGTTCAATGTAGTTGTGCGATAACACAGTCGACAGACACATGTTTGTCGTTATCGACTGGGCCATCGACACGGGGAGGCATGACCTATGGTTGGTAGCGCGTCGATCAGGTGATCGATCGGCGCGAGTGCGCATATGACGATCGTCTATGCTTTCAGCGCGCGCATCAGTTCGGCAACCAGTCGATCGGCTTCCGTCTGGCTACGCAGATTGGTGAAGCCGATCATCAAGCCACGCCGCCCTGGCGCACCATGCCGCCAGGCAGTCAGCGAATGAACGGCGAATCCTGCCTCGCGCGCACGGCGGGCCATGGCCAGATCGTCAAGATCGTCCCTGATGTCGACCAGAAGGTGCATGCCGCCATCCTGCAGGCAAACAGTGAGGCCGTCCGTTGCGTACGGAGCCAGCGCCTCGGCCAGCATTGCACGTCGTCGCGCGTAAAGCGTGCGCATGCGTTTGATATGCCGGGCGAAGTGCCCCTGCTCGATGAACTCCGCCGCCACGGCTTGCAAGAGTTCGGGGCAGCCGCCATGCACCGTGCGCCTGCAGGCCAGATCCATGGTCGGCACCAGACTTGGTGGCGCGACCACGTAAGCGAGCCGTAGCCCCGGGTACAGCACCTTGCTAAGCGTGCCGCAGTAGATCACCCGCTCGCCTGTGTCCAGGCTCTTCAAGGCCGGCAACGGGTGGCCGCGGTAACGATACTCGCCGTCGTAGTCGTCCTCGATGATCCATGCGCCCCGCTCACCGGCCCAGTCGAGCAGTTCGACGCGGCGTTGCAGTGTCAGTGCCACGCCAGTCGGGCTCTGGTGCGATGGCGTCACTACGGCCAGGCGTGCATCTGGAAAATGCTGACGCCCAAATGCGACGTCGAGGCCATGTGCGTCTACTGGCACATGCCGGACCTGCAGGTTCAGGCGCCTGAGTGACTGGGCTGTCGGAGGGTAGCCGGGATCTTCAACCCAGGTGCTTTCACCCGCCAGGCTGAGCGCATCCACAATCAATGCAAGGCTGGCCGTATAGGCCGGCACGACGAACACCTGGTGCGGCTGGGCGTCGATGCCTCGCGAGCGATGCAAGTAAGTGGCCAGCGCTTCGCGCAGCGGACCAAATCCGGCGGGCGCCGGCCTGGTCAGCGAGCCGGCCCGGCGTATTTGCCGCGCCATCAACCTCGTCCATAGTTTTCGAGGGAACTCATCCAGCGCGGGCAGCCCCAGCTGCAACGGCGCAGGGACGCCCCCTTCCGCGTCGGTCGAAAACTCGGCAAGTTCCTGGTCCGGTGGCGTGGGGCCGGGACCAGCCGCTGCGACGACGCGGTCGGGGCGGGATGGCGCAATTTGCTCGGAAACGAACGTTCCCGCGGGGCCCTTAGCGGTCAGGTAACCTTCGCCCAGGAGCCGGTCATAGGCAACCTGGACGGTCCCGCGGGCTACTCCGAGTTCGCCCGCAAACGCACGCAAGGATGGCACCCGCTGCCCGGGTTTCAGTTGCCCTTGCCGAATAGAGGCACGAATCCGTGCGTAGATCTGCTCATGCAGAGGCGCTGCATTGGATGGATCCTGAGCCGGTGACTTCGTCATAGCCTGGCAGACGTATCCGGTCAATGCCGCAACGCCGATGCATGGGAATGCGGATCATTGCCGGCGGTGGCAAAGGATCGGATTTGGCGGTGATCTTGACCTCCGATCATACCCCCAGGGCGCCGCATCTGCCGGGATCCGGCCCGTGGCAGCCTGAGAAAGCAAATGGGCGGAGGTCAGAGTCTCCGCCCACTCCCCCTCTTGCTACAGGCACCGGTATTGACCATGGCGTCGGGATGGTGGACTACCCCGGCACCGCTTCCCCGCAGCCCGCAATGGCATGCAAATAGCGCGAAGGAGGCATGGAATCGACCGTGGCCTGGACCGCTTCCGTGCACAGGGACGGACGCCTGGCCAGCGCATCCACATATCGCCCCACGTTGGGCAGGTTTTCCCACATCGACGCAAGACCCAGATAAGCCATCCGGACCAGGTTGACACCCCACAGCACATCGCCGAGCGAGAATGATTCCCCCCTGAGGTACGGTGACGACGAACCAAGCGCATGGTCGAGGTCCGTCAAGAGGCCCGCGACGTGCTGGCGTGCGGCGCGCTGAAATGCCGCATCGTGGCGGACCGATTTGCCGCCCTGCTCCTTCGCGATCTTCGCGCGATAGGCTGCAACGAGCCCGGCATCGTCGGCATTGGCGTCAATCATGGCTTCGAGCGCCTTGATCTTGTAGTCGTAGACCGTTTCCATGGCCGTCTTGAGCGCTTCAGGCCGCAGGTCGGCATCGGGATGAAAGCCGTAGAGCAAGGCGCCATTCGGGATCTGATCGACGATGCTCACCTGATGCATCACCCGGGCACGCGCATCGGCATCTTCCGGCACGAGTTGAATTGGATCGCGCGACACCGCATCGAGATAGCAGCAGATCCGTCTGGAGTCGGCAATGACACGGCCAGCCTTGTAGTCCACAAGCAACGGGACCGCGCAGGGATCAAAGCCCTCGGTCTCTACCGAAGTGCGCCCGCTATAGCCGCTGACAAGTTCCCGCCCCACTTCCCGGCCTGCAAGCAAGCGCAGTCGGACGTAGGGTGGATGGTAGTGCTCGGCTGGAACCACGCCATCCGGACCCATCGAACCGAGGATCATCATATTGTTCGAGCGGTATGGCAACTGCTTCTCGAACAGTACCGTGCGCACTTTCTGCGAGCAGAGCGAACTGGCCGCGTGGAACAGTTCAAAGCGCGGGTTGGCGTCACTACCCACGAGAGAGATTCGCGCGGGGTCCGCGATGGCGGCACGGGCACCGGCCGCCATACTCATCAATGTTTCATGGCTCATTGCTGGTTTCCTGACACTCAGGTTTGGCGCTATCGTTCATCGTTGTCTCCTGGTTGTGGGGTTGACGTCTACCAACTCTTTTGGGCGGTGTCCGCTCGCAGCATCAGCTCCATCTGCTGTGCAATCTGCAGCAGCGCACCGTCGTCGCCGGGCTTCGCGACAATCTGCAAGGCAGCGGGAAGGCTGCGCTCGCCGGTCGCCAGGGGAATCGAAATGGCAGGAAATCCCGCGACATTGAACGGTGCCGTATAGGTCATCAGCGCCTCCCGGACTGTGCCGGTCCAGGCGCCGATGCTGACCGAGCCAGCATCGAGATGCGGTGCGGTGCACGGGCATGTCGGCAGCACGAGATAGTCAACCGTCGACATCACCTCGTGCAGCCTTGCCGTGAAATCTCGCCTGGCCTGCTGGGCCGCCGCGTAGGCGCGCAGGTCCATGGTTTCGGCGCGTTTCAGCCGGTCGACGGTTTCCGGGTTGTAGTGCGTCGAGATGCGGTCCCAGTCGTTGCGGCGGAAATGCTCGATGCCGCCTTCGATCAGGACGATGCTCGCGAAGGCACCGAATACCGCATCGAACAGGCCGGACGTGCTGATGTTCACACAGGAAAAGACGTGCGCCAGCCGCTTCATCGCGCCATCGAATGCCACCGCAATTTCCGGACTGAGTGGAACAGGTGCGATGTCACGAATGACGCCCAGCCGTGCCGACAGCCACGCATCGCTCTCGGGAACCTTGATATCAATGGCATCGGCAAGCAACAGCACGTCATCGACCTGCTCGCCGAGCAGGCCAACGTGGTCGCAAGTGGGCGCCAGGGGGAACACGCCGCGCGTGGATAGCGTGCCGAGCGTGGGCTTGTATCCGACGACGCCGCACAGCGCGGCGGGAATCCGGACCGAGCCGCCGGTATCCGTGCCCACGCCCGCCATGATGGCACCGTGCGCAATCGCCGCCGCGGCGCCACCACTGGATCCCCCGGGTATGCGCGCATGGTCCAGCGGATTCAGCGTATCGCCAAACCTGGCGCTGGCGGTGGTCACGCCCCACGCGAATTCGTGGGTCGTGGTCTTGCCGATGATGATCGCGCCGCGCTCCACCAGAGTTTTCACGATGTCCGCATCGGCGGATGGCACATGACCGAGATAGGCTGCGGAACCGTAGCGGGTCTCCATGCCCTTGGTGTCGATCAGATCCTTGACCGCAATCGGCAGTCCTTCCAGTGGCCGCGGCCGGCGTTCGCCATAGCGGCGATCGCTTTCCGCGGCCGCCTTCAGGGCACGGTCCCAATCGATCGCCGAGAATGCATTGAGCAGCCGCTTGCTGGCTTCCGCGCGTTCGAGTGCCTGCTCCGTCAATGCCGTCGCGGTGATCTGCCGCGTGGCAAGGGCATCCAGCGCGTTGCGCAAGCCCATGGAATGCGGGGCCGTCGTTCGGGATGGGCGCCGGATGCCGTGCTGGTCGAGCGACGCGACAGCCGTCGGAAGTATGTCGTGGCCAGAGAAGATCGTGTCTTGTGGCAGGCAGTTCAGCTGATTCATGTATTCCACTCCAGGGTGACGTGGTTGGCTTATCCCTGGTTGGAAACGATAGTTGATCGGCTCGGCCTTGGAAGCCGGCTGGCGCCGAACGCAGCGTCCATGAATATGGAACGCCCGGCGGGACACACCGGGCGTGGCCCGCGTGGCATTGGAGATAGAGGAGGTAGTGCCGGGTCAGCGGCCGTCGAACGCGGTGACCTTGGGCAGCTCTACGGCGAGGAAATCGACCAGCGACCGCACCGCGGGAAGCAGTCCGGTCCGATAGGGGATGAGCGCGGAGATGCGCGCATCCGCGGCGATCCAGCCCGGCAGTACTTGCCGCAGCACGCCGGCCTGCAGCTCGGGCCGGCAGATATACCCGGGCAGGGCTGCCACGCCAACGTTGGCGCAGGCTGCCTCTTTCAGGGACATCATGCTGTTGCTCTGGAATCTTGGATCGATCGGGATGGTGACGAGCCTGTCGTCGGGGCCGCGCAGTTGCCACTGCAGCGGCCCTTTGCGCACCATCGAGACGATGGCATGGGATGCAAGTTGCTCCGGTTCCTCCAGGCGTGGCATCCGTTCGAGGTAGTCGGCACCCGCAAACAAGTACCATGGTGCCCTGACAATGGGCCGTTGGACCAGGTTGGAATCCTGCAGTGCCGAGGTATGTCCGCGCAGCGCCAGGTCGAAGCCCTCGCCGACAACGTCGACGAGTCTGTCCGTGGCGATTTCCACGATGCTGACCTTGGGATGGCTGCTCAGGAACGTCGGCAGGACCTGGCGCAGCGCAAACTGCGCAAGCTCGACCGCTACCGTCAAGCGAATGATCCCGCTGGGTTCCGCGAGCCTCTGGCGCATCGCCTGTTCCGCGACGTCGGCGCTCTGCAGCAAGGCGACAGCGTACTGGTAGAACTCCGCGCCTACGTCGGTCAGGGAAAACTGGCGCGAGGTCCGATTGATCAGGCGAACGCCAAGCGAAGCCTCCAGCTCCTTGACCCTGTGACTTAACGTGGACTTCGGCAGCGCCAGACTGTTGCCGGCAGACGTAAAGCCACCGCGGTCGACCACTTGCACGAAGTAGAAAACGTCTTTGAGGTCCAGCATCTGGCTGCCTTGGTAGCGGTTGGGTCGGGCCAATGGCGTGTGCTTTCCATCGCATGGTACTGCAACGGTTGCGCGCAGTGCACTGTTGGGCGCCCCAAGGACCGCCATTGCTGTAGCCCGGCCACAGCCATCTGTGCGTGGTTCGCCACCGAATCGCACACAGCGACATCGCGACGAACTGAACGGTTCCTCGTGTCAGCGGTCGACGAACGAGACGAACTCGTCGAGTTCCAGCTTGCCGAGCTCCATGTTGTTCTCCGGAATGTTGTTGTCTGCATAGCCGAGTGACATGCCGGCCACGATCATGTCCCCGTCGGGAATGGCGAGGCCTTCACGAAGCACCGCCGATTGCAGCGACCAGATCTGCTGCGGGCAGGTGTCCAGCCCCCGGGCGCGCGCGGCCAGCATGAGATTCTGGAGAAAACAGCCATAGCAGATGAAGCTGGCCCATTCCAGGCGCCGGTCCATGGTGAAGATCAGCCCCACGGGCGCATCGAAGAACCGGAACTGCCGTTCGACGTCGCGCCGGCGCCCGGCGATATCGCTCCTGTGCACGCCCTGCGCATCGCCCAGCATGCCGCGAAACGTGTTGAAGCGCGACGAGAATGGCGCCGGCAATTCTTGTGGAAAGAACGGGTAATCGGGCACCAGTCCCTCAGGCGTGGCGCGATACGCCTCGACCGCGGCTTCCGTGATCTTCTCGCGCGCCTTTCCGGTCAGCACATAGCAGCGCCAGGGCTGCGTGTTGCTCGAACTCGGCGCGTATTTCGCGACTGACAGGATGTTCCTGACAGTCTCGATCGGCACCGGCTGGTCAAGGAAGCCGCGCTTGCTATGGCGTCCGCGAATCAGCGCTTCTGTGATCTGGATTGCCTCCATCTTCATGTCTCCGTTCTAGTGGTGGGGATCGCTACGGTGGAAAAGATCATAGACACCTCCCCCGCCTTGAGAAGCCGGCAATACTTGAAAGCTTCGTTCGGAAACCACGAACGACAGGCGCCCCGCCCGCAAAGGTGCGGCGTCCAGATTCCTGGACGCTCCGTTCCCCAATCCCGCGCGCACGCGCGAACCCGATTCGCCTATCTTCCTACTCGGGATCGGAGCCCCGATCGCATACAAGATCATGGTGGAGATGGAATGAACCAGCTGAAATGCTTGCCGCAGGAAGAGATTGTCTGGGGACACGACGTGCTGAAAACCGTCGCTGCCTCCATGGAGAAGTACGGCATCCGCCGTCCGATGACGTTCACGGTGGAATTCCTCGATGCATTGAATCGCGAGCACCTGCAGCCTGCCATCGGCGACGGCGTGGGGACTTTCAACGGCCTGCCGCCGCATGTGCCCGATTTTGCCGTGCGCGACGGACTGCGTGCATGCATCGAAGCCAAGGCCGGCTCGATCATCGCCCTCGGCGGCGGCTCGGTACTCGACGCGGCCAAGGCAGTCTCCTGGCAGCATTTCGAGCAGACAGGCCGCTACCTGCCCATTGCCGCGATTCCGACGACCCTGTCGGGTTCGGAGTTTTCCCACTACTTCGGGGTGACGGAAACGGACGGCCCCCAGAAGTTCAAGCGCAGCTATGCCGTGCGCGAGACGACACCCAGGCTGGTGGTGCTCGATTCCCAGATGATTGTCGACACACCACGTACGCTGCTGCTGAGTTCGGCCATCAAGGGAATCGACCATGCAGTGGAAGGCATGCGCCGGGTCGACGTGGACCATCCTCACGCCATCCTGGCCGCCAGGGGCGTGGAGCGCTTCCTTGCCGTGCTGGAGAAGTGGCCGCGCAAGCTGGAAACGCGCGAGGCCATCGCAGGCGGCCATGTGTCGACCGACGACCTGTTGCAGCTTCAGCTCGCCGCGTGGCAGTGCTACTTCTATCCTGCTTCGGTCATTTACGGCCTGAGCCACCGCATCGGACATATCCTCGGCGGGACGTTCGGGGTACCGCACAGCGTGACATCGTGCATCGCGCTGGCGCCCGTCATCCGCGCCTGCGCCTATGCCTATGGCCGAAAGCTCGAGATTTTCTCCGCGAACCGTGGCGGCCGCACGCCCGCCGCATTCCTCGCTGACCGCATCGAGGCAGCCGTGGACGCACTGGAATTGCCGAGCCGGCTCAGCGACCTCGATTTCGATCGGGCGAGGCTTCCCGAGATGGCTGCCCTGCTCAAGCAGAACTATCCCTCCGAAGTCGGTGACCTTGGCAAGGATGCCGGCACGAAGCTGGATGCGCTATTGGAGAGCCTGTGGTAATTCGCCGTCCCACAGAAATTGCCTGACCCCACCACCACGAGGAGACCAAAGTGAACGATACCGTCAAGCCCCCATCCCCCACTGCGGCAGAAACGCCAGCCGGACGCACGCCGTACAGCGACTGGTTACAGACAGACGTGCTCCACTCGCTGCAGCAACCGGTCAGCGATCATCCCGGCGAGCACGCCTGGATCGTATCGGCGCAGGTGTCCGAGCTGTACTGGATGCTGATCATCAAGGAAATACAGGCCGCGCAGGCGCAATTGCGTGCCGATGACCTGGCCGGGGCCTGCCGGACGCTGCGGCGCGTCGTCGCCCACCACGAGCCGCTCAATGCCACATGGCGCTCCATCGCGTGGATGACGCCGGCCGACCTGCTGGCCATCCTGTCCTGCGTTGGCCCGAAGTACGGCAAGGACACCGCCCTCCAGGGCTGGACGTACCGGCAGATGGTCTACCTGTTCGGCATCAAGCAGGGGGAGCACCTGCAGCACTTCCTGCCGCAACCCCGGCGCTGGGAACAACTCAGCAAGGCGCTGGCAGAGCCGAGCCTCTATGACGACGTGCTCGCCCACCTGAGCCGCAAGGGCTTCGCCGTGCCAGCGGTGGTACTCGACCGCGATTTCAGTGTGCCCTACGCACCGGACAAGGCGGTCGAGAACGTCTGGCGCGAGGTCTACGCCGACCCGGACCAGCACCGCGAACTGCAGCAGCTCGGCGAGACGCTGGCCGATATCGCGGAGGGATTCTCCGCGTGGAAGCACCTGCACCTGATGGCAACGCGCCGGACGTTCGGCGCCCGGCCGGCGTACTTCGGCACCGAGGGCATTGCCTGGCTGCTGCCAACCATGAACGAGATCCCGTTCCCGGAACTCTGGTCTGCGCGCGGCTTCATCGGCGACCCGCCTGCGGTGTGCCCGCACGCCCGCGGACAGGGAAGCGGCCGGGCTGCGGAGTGACACGCTCAAGACGGTCATGGAAATTGCGCCCCTGCCGCCGGCTTGCTCCCCTCTCCCGCGCGCGGGAGAGGGGCCGGGGGAGAGGAGCGGCGCGTGGCAAGCATCATGACGCCTCACTCCGTGGAGGCTCTCGCCGTCTCCCCCGCCCCTCTCCCATCAATGGGAGAGGGGCGGCAACACTCGCATTTTTGACTTTGTCAGCAGCCTCGGGCGGAAACTGCGAGTCTCCGCCCATTTTTGCTATCAGGCTTCCACGGGCTGCGGCTGGACGTGCAAGGCACGGGCGATGGTCGTCACCCTGCGGCCCTGGAACCGGGCAACCGCCAGGTGATCGTCGTCGGGCTTCACGGCGTCACGCTGCGAGACGTGAGTCGCGCCGTATGGGGTGCCGGCCTTGAACATCGCCGCGTCGGCATAGCCCAGCGGCACGATGATCAGGCCCAGGTGAGCCATGGGCGCGTAGGTCGCCAGCAGCGTGGCTTCATTGCCGCCGTGGCGCGAGGACGTCGAGCCGAAGACAGAGCCCACCTTGCCGTTCAGCTTTCCGGCGAACCAGAGGCCGCCAAGCCCATCGATATACGCCTTGAGTTCGGCCGAGATCGACCCGAACCGCGTCGGCGTGCCGAACACGATGGCATCAGCCCACTCGGCATCGGCTTCGGTCGGCGCCTCGTATTTCGCATTCATCTCCGTGGCGTTCTCGAGCCAGCCCGGCGCCTGCCGCATGACGTCGGGGCCGACGACCTCCCGCACACGCCGCATGCGGATTTCAGCGCCAGCCTCGAGGGCCCCCTCGGCGACAGCCTTGGCCAGCATCTCGGTGGAGCTGTTCCGTGAGTAGAAAACAATCAGTACTTTCGGTTTATGCATGGTGATCCCCGGCAACGTCATGCAGAGATGGGCTCGAGCCGGCCCAGCAGTTCGTCCTTGCGATCCGCCAGCCAGGGCGGGAGCTGGAACTCCTCGCCAAAATGGCCGGGCGCTTCATCGATCGCGAAGCCGATGTCGGTGGTCGTCGCCTCAAACATGACGCCGCCGGGCATCTTGAAGTACATCGAGCGGAAGTAGTTGCGGTGCACCGATTCGGACGTATCGATGTACCCCAGGGCAAACAGTTTCTCCTTCAGGATCGCCTGCTGTTCCACGTTGTCCACCGCGAAGGCGACATGGTGGACCGTGCCTTCGCCGTAGATCGACGAGCCTTGGTGCCGGTCCGGCTCATGCAGGAACTCGACGACCGTGCCGGGGCCGCCGGTGTACGTCTCGAAGCGGTGGTAGGGTCCCTCCTGGCCTACGTTCCGGAAGCCGATCGCTTCGCTCATGAAGCGGATCGATTCGGCGACATCCCGCAGCGACAGCGTGATGCTGTGCACGCCGCGGATGGCATGGACTTCGGGAATATCGCTGGCCACGCATGCCGGACGCGGGTCGAGATCCGTTTCGACAAGATCGAACTCGATGCCACACGGATGTTGGAAGCGCTGGCGGCGCTCTCCGAAGCGCTCGATGATCTCGCTGTCATACGGCACGTCCATGGCATCGAAGCGGCTGCGCCAGAACTCGAGCGAACCCGTGGGGACCGAGTAGTTGATGACCCGCACCTGGCCCGATCCCTGACGCGCCATGACCCCTCGCTGGCGGAACGGGAACGACGTCACCAAGGTTCCCGGATCGCCATTCGCGTTGCCGTAGTAGAGATGGTAGATGGGATCCTCTCCGTCGAGCAGCACGGTCTTCTTCACGAGGCTCTGCCCGAGCAGCTTGACGTAGAAGTCCACATCCTCCTGCGCGTGCCTCACGCCGGCGGTCAGGTGATGAAATCCCTTCAACATTGACATTGTCCTCTCCAGTTTGAAATAGGCATGTAGAAACAGCGCATAGCCGCTCCTGTGCAACAGCTTAGGACGGCAGATACCGATTGGGCAGCCGTCACGGGTTGTACGCAGGGTTCGGCAAACTTGGACAATGCGGCCCTGTGAGGCGCTCGGTCTCGCTGCGGTTCAGTTCGACCTGGGTGCGCACGCGCGCCAGTTCGGCCTCCGCGCGCGCCGCCAACTCGGCACGGTAGTTGCGGGCGTCGATTGGTAGAGCACATCGCCCTTCTCGCGTGATCATGAGAAGATCGTCGTGAGTGGGCGAGTCGCGGCGACGCTTGCCGTCAGCCAGCGCGCGCCAGTGCAACGGCGTCGGCACCCGCCGGGAAATGCAGCCGGTCAGAGGTGTCGTTGGCGGCGTCCCAGACGCCTTCGGCGACATCCGTCGCAGCCGTCACTGCGGAGAGCTGGCTGAATCCCGCGAACACTTCATGGGCGACGGGCTCGTAAGGCTTCGTGATCAGGCCCTGCATGCGCTGCTGGCCATTGGCGGTGAAGCTCGTGGAAGGTCCGTAGCCGGGCTCGACCAGCTTGACCCGCACGCCCAGCACCTTGAGTTCATGCTCCAGCGATGCCGTGAAGCCTTCGATGGCGGTCTTGCTGGCCGTGTAGACGGCCACCAACGGGAACGGGGCCAGCGTCGCGCTGGACGTGACATTGACGATCGTGCCGGCTCGGCGTTCGCGGAACTGTGGGATCACCGCCTGGCACATCGCCATGACGCCGAACGTGTTGGTCTCGAAGATCTCCCGCACCGTGGACATGGGGGTGGCTTCAAATGCACCGAACAGGCCGATGCCGGCATTGTTCACCAGTACATCGATGGGGCCAGCGGCCTCCAAGGCCCGGTCGATGCTCTCGGTCTGCGTGACATCCAGCGGCAAGACGCGCAGGTTCTCCGAGGCTGGAAGCAGGTCCGACCGGGGGGTCCGCATGGTAGCGATGACCTTCCAGCCGTTTGCGAGGAAGTGACGGGCGGTTTCCAGGCCATAGCCGGACGAAGAGCCAGTGATCAGTACAGTCTTCATTTCGTGCTCCGAGGTGGGTGATTGACTCAGAGGGAACGATAGGTAACGCTAGGCGGATCGTCGATATAAAAAAATCCGCTTTCTTTTAGCGAACGTCCAAATGAGTGACCCTCTCTCCGAAATCGTCCGACTGCTGCATCCGCAGGCCGTGTTCGCCAACCTGATCAGCGGCAAGGGCAATTGGGCGGTGCGCTACTCCGAGTTCGGCAAGCCCAGCTTCTGCATCATGCTGGAAGGCAGTTGTCGGCTGGCCGTGGATGGACACGAGCCGACGACGCTCAGCGCCGGAGATTTCGTGCTGCTTCCCACCACGCCGGGCTTTACGATATCCAGCTTCACCCCAGCGCCCCCGGCCTACATGGACCCCAACCAAGTGCGGGAGGGGCGGGGCGAATTGCGGTATGGCGAGCAGACAGGCCAACCCGACATGCGCTCATTGGGTGGTTCGTTCTTGTTCGACTGCGCCGATCCGGGTCTGCTGGTGTCGATGCTGCCGAAAGTGGTGCACGTGCAAGGTTCGACGCGGCTGTCGCAGCTAGTGCAGATGGTGGGTGAAGAGTCCGCGGATGAAAAACCAGGCAATGAGTTCATGCGCTCCCGGCTGGTCGAAATGCTGCTCGTCGAGGCCATGCGTTCAACCACGTCGGGAAGCGCCCCACCAGGCCTGCTCCGTGGATTGGGCGATGAGCGATTGGCGGCCGCGTTGAAGCAGATGCATGCGCATATTGACCGGAGCTGGTCGGTTGCCCAACTTGCCAAGATCGCTGCATTATCGCGATCCAGCTTCTTTGAGCGATTCACGCGGACAGTCGGGGTCGCGCCGATGGAGTACCTGCTCTCGTGGCGTATGGAAATCGCGAAGGAACTCCTGCGTCGAGATGAATTGTCCGTTTCGGAGATAGCCGAACGCATCGGCTACGGCTCGACCAGTGCGTTCAGCGTGGCATTCACCAGGCATGTCGGGCAGCCACCCAGCCACTACGCGCGCGCAGTGTAAGAACGCCTGCCGATCAAGGAATGGAAGGGCCGCGCATTTGTCCAATCTCCCATGTCGCCCGCCACCATGCACCATCGCGGCGAACCGCTGTCCCAGCCGCGCGGGCCTAACGGCTGTACGCGCGTATCGTCGATCCAGGTTACCAACTCGAAAATCGCTCGCACCGGCTTCCGTCAATCGGCGATTTACGCTTGGCCGAAAACCGCTGATCTCGGGCGGGTACGGATGGAAGCTCTAAGATTGCAGTCGTCGCATGCCGGCCGCAGATTCAACCGGTCAACGCAACAGCTTGATGGAACCGTTCAGCCGGTGTATCGAAGTTTAGTGTCTTGCGCGGTCGTTCGTTAAGCCGCCTGGCGATGGCATTGAGCTTGGCTTGCGAATGGAGTGGCCGGCGACTACTGCGCGCGAGATCTCCTCTCGTTCGGCAAGCGTCAAGGCCAGCCTGAAGCGGTGTCGTTGCGCTGGCTGTATTCCGCCAGTCTTGGCGAGAATCACTTGTATGGAGGAGTGGTAGCGATCGAACAGTCGGGCAATCTGCGCAAGCGTGTCGCTCTTGCGCCACCACTCCCACATCAGTCCTTTTTGAGTCTCGGTGTAGTAGATCCACCGTCTTTGTTTCATTTGCAGCACCCCTCAGGCTCGCAAAGCCTTTAGTGTGTTGCATCGACCGGTTGAATCCGCAGCCAAGTGCTGCCGTTCAGAGAGCCGGAAAGCCCGCCGTTGAAACCGCTGTATCACTCCGGAAGCTGACGGACAAGCTAGGCACGCAATTCGGCTGTAACGGTCATCGAAATTCGGTCGAATGAACGACAGTTATTGGATCGGAAAAGGACTATCGGCGTCGATTTCCGCGTCTCATGCCGTGATCAATACGATTCTAGGCGGCGCGAGCGGCACCCGCGGGTCAGCAATATAAGCGTACAGCTGCGACTGCGCCTTGGATTGCTTCAGAGAAAGTCTTGTAGGAGATGGTTTTGCGTATTGCGGGCAGACCCAATGCCATGAGTGACACGATTCCCTTGCCAATCTGCAGATCATGGTATTCGTGGTCTGGATTTTGGTATCGCGCCCCCTTCACTCGGTTGATACCGAGATCGCCAACCAGCATGATCACGGGAATGCCTGAGCTCTCAGCAATCTGAAGCTCAATCCCTAAGCCTGTTGAAGGAAAGCTTGCATCGGCAACGACCAAATCGGCCTCTTCGACCATGCGACGGTCCCAGTCGTAGCATAGGTTTGCTTGATCCGCTTCAGGCTTGAATGCTAGTTGCGGATCGCTATCAACTAAGGCGTATCGCACCTTCTCAATGGCATCCATTGTCCGTAGTTGCTCGGCGAGCGCGTGAAGATAGGTTGTGTATTGAGGGAAAATATCTCGGGGAACATGAGTAAGCCCACATGCTATGTAAATCTGCATTCTGTACTTAGTTTGGCAAGCGGACATTCGGGATCATGATTTGGTGACCAGTCATCTCACTTGCTATCTCGTCAAGGAACTGGGCCGGCGCCATCGCGACAAACTCGCTGAGTAACCAGTTCTTTTGTCCGTCGAGATAAGACTGCAACTGAGATGGCTTATAGCGGCAGATCTCACTAAGCCGGTGCATCGCCGAGAGTATCAGAGTGGTTGGCATTCGGTTGATTTCATACGCGCCGGCCGACTTTAGATACCAGAGCGTGTGAGGGCCATTGATATAATGAAACACCCTACGCAGCGAAGCGTTCAGCTGACAAAGTGCATCCAGTTCAGCAATTGTAGGCGAGTTCGCCGTCGCCCAAGTTATCGAGGCGACCGACTGAATAGCCGGCGTACTTCCAGGGAGAGCTACTACTTCAACAGGGAGGCGCTTCCGATAATACGTCCAATCAATGTTGTCGACGAATTCTGCCTTAAGCCGCACTCCACCTGATGCGGGATCACGGAGAAAGGCAGCAGTTCTCAGAGGTATAAATCGCTCCCTTTTGTTTGCATAACTTAGACAATAGGTCCTATGGACGCATACTAAATTATAAAGTACGTCCTCCAAGCTGTGATGCGGGGAGGGCTCGGTCTCACCGAAATAGGAAATCAGAGCCGGTACAATGCCCTGCTGCTTAATCGCAATCCCCTCGTTGCTAAGCATGATTCTGCTATTCGGGCCGCGCATAAGGTGCGGACCGACGCCGTGGTATGGATTGAATGCGACACCTTTAGCGGAAAGTAGAGCTTTTGCGGCATTCATGAAACAGTAATAGAGTACGAGCGGGGCGGATTCGATCGGCAATCCGCCCGCTGCACGATGAAAGTTTCTCGCTTGGCGCCAATAGTGCAGCGCTTCGTCCTTGTGCTCCCGGCGAAGCCAAAGGTCGACATAGTCGAACGGGTCCAGAGTGAGGACCGTCTTCTTGCTAAATTGCGGCTCCTTGACTGCTTTGGTTAAGGTGAGCGCCTTATTTCCGATCGTGATCTGTTCCATAATCTCACTTTCCATGCAGATTTTTCGGGCTCGCGCAGCGGCATCCAGACCGATACCGGCCAGAAGCAGCCTAGCGTTTCGGAGCCAACGACTGAAGCCTCGCGCTAATCAGTTTCGGGGCTGAGACTCGCGCACTCTCGCCGCATGGTGTTACGGCCGAGACGAGACCGTTAGTTCAAGCGCCCCAATCAGCCATTGCCGCTCGAAAGCAGTGATTGCGGAGTTTGACTGTCTGACCGCCTGGGTCAGTCGATGGATTACGTGTTGGCGGGTATCACCGTGAGTATAGAAGCGCTCCGCGATCTGGATCGGTATGCCCTCTTCGTCGAGATCCTTGAGCTCCTCAGGCTTGAACCATCGACTCAAGCCTTGGATGAGGACGCTGTAGTCAACCTCCGGACGCAGCTTCTTGGCGAAGAGTTCGATGACCGCAACGATCTGAGGCAGTCCGTACTCGCATGTGCGTAGGAATTTGAACACATTGTCGTACTGTTCCAGATCGCCCTGATAGCTCTCGTCGTACCAGCGCAGGAAATCGCGCATGGATTTGATAGCGCGGAGGCGGGAGATGAAAAGCGGCAACTGTGTCATCTTTCGCAACCCAAAGCTTGACGGCTTGCGCACCGATCCAATTACCGTTGTGAGCGCGACGAGATCCTGGTACTTCGGAACTCCGTGCCAAACTAGGCTGCGTCCCTGTCGTAGCGATCTCTCAACCATTTCTTTCAGTATGGCGGCATCATCCAGCCCAATCGACGCGGCAAGGCGAAGTTCAACAGGACTCAGGCCCAGCGCATTCCCAAGAGCGCCGACGCGATTGTCCACGACATCAGCCCTCTTGGGCTCGTCGAGATACACGACGTAATCATCCGGCGCATCGTCCTCATCAGCAAAAAGCGTTGGAGCAACCTCTGTTTCGATTTGCTCGGGAGGCTTGTTGAAGAGAAACACTTTTCCAACGTGATGTTGCCCAAGACGTCCCGCCCGACCCTTGATGTTCGAGTACGTGAAGAAATCGTATCGCGCCCTGTTAATCGCCTTGTCGAAAATGAATACGGTCTTCGCGGCGGTGTTAACGCCCTCAATCAGGGTTGAGGTACAGAACAAGACGGGAAGCGCTCGCGTATTGAAAAGTCGCACCATTTGCGCAGCAATCGCTCGCGGCAGCCTCCCGTGGTGAACCGCGAATCCATACTTCACGGCTTCGACCAAAGGCCATCTGGTGCCGACATTGTCGGCCAGCCACGATGCAAATGCGGCGCTCTCGTCGGATACCGCCATCGCCTGTGCCGCCTCCACCGCAAGCCGATTCGCCTTATCAGGCGACGACACGAACACGAGCGCGGGCCAATGCTCATCCTCTGCGAGTTCCTCAAGAAGCCGCCCTCGCTTGTCTTCGACATGGTGCAAATCGAAGGTATCAACCGCGACGGTGGAAAAACGCGTACGAAAGAACCTAAAGTTCCAGCGGCCATCCCCCGATACTTTCACGCCGTCAATATTGGGGCCCAGGAAGAAGAACTGGCGGGAACGACCGAGCAGCTTGTGGACAGCGGCGTTCAGCATGACGCTGCGCTCATCGCGACGAGCGGGATCGAGCTTGTAGAACTCGTCGACCACGGTTAGATCGAGCTTCCCCAGGTCAGCTCTATTGATGAGACGTTCCTGCGTCCCCAGGAAAATCGTGGGCGCGTCGGTCGACTGATCGCTCGGATGCATCACGACGTGGAAACCGTCTCCAAACCGCCTTTTAATACGGCGGCGAAATTCGTCCAGCAACGCGATGGTCGGTAAGACGATGGCGATGCGTCGATACTTTCGCGTGGCGAGCAGCGCATCCACCAGAAGACTCTTTCCAAAGCTAGTTGGCGCACTGAGGATCAGATTCTGTCCGGAAAGCAAGCCGTTGAGGGCTGCGACTTGCTCACGATGCAAGGTGACGTTATCCAGCTCGGGAACTGTCACCGCTTCTGCGATGAGCGCTTCTGGTCCGTCTGCGGTGCTTTTGTCAATGTAGTTCCACAAGCCCGTCGCGCGGGCCAGTGAACTAAAGACTTCGCGAAAGGACTCAAGCTCTTGTCTGGTCGCCATAAGGTTGGCCAACCGGGGCACAACCTCCAGCAGCGCTGGATCGTCCTCGCCAGACTCATTGATCGCCAGTGCGGCGTCACGCATGACCTGGAAGACTGCCTTCTTCAAAGCACCGCCCTGCATTGCGCCTAACGCATTCCAATCTTGCCTCGCGATTGTCATCGTGCCAACCCCTTCAGCCGCGCATCAAAGGCGTCCGCCAGGAGCTCTTTGGAACCTAGCGGCACGTAGATCAAAACGATTCGGATGTGTTGGGTTAGGCCGGACGCGCGCAGCTTGCTGAGCAGGACCTCCATCTCCTCCTGCACGTCCACCGAATACTGCGCCTTTTGGCTGTCGCGCATGGCGACCGCTTCGCTATCGCACGCGATACATACCGGGAAAACCGCCGCGCTGAACAGCTCATCGAGTGACGTCTGCCGGGACAAGAGTCGGCGAATTTCTTCGTGCCTCGGAATGGTCTTGGAGACTTGCGGTCCAAGCAGGAGCTTCTCGTTCCGAAGAAAGCCGGCATCGATGTGCGCTCTGATCGATTCGATTGCGGATGCTACCGCTTCCGCCCCAGAGCTATAGAACTTCGCTTCACCGAGCCAAAGCTCAATATTCGTCTTGTCGACATAGCGTACATGGACCATGTCGAACGATTTGACGACATCGTTGGATGCCGTTAAGTAAAAGACGCGCGGCGCGAAAGGAATCGTATCGAAGAAGTCGCGACAGATAGCATGCTGAATGATCTCCCCGACTTCTCCCCGCTTGCGATACTTATCACTGGAGTAGACTCGTGCCGCTGCCTCCTTGAGCCGTACATACATGTTGGTGTGCCGGACAGCCAGTTCGTCCTCGGCAAGCGCGTAGTCTGCGATCCAATCCATCAAGTGGTCTGCGAGCGCGTCGCACCGCCACTGCTCCAGTTCGAATCCAGCGCAGAAACTGCTTCCAGGTGGCGCCCCGGCAATCGGAAAGAGTTGCGTGAGCAAACGTTGCGGCTTGTCGCCGTATACCCCCTCCATACTCATTCTTTTGATGACCCCTGCAACTTCGCGCTTGTGGCGCCGAAATTTCGCCACATAATACGTTGCACAAGCGTTGCATCCCTAAGGATGCAGAACCATTCTGAAAAATTGACCTCGGTCACGTTCGGGCGTTTCGAAGGCGAACGCATCCGCCGCAGGACCCCGATGACGGATCTTAGCGAATAGAGCCATAGAATGGAGAGCATCGTCAAACATTTTGGTCAATCCCCTTCCTTCGTGGGGGGCGTCAAAGCCCTTTCGAATCCCGACGTGCGGAGGTTTCCTTGTCGGCTCCCCGGCGTAGATTTCCTTCTCTCAGGACTGTAGAGCACTGCGGCCCTCTTCGAAGAACTGAGAACTTGCCTCTTGGGGAAGCACCGTTGGTTGCAAAGGGATACGCGTCCTTTGAACCGGTCGACGAGTCGATCCAATAATGCATCCGACGGGCGGCCGACTCTTACCGGCCACGAATAGCCATTGATCGCTAATGCGTCTGCGTCTGGTCGCTTAGAGCGGACGTATCGAAGCTGCGAATGAGCAAAACGGCAGGGAAACCGACAGACCAACCCTCGACTTCTGCCGCAATGGTCGGGAGCCGAGGGGTCACGACTGGTTAGAGGATTACTTGTCTCGGTTTCAGTAGATGCTCGGAATAGCCCTCTTCGTTGACTCCGACGACATGTCCGCCGAAGACATACTCGTTGTTGTATCGAATCGAGTGCTTGAGCAGGGCATCGAGCGCAAAGCGATACACGAGTTGATGGCCGACGAGATCGAAAGACTCGGACACCAGTTCCGTAGACGGTAGCCAGTCGTAGAGGTACCGACAGGTATCGAATGGGATGACGTCCAGATACATGTCCGTAGACTTCCCTTCTGCGACGTAGCGATAGCGCTGGGTTTCCTGTACGTTGTAGTGATACGGATAGGAAAATTGGGCCGCCACAGGGAACAGTGCAAGTTCGTGCGTAGGCACATCACAGAACATATGCATGTTCTGCAGGTAGCGATAGCCGATAAGAAGCTCCTGCATCGTCGGCCTAAGCCAATCCGCTTCCCGCAAGTTCTTGAGCAGGAGGTAGGCGTCGATAGCTTCGCGCGCCTTTACTTCGGGCGAGCCACCCAACTCACGAGCCCAAGTCTGCAGCAGCGCACGCGACCGCGGATCGATTGTTGGGTAGTCCTCCGTGTCGTTGGGATCAAGCAAGGCGCTAAATGTCCAGCCCATCGCGTTCATATCGGGATCGACGATGTAGTCGCCACCGTTGCCATCGACATCGAACGTTTTGCGATCAATTGCCAGCTTGGCGAGTTCCTCTGCGCTCTTCGCGAAGAAGGTGTTCCACAGACTGGTGCTACCGCCCGAGGCGAGCCGCGCCAGCGGCACGATAAAAGATCCCAGGTCAAACAGTTGGCGGGTGATGAAGTTACCGTAGAAGCGAGGCAGATCCTTCAAGACGATGTCGTAGAATGAATCGCCGCCGCCCGGCTCCTTGGGCACGAGACCTTGTGCCACGGGGCCGTCTTCCATATTCCAATCGGGATCTTCCGACTCTTGGAACGCGCGGGGATAAAGGTAGCAGCTCACCAAGTCGGCGAAGGCGTGAGTCAATGTGGTATTGGTTTGGTCGGGTCCTGCGAAATTCGTGATTAATACGGAGAGCGGATTGAGGCGCTGATATCTGAAAATGGTCGCGACTGTGCGCAGAGTGCGCTGGTTCGGACTCGGGAATGGGCCACAGGCATCAAAGTAGATGATGTCGAACGACATCGGAACGGCCTGCAGGTATCGGTCCAGCGGCATCTTGATGATCTTGAGCAGCGGGAACTCCGAGGACTTGGCGTTCGCCAACGCTCGATTGAACTCCTTCGTCTCCGATTCGAACCCAAAGATGTTGTGGGGGTGAACGCCGAGCTTGACGAGCTCACGGAAGTCATTAAGAGGCTCGGGGCCCGCCAAGTAGGCAACGGTCAGGTCTGACGGAACTTTAGATCCCACCTTACTAAACCAGAACGCCTCCCAGTCGCTGATGAAATGCTCGTCGGCATTGGCCGCGGCATACGAGTCGAACGTTTCTTTTCGCTCGCTTAATGTTTTCTTGACGCGAGCCACATAGTCCTTTGGAACGACCGCGGCGTGTTCGCGGCGCGTCGTTAGCAATTCGACGGCATGTGATAGTGCTAGTGAGCGCGCGCGGATTTTCGTAGGTTGGCTGTACTCAGCCATGTCATCTCTCTCGTCAAAGTTATGACCCGAAGTGGGGCGATTCTAGATGCAAAAAAATCGCGGTGCCGCAGATTGACTGAGCACGCAGGCACTTGCATAGGTCAGCAAAAAAGAAGGAGTATCTTGCCCCAAGAACCGCTATTCTTGCCAATGTCGAACCGTCTCGGTACGCAGGCATGGTACGGCACGGGCAGTAGGCATAGGCTCAAACTGCCTATGGAACGCAATTAGAGCTGAAATGAACCAACAATCGAGGCCTTCGCCGACTTCAGCAGTACGCTAAGCCGTAGTATCTATGACCGCTGTTCGCCGCAAAAGCGGGCGCTCGGTGCAGTCGAACGATTATCTGCAACGGGTCGTTCTGTGACGATCCCTCACCCGCAAATCGACGAAGAGCCAAGATAAAGGCCCCGCGGCGTTGGGTAGAATGGACGCCGAAACCAAGAACATCATCGGGAGCATGAGCCATGGGGGTCTTGCGGGAAAGGATTGGCTGGCGCGCCACCCTTGCGGAGGCGGCCTCAAAGAGGGGCTTCGAGACGCAATGGGAGGACTAATGATGGGCGCCGGCGCCGTGGTGCTGGTCGACTTTGAGAGCGTCCAGGTCATTGACTTCTCCCGGCTCGCTGGCTCCCGTCTGGTGGTGTTCGCCGGCGAAGTCCAGAGGAAAGTCCCGATTGAAGTGGCCATGGGGCTGCAAACGCTTGGCGAGCGCGCACGGTGGGTTCGCTCAAGCGGGGTTGGGCCCAACGCCCTGGATTTCCACATAGCCTTCGAAATCGGCCGCATGGTGGAGAAAGGCGAGAAGGGGCCCGTGCTAGTGCTGTCCCGCGACAAGGGGTTCGACCCACTGCTCGCCTGGCTCGGCGCAGAGCTGGGGATTCCTGCGCGGCGCGTCGCCTCGCTCTCCGAGGAGTTCGGCGCTGCCGGCCAGCCTGCTGCGTCGCCAGCAGCTCCGGCGGCCGCCCCAACGACGAGCACGAGCGCCAAGCCCACGGCCCCCATGCCGTCGAAGGCAGCCAAGGTGGCCCCGGCAAAACCGCCCACCAAGAAGGCCGCCCCGCCCCAGCCGGGCGGCGGCAAAAAGGGCGGCGCCAAGCCAAACGCCGAGCTCACGCGCCAAATCTTGGCTCGCTCGCAGAAGGCAGCCCGGCCGCGACGCAGGGCGACACTCGCCAAGCACATTCAGGCCATGTTCAAAGCGCACGCGATCGCCGAGCGCGAGGTGGAGTCCATCATCACAAAGCTCATCGCCAACCGCGCTATCAGCGACGCCGAAGGAGCGATCACCTACCACTTTTGACGAAACGAGTGGCATGCGGCGCCGCCGGTCTGCCGCGGTCGCTGTTTCGCGACGAGCCGTCGTCCAAGACCGGCCAGAAGCGATCCTAGGGGATAATTGTTTCGAAACAGCCAGGCGTATGACGACCTGCAGAGCCATGGGCACAATCTGGCTGTCATTGAGCGAAGCAGCAAATGACAGCCATCCCCCTGCAAAGTTGAACCACACAATGTCAAAGACAACCTCACCACCCCGCGTCTTCATCTCGTACTCATGGGAGAGCGACGCGCACAAAGATTGGGTACGTAGCTTCGCGGAGCGTTTGACCAGGAATGGAGTCAACGTGCGGCTCGACCAATGGCACATCGGGCCCGGGCAAAGCTTGACGCAATTCATGGAGGCTGAGGTCCACGTTTCCGATTTCGTTCTCGTCATCTGCACAAAAGCTTATTGCCGAAAAGCCTTGGCACGGGAGGGTGGTGTTGGCTACGAGCAGCAGATCATTACCGGTAATATCGTGGGAGGTAAGCCGCGGGAGCAGTTCATTCCGCTGGTGCGAGACGGAGAATTCGCGCCCGGCCCCGAGTGCTCGGTTCCTGGTCAGTTCTTGGGCATATATGCCATTGATCTGCGAGACGGCGTAGACATGGACAAGGCGACGGAGACTCTCCTCAGGGCTGTATTTGGACAACCTGAATACAAACAGCCTCCGATTGGAACAAAGCCTACCTTCTTGGACGCCGGCGTTGCTGAGGCGGCAGAGATGGAGGCGTCCGAGCAGGCGGAGCTCGAAACCCTTCGCCTTCCCGTGATGGAGATTGATGGATGGCACTTGAGGAGTGGAGTTGCTAGTCATCACCGATGGCCGCAGACATTCGAGATTCCAGACGAGAAGGAGCGCCGTGGGCTCCAGAAGGGCGACATTGTCAAACTCCAGTTTGATATTGCGGTACCGCCTAGCGAGGAACTCGGTAACGTTAGTAGCGAGCGGATGTGGGTGATTGTTGAACGGCGGGCCGGGCCCTATTACATAGGGAACTTAGACAACGTTCCGGCATGCTCAGACGAACAAGATCACCTCCACGCGGGAGATCAAATCGTCTTCCTTCCTGAACACGTCATCTCGATTTACACGGATGAGGGCCAAGAGGTAAAGATCAACGATGACTTAGAGGCGGCAGATGGAAAAGCAGAAAATACCGGGGATACGGCCTAATAGGCCGTTCGACGCGGACAAGCAACTGCGCGGCGACGCGTGCAGCTGACTTCCACGGTGAACGTCTGCTTTTCCAACAACCCAAGGCCTGCTTAGGGTCGTTCTGCGACCCTCAGTCCCAAGGCCAAATCGCCCATGCTCCCAGGCTGGGGCGGCAGCCGATTGCACGGCTGCGCGCTCCGCCCGACGTCACTCAACCTGCAACGCCTGCCCCTGCAGCACAGCTAGCTCACTCAACACCTGCGTCTCATGCGCCAGCCAGGCCGCGAGGGAAAGCAAGCTCTCCCACGTCCCCTGCTCCAGATCCACCGCATCCAGACTCGAGGCACCATGCTCGCTAGCCACAAGCAAAAGCCCATGAAGCTGCGCCGCACGTTGCACCGCAAGACTCAGCGGATTCTCTCCCGGACTATGGGCGGTCACGAGCATGTCGACACCATTGTGTTCTGCTGTAATACCGTGATGACTATGGCTATACATAACGCACCTCCGCATTCGCGTCCCGCGCGCGCTGCTGCATTGTGAACGTACTGGAGAGTGCCAATCGCCCAGAATGGGCAAGTAAGAACTGAAGCATGGGAATGCCCCCTATCCATACAGGTTCAGTCCCGCTCCCCACGTGATGATTGGGGTGGGCGGGCGCAAGGCAGGGTTAGCAGACCGGGGATTAGGAGCCGGCGAGCCCGGAGGCTCCCCTGCCTGCGCCCGCCCATTGAAGGGGCGTGCTCAGGCACGGCGAACGTAAGGATACCGCCTGACGGCGGTCGTTCGGCACTAATCCATTCGGGCTGCTAAACCCGGTCGCCACGACGCAGCGACGAACCCAGTATGAAGAGGCGCAGCAAGCCCGAGTATGGGCAAACTCTTAAAAAAGCGTTCATCGCCGGATTGCCGGGATGAAGCGGTCCGCAAGTGTTGATGCGGTTGACTTCGTGGATGCGCCGGCCCTCTCCCCCGCCCCTCTCCCGCAAGCGGGAGAGGGGAGAAAACACGTGGCACCGCGAAATGCCGCAGGCTATTCAAACTTCAAAACCCCAAACTCGCCAACAAATCATCCACCTGCGCCTGGTCCGACACCACATCCGGCTTCCCTTCCGGATTCACCTGCGGCCCATTCATCAGCGTCGACGGCGCCTGCACTTCCACCCGCCGTTCTGACGGCACGTTGTCGATCAGCACCTGCAGCAACTCCTGCTCCAGCGTGCGGATCATGTCCATCATCTTCTTGATGACCTGGCCGGTCAGGTCCTGGAAGTCCTGCGCCATCATGATGTCGAGCAGGTGGCTGTTGGTGGCGCGGGCCTGGCCGGGCACCTCGGACAGGAAGGCGCGGGTGTCCAGTACCAGCGAGCGGGCGTCGGCCAGTTCCACCGGCTTTTCAAACCAGGCGGCCCAGCGCTTATCCAGCGTCTCGGCCTGCTGTTCGATGTCGGACTGGATCGGTTGCGCCAGTTCGACCGCGTTCAGCGTGCGCTCGGCGGCCTGCTCGGTCATCGCGGCGATGTAGTTCAGGCGGTCGCGCGCATCGGGAATGGCCTGCGCGGCGCGCTCGATCTCCTTATCCAGGCCAAGCTCGCGCATGTTGTCGCGCAGCATGCGCGTCAGGTTGCCGATGCGCAGGATCAGTTGTTCGGCGGAATCGTTGCTCAGGGTCGGGGTCATGACAAACGCGCCTCCGCCTCAGCCGCCGAGTTTCTCGAAGATCTTGGTGATCTTCTCGTCCAGCGTGGCGGCCGTGAAGGGCTTGACCACGTAGCCGTTGGCGCCCGCCTGGGCCGCGGCGATGATGTTTTCCTTCTTGGCCTCGGCGGTGACCATCAGCACCGGGATCTTGCCGATGCTGGCGTCGGCGCGGATGGCTTGCAGCATCGACAGCCCGTCCATGTTGGGCATGTTCCAGTCCGAGATCACGAACTGGAAGCTGCCGTCCTTGGCCTTTTCCAGGCCGGCGGCGCCGTCCTCGGCTTCTTCGACGTTGACGAAACCCAGCTCCTTGAGCAGGTTGCGGATGATCCGGCGCATGGTCGGGAAATCGTCCACGACCAGGATCTTGATGTTCTTGTCCACTTTGAGGGCTCCAGGTAAATGCAGTGATGACTTGTTGGTCCGGCTTTGTTGTTTCGGCTTGCCGGCTCGACTAGACGCGTTGCGCGCGCGTGCCGTATGTGGCCAGGCGTGCCATCACGCGCTGGGTCATCGCCGGCAAGGGCACGACTTCATGCACGCCGCCGGTGGCGATCGCCTCCTTCGGCATGCCAAACACAATGCATGTGTGCTCGTCCTGGGCCAGGTTATAGGCACCGGCCTCGCGCATGCGCAGCATGCCGCGCGCGCCGTCGCGGCCCATGCCGGTCAGGATCACGCCGATCACGTTCTTGCCGCCATGCTGCGCGGCCGAATCGAACAGCACGTCGACCGACGGGCGGTGGCGATTCACCGGCGCTTCCTGCGACAGGTGCGCGACATAGTTGGCGCCGCTGCGCGCGAGCAGCAGGTGCGAATCGCCCGGCGCGATATACGCATGGCCGGGCAGCACGCGCTCGCCGTGCACGGCTTCCTTGACGGTGATGCGGCACAGGCCATCCAGCCGCTGCGCGAACGAGCGCGTAAAGCCGGCCGGCATATGCTGGACGATCATGACCGCCGGGCTGTCGGGCGGCAGCGGCATCAGGAATTCCTTGATGGCCTCGGTGCCGCCGGTGGAGGCGCCCAGGATGATCAGCTTTTCGGTCGACAGCAGCGGGCTGCGCAGCATCGGCACGGGCTCGGTGCCGGCCGCCGTCGGCGCGGCCGGTTGCGCGGCCGCGCGCACGCGGGCGCGCGACGCGGCGCGCAGCTTGTCGGCGATGGTGTGGGTGTATTCCAGCAGCCCGTCGCGGATGCCCAGCTTGGGCTTGGTGACAAAGTCCACGGCGCCCAGCTCCAGCGCGCGCATGGTGATCTCGGAACCGCGCTCGGTCAGCGACGACACCATCAGTACCGGCATCGGCCGCAGCCGCATCAGGCGTTCCAGGAAGTCCAGGCCGTCCATGCGCGGCATTTCGACGTCCAGCGTCAGCACATCCGGGTTCAGGCGCTTGATCAGGTCGCGCGCCACCAGCGGGTCGGGCGCGGTGCCCACCACTTCCATGTCGGGCTGGCTGTTGATGATCTCCGTCATCAGGCTGCGGATCAGCGCGGAATCGTCCACGCAGAGCACCTTGATCTTGGCGGCTGTCATGATTGATCGTGCTTGTATTGGTTTCAGGCAAGCTGGCGCGAGAAAGACTGCCGCGCAAACAATTCAGGCGATTGCGCCGGCGCCCGCGCCGAGGTGGCAATGGCGCGGGCCAGTGCGCGCTCGTCGCGCGCCACCGAAACCTGGTCGTCCTGCCGCGTCAGGCGGCGCACCAGCGCCAGCCCGCCGACCGGGAAGTAGCTGACACGGCGCGCATGCGGGCCGCGCAGGTCCTGCGCCGCAACGCGGATCTCCTCGGTCTTCAGGTAGCGCAGGACGAAATCCGCGTTCCGCTCGCCGATATTCAGCGTGGTCATATTGGCCAGCACCGCCCCGCCGCCGAAGACCTTGGCCTCCAGCCGCTCGCGGCGCGCGCCCATCTTGAGCAGTTCGTTGATCAGCACTTCCAGCGCATAGCTGCCGTAGCGCATCGACGCCGACAGCATGCGGTCGGCGCTGCCGTCGTCATCGGGCAGCATGAAGTGGTTCATGCCGCCCACGCCGGCGCTCTCGTCGCGGATGCAGGCCGCCACGCACGAGCCCAGCACGGTGGTCAGCACCACGTCCTCGCGGGTCACGTAGTACTCGTTGGGCAACAGCTTGATGGCCTGCTTGCCGAACTCGCGGTCGAAATACGTGCGCGTGGCAAGCGCTTCGGGCAGATGGGGCGTGCGCATCACGGCCTTCCCGCCCTGGCCGCGTCCGGCGCCAGTTCATATACGGTCTGCCCACGCAGCTGGAAGGCGCGCGTGACATAAGAGAAGTTCTCCGAGTGGCCGGCAAAGAGCAGCCCGTGCGGTTTGAGCAGCGGCACGAAGCGCTCCAGGATGCGTCCCTGGGTCGGCTTGTCGAAGTAGATCATCACGTTGCGGCAGAAGATGGCATCGAACTGCTCGCGCATGCCCCAGTCGGGTGCGAGCAGGTTCAGCGGCTCGAACGCGATGGTGGCGGCCAGTTCCGGCTTGACCTTGACCGAACCGGTGCGCGGCCCGGTGCCCTTCAGGAAGAAGCGCTTGAGCCGTTCCGGCGACAGCCGCGCGACCTGCTCCGCGGAATACACGCCGCCGCGGGCCTTGGCCAGCACCTGGGTGTCGATGTCAGTGGCCAGCACAGTGCCGGCGCGGTCGCCCAGCGCCTCCGCCAGCGTGATGGCGATCGAGTACGGCTCTTCGCCGGTGGACGCGGCCGAGCACCAGACGCTGTAGGGGCGGCCGGTCTTTTTGGCGTGCTCGGCCAGCAGCGGGAAGTGATGGGCCTCGCGGAAGAACGAGGTCAGGTTGGTGGTCAGCGCATTGGTGAAGAACTCCCACTCCGAAGAGCGGTCGTCAGCGTCCAGCAGCGCCAGGTACGAGGCGAAGTCCGACAGCTGCAGCGTGCGCAGCCGGCGCACCAGCCGGCTGTAGACCATCTCGCGCTTGTGGCTGCCCAGCGAGATGCCCGCGCGCCGGTGGATCAGTGCGCGGATTTTCTCGAAATCGCGTTCGGTCAGCAGGAAGTCGCGCGCGTCGTCGCGCCGCAGGATGGCGCCCGGCGCAAGGACCGACCCGGTCTGGCCGGGAACGCTGGCGGCGGTGCGGAACGGCGTCATGGGATTTGCTTCAGTGGTGCGTGCGCAGGGTCAGGCCAGCTCGGCCTCGACCAGCGCCATCTCGGCGCTGGTCATCAGGCGTTCGATATCGATCAGCACCAGCATGCGGCCGTCGATGGTGCCCAGCCCGGTCAGGTGCTCGGTCGAGATCGACACGCCGAACTCCGGCGCGGGCTTGATCGCATCGCCGGTCAGCGTCAGCACATCGGACACGCCATCGACCACGATGCCGACCACGCGGCCGGCCACGTTCAGGATGATGACCACGGTCTGGTGGTCGTAGCGCACGTTGCCCAGGCGGAACTTCAGGCGCAGGTCGACGATCGGCACGATCACGCCGCGCAGGTTGGTCACGCCCTTGATGAAGTCCGGCGCGCTGGAGATGCGAGTCACGGTCTCGTAGCTGCGGATCTCCTGCACCTTGAGGATGTCGATGCCGTATTCCTCCGACCCCAGCGTGAAGACCAGGAACTCCTGGCCCGAAGCGTCGCTTCCGGGGGTATCGATGTGTCCGATGCCGGCCATGATGTCTAGTTCTCCTGTGTTTGGTCGGTTACTGCGCCAGCGCCGGTTCCTGCCGGCGCACGCCGGTGCGCTGCAGCGCGCCGACATCGACGATCAGCGCCACGCTGCCGTCGCCAAGGATGGTCGCCGCCGAGATGCACGGCACCTTGCGATAGTTGGTTTCCAGGTTCTTCAGCACCACCTGGTGCTGGCCGATCAGCTGGTCCACCAGCAGCGCAAAGCGCTTGCCTTCGGCCTGCAGGATCACGGCAATGCCATGCGTCGGCTCTTGCAGCGCGTCGGCGACGTTGAAGACGCGGTGCATTTCCAGCAGCGGCAGGTATTCGCCGCGCACGTGCATGACGCGATCGGAGTTGGCGGCGGTATGCACGTCCTCGGCCTTGGGCTGCAGCGACTCCATCACGCAGTTCAGCGGCAGGATGAAGGTCTCTTCGCCCACCTTGACCGACATGCCGTCCAGGATCGCCAGCGTCAGCGGCAGCACGATGCGGATGGTGGTGCCCAGGCCCGGGCGCGAGCTGATCTGGACGTGGCCGCCCATCTCCTGGATATTGCGCTTGACCACGTCCATGCCAACGCCGCGGCCCGACACGTCGGTGACGACCTCGGCGGTGGAGAAACCCGGCGCGAAGATCAGCTGCCAGACTTCCTCGTCGGTGATGTTCTCCGACACCGGCAGGCCGTTCTGAATGGCCTTGGCCAGGATGCGTTCGCGGTTCAGGCCGCCGCCGTCGTCGCTGACTTCAATGACGATATTGCCGCCATGGTGCTGCGCGGACAGGATCAGCTGGCCGGTCGCGTCCTTGCCGGCGGCCACGCGCTTGTCAGGGGTTTCGATGCCGTGGTCCAGGCTGTTGCGCACCAGGTGCGTGAGCGGATCGATGATGCGTTCGATCAGGCTCTTGTCCAGTTCGGTGGCCTTGCCGAAGGTGACCAGGTCGATCTGCTTGCCGAGCTTGCTGGCCAGGTCGCGCACCAGCCGCGGGAAGCGCGAGAACACATAGTCCATCGGCATCATGCGGATCGACATCACCGCTTCCTGCAGGTCGCGCGCATTGCGCTCGAGCTGGCCCATGCCGGAGAACAGGCGGTCGAACAGCACCGGGTCCAGCGCCGAGGCGGTCTGCGCCAGCATCGACTGCGTGATCACCAGCTCGCCCACCAGGTTGATGATCTGGTCGACCTTTTCGGTCGGCACGCGGATCGAGCCTTCGCCGTGCGCGGCGCTCGCCTGCGGCTTGGCCTTCTCGCGCGCGGCGGCGGGCGCTGCCGCTGCGGGGGCGGGGGCCGTGGCGACCGGGACGGGCGCCGGGACAGGGGCCTCGACCACCGCGGGGGCAGCAGCAGGGGCCTCGGCTTCGGCTTCGATCACGATCTGGTCCAGGTCGATCACGAAGCAGCACACCGCGATGATGTCGTCGGCACTGCACTGGGTGTTGAGCCACACCACCAGTTCGCCATTCACCTCTTGCTGGCCGGTGATCTCGCCCAGGTTGGCCAGTTCCTCGCGCAGCAGCGCCTGGTCGGAGGCGGAAACCCGGATCAGGCGGATCTTGAGCCCGCCGCCCGCAGGAGCAGCAGCGGGGGGCGTTGCGGCAACAGGTACGGGCGCCGGGGCAGCTGCGCCGGCATGGCCGGCGGCTTCCTGCGCCAGCTGTTGCAGCACGGCGCAGATGCGCGCCAGCGTTTCCGGATCGGGTTCGGTGCCGTTGCGGTAGGCGTTGAGCTGGTCTTGCAACACGTCCTTGGTTTCCAGAAAGGTGTCGATGATGGTCCTGGTCAACGCCAGTTCCTGCCGGCGCGTGCGGTCCAGCAGGTTCTCGAAAATATGGGTGGTCTCGGTCAGCGCCGCGAAGCCGAAGGTGGCAGCCCCGCCCTTGATGGAATGCGCCGCCCGGAAGATCGCGTTCAGATGCTCGGGATCGGGCGACTCAATGTCCAGGCCGAGCAGCAGCTGCTCCATTTCGACGAGCAGTTCTTCCGCTTCCTCGAAGAAGGTCTGGTAAAACTGTGTGATATCGATATCGACAGACATGGCGTCCTGAGTCACTTGGTTACTGCACTGGCGCTGCCGCAACGGCCGCGCGTCATGGTTTGCTGCCCGTGGGCGCAGCCGCGGGCGCTGAGGCCGCTGCCAGCCCTGCCTGCATCTCCTGCGCGGCCTTGCCGGCCTGCGCCGCCACCGTGACCTCGGCAGCGCTGGCGTTCTCGGCCTCGAAGCGCGCCTGGGCCTTGTGGTTGAGCACCACGATGCTGATGCGCCGGTTCACCGGCGCCAGCAGGTCTTCCTTGTCCAGCGGCATGGTCGCGGCCAGGCCCAGCACGCGCAGCACCTTGCCCTCCTGCATGCCGCCGGCGATCAGCTCGCGGCGCGAAGCGTTGGCGCGGTCGCCCGACAGCTCCCAGTTGCTGTAGGTGCGCTCGCCGTTGGAATAGTTGGCCGCATCGGTATGGCCCGACAGGCTGACCTTGTTGGGCAGCTCGTTCAGCACCGGCCCGATCTCGCGCAGGATGGTGCGCATATAGGTCTCGACCGTGGCGCTGCCGGTGCGGAACATCGGCCGGTTCTGCGTATCCAGGATCTGGATGCGCAGCCCCTCGCTGGTGATGTCCAGCAGCAGCTGCGGGCGGAACTGGCGCAGCACCGGGTTGTTCTCGATGATCTGCTCGAGCCGCTGCTTGAGCGCGCGCAGGCGCTGCGCTTCCTGCTGCTCGTTGCGCCGCTGCTCGTCGCTGGGTTCGTTGGTGCGCGCGCGCATGGTGTCGCCGTCCTTGCGCAGCGCATCCTGGCCGCCGCCCGGGATCACGCTCGGGGTCTGGCTGCTCTTCTCGCCGCCGACGATGGCCACCTTGAGCGGCATGCGGAAGTACTCGGCAATGCCTTCCAGCGTCTTCTTGTTGGCGCTGGACAGCAGCCACAGCACCAGGAACAGCGCCATCATCGCCGTCATGAAGTCGGCGTAGGCGATCTTCCAGCTGTGGTTGCCGTGCGGCCTGGCGTGCGACTTTGCCCGGCGGACGATGATCGGACGCATATCGTGTGCGCTGCTCATGACGGTGCCCCTTGCTGCTTGCGCGCCTTAATTCAGGCTCTTGACTTCACGCACGTGGTCGTCGAGCTCAAGGAACGACGGCCGCACCGTGGAATACAGCACCTTGCGGCCGAATTCCACCGCCACCAGCGGCGCGTAACCGTTGAGCGAGGCCAGCAGCACCACCTTGATGCATTCGTAGACCTTGACGTTCTCGGATACCTGCAGCTCGATGCGCGCGGCCAGCGGCGAGACAAAGCCATAGGCCAGCAGGATGCCGAGGAAGGTGCCGACCATGGCGTGCGCGATCAGCGCACCCAGCTCGGCCGGCGGCAGGTCGGCCGAACCCAGCGCGTGCACCACGCCCATCACCGCGGCAACGATGCCGAAGGCGGGCAGCGCGTCGCCGACGCGCGACAGCGCATGGGCGGGGATCTCGGCCTCGTGGCGGAAGGTCTCGATCTCGTGGTCCATCAGGGCCTCGATCTCGAAGGCGTTCATGTTGCCGTTGACCATCATGCGCAGGTAGTCGGTGAGGAATTCCATCACTACCGGATCCGACAGGATGCGCGGGTACTGGCTGAAGACGCTGCTGGCGGCGGGGTCCGCGATTTCCTTTTCCAGGAACAGGATGCCTTCGCGCCGTGCCTTGGACAGCAGCACGTACAGCAGCGACATGACGTCCAGGTACAGCTCTTTCTTGTACTTGGAACTCTTGAACAGGCCCGGCAGGGCCTTGATGGTGGCCTTGATGGCCTTTGCTGTATTGGTGGCGATGAAGGCGCCGAAGGCGGCGCCCCCGATGATCACAAATTCCGCCGGTTGATATAGCGCGCCCATGTGGCCGCCGGTCATGGCGTAACCGCCAAGCACCGCCACAACCACGACGACATAGCCAAGAACTACTAGCACGATCGGATCCCCGTCTAAATACGCGCGTCAGTCACGCACAATTGCCCGGGCACGGGCGAACGGAGAGTGGTCCGTCCGCCAGCGCTGCAAGCTTGCCAGCCGGCGGACCTTGACCAGGATCAGGCGTTGGTCTGCACGGCGGCGGCGTCTTTCGAGAGCTTCTTCACTTTCCCTGCGCGTGACGGCGGACGGCACAGGCTGCACACAAAATTCGCGTGCGGCTCATACGCGTGCGTGACAAACTGCCCGCCGCAACACGTGCACCGGGACAGCTGCAGCATGTTGCTCTCGAAGAACCGTACTAACGTCCAGGCACGCGTGAAACTTAAGACAATTTCGCCGCCGAGCAGCGAAACATGCTCAAGGTACAGGCGGTAGGCAGCCACCACCGCGCGAATGCCCACGGTCTCGCCCTCCTGCACCATGAACTGGTAAGCAGAGAAGAACAGCGACGAGTGGATATTCGGCAGCCAGGTGGTGAACCAGTCCGTCGAGAAGGGAAGCATGCCCTTGGGGGGCGAGACGCCGCGCAGCTCCTTGTACAGGCGGATGAGCCGGTCACGCGACAGCGTGGTCTCGGCTTCAAGCACCTGCAGGCGCGCACCCAGGCCGATCAGCTCGATCGCAAGCTGGGTCTGGTTCGCATCCTGGAGCACGCTCTTGCGGCTGGGAACGGAGGTGGCCGTGTAACTCCGGGTCGGCTCGGCCTGCAGGAGCACGGTCAATTGAGCGACTCCACAGGCTGGCGTGCAAGCAGGATCGCGGCGTGGATCTGCTGCATGTCATGACTCTTGGCCGTGTGGGTGAGAGTGGACAGAAGCGCATGGTCGTCGAAGCGGAACCTGCACAGCACCATGTTGGATGCCGCCAGCTTGACGAGTTGCGCGGAAGTCAGCTTGGCAAGAATATCCGCAATTTCCTTGCTGACCCCGAGCCGGAACATGGCTTCGACCTGGTTTTCGCGCACCAGGCGTTGCGCGAGCAGCAGATAGGCGAGGTTAACCTCCCTGATCTCCTGGAGAACTTCACTGCTTTCCAATTTATCCCCGCTACCAAAAACCCACCGTGGCCGCTTGTCCGGCGCTTACCGATGCCCTTGCGGGCCCGGCGACCAGATCGTTTGTATGCGGCTGGGCGGGTACAACGTACGACTAAGGAACTACGCCCGTGTCAAACTGTAATCAACTCCGTTACAAGTGTTACAGAGTGTAAGTGAGACTGTTACGTTTATATCGGCAATCGACCCGCAATGCCAATCCCTACTTACGCGGGGGGGAACCAAATGTCGCATGGAACATACATGGGCGCGCACATTTTGTAACAGTTCACATCCCTGACACTTGATCTGGCGCAAACCAGTTCTGCAAGCGTCATTTCTGCAAACGCGCGACCAGCGCCTTCGGTAGCCTGCTGGATTCCTCTATTGACGAGTGCCGCATGTGGCGTTCAGCACGCAGACACTGTCCGTCATCCCTGTACGAAATTCATGGCCGGAGGCAGCGGGGCCGGATTCCGACCGCGCCCTCAGTGCCCGAACATGCGCCGCAGCCATGCCGCCAACCGGTCGAACACATCGTCGGGCGCTTCGCGGAACAGTGCCGGGCGCATGCGCTCCACCTGCTCCAGCACGCGCGAGGCTTCTTCCGGCCGCACCGAGCCGTACTCCAGGGCGAGGCCCAGCATGCCGCGCAGCTCGCCCACACGTGCGCGGCCAGCGGCTTCGCTGTCTTCGGTCTGCAGCGCGTACATCAGGTCATAGGCGCGCTGGCGCAGGCTTTCGGCCAGGCGCCATGCGGGCGTGCGCATGCGCTCTTCCAGCACCCGCACGTCTTCCGCGGAAGCCGCCACCTGCGTGGCGAGCGCCTCGGTGAAGGCAGCATCGGCGCCGCATTCCGACAGCACCTGCGCCGCCCATTCGCGCGCATGCGCCAGGCGCTGGTCCGGCGTCCACTCCGGCTGCACCGCCAGCCCGAAGCCAAAGCGCTGGGCATCGCGCATCAGCGCCGCCAGCGCATTGGGCAACTGCTTGTCGAACACGCGGCGGGCCCAGCCGTATTCACCGCCGGACAGCAGCCGCGAGACCGCGCGCTCGGTGAGCGGGCCGTCATGCTGCAGCAGCCGCGCGCGCAGGAATTCCTGGAAATCGGGCGGCAGGAACTCGCGGTCCAGGCCGCTCGAGACCCCGACGAACTGCTCGAATTCCTTGCGCAGACGGGCCGCATCGTCATGCGGCAGAGCCAGGTTGATCTCGGTCGTCATAGCCTTGCCATCCGGGACGCCGCGCGGCCCGTTGCCAGTGGGGATCAGAACGCGCTCCAGTCGCCGTTGTCGGCGGCTGCCAGCGCGGGCCGCGAGGCTCTGCCTGCGACCAGCCGCGCCGGCTGCGTGGCGACGGCATCTGCCGCCTCGGCTGCGGCCTTCGTGCTGGCGGGCAGGGCCTTGGCGACCCGCTTGCCGGCAGCGATGGCGCGCACCGCGCCGGCGGCACGAGACACCTTGGCCGGCACTGCCGTCGCCGCAGGCAGCGAGTGGGCCACGAACGAATCCGCGCGGGCATCCTCGGCCGCCAGGCGGAACGTCGCCACGGCCCCCTGCAGCCGGCTGGCCTGCTCTTCCAGCGCGCCTGCGGCGGCGGCGGCTTCTTCCACCAGCGCCGCGTTCTGCTGCGTGCCCTCGTCCATCTGTGCCACGGCCTGGTTGACCTGCTCGATGCCCGCGCTCTGCTCGGCCGACGCCGCGCTGATCTCGCCCATGATGTCGGTCACGCGCTTGACCGCCTGCACGATCTCTTCCATGGTCTTGCCCGCCTGGCCCACCAGCGCCGAGCCGTTGTCCACGCGCTCCACCGTATCGCCGATCAGCCCCTTGATCTCCTTGGCCGCGTTGGCGCTACGCTGCGCCAGGCTGCGCACCTCGCCCGCCACCACCGCGAAGCCGCGGCCCTGCTCGCCGGCGCGCGCCGCTTCCACCGCCGCGTTCAGCGCCAGGATGTTGGTCTGGAAGGCGATGCCTTCGATCACGCCGATGATGTCGACGATCTTCTTCGAGGCATCGTTGATCTCGTCCATGGTCTGCACCACCCGGCCCACCACTTCGCCGCCGCGCAGCGCTGTCTCCGACGCGTTCGCCGCCAGCCCGCTGGCCTGGCGCGCGTTGTCCGCGTTCTGGCGCACCGTGCTGGTCAGCTCTTCCATGCTCGACGCCGTCTGCTCCAGGGCTGCCGCCTGCTGCTCGGTGCGTTGCGACAAGTCGTTGTTGCCCGCGGCGATTTCACGCGAGGCGCTGCCGATGGATTCGGCCGACACCTTGAAATCGCGCACCATGCGCGACAGCTGCTGCTGCATCTGCTGCATCGCATAGACCAGGCTGCCCTTGTCGCCTGCGCGCGTGGCCACCGGTGCGGAGAAGTCGCCTTCGGCAATGCGCGCGGCAATCGCGGCGGCATAGCCCGGCTCGCCGCCCAGCTGGCGCGACAGCGCCCGCGCCAGCAGCACGCCCAGCAGCACCGACAACGCCACGCCGCCCAGCACCAGGCCCAGCATCCACAGGCGCGTCGCGTCGTAAACGCTGCGCGCTTCTTCCATGTTGTTGCGGGCGCGGTCGTCGCGGCGCTTGACCATCTGGAACATCACCGCTTCCAGCGCATGGCTGTCCTTGAGCAGCTCGGCGCTCTCGGAGAACACCTGGCTTTCAAACTGCGAGGTATCCAGCGGCTGCTTGCTGATCAGTTCGACGTACTTCTCCATGCGCGCGCGGAACGCCGGCGACAGCTCCTGGTACTGCTTGACCAGTGCCTTGCCCTCGGCCTTCTCGAAAGCGCCAGCGACCTGGCGGATGCGCTCGTCCATGGCGCCGAGCGACTTCACGATCTGCTCCTTCTCGGCCGCCCGCTCGCCCATGGTCGATGCCGACAGCAGCCCGATCTGCGCGCGGCTGGCATAGACCAGGTTGATATTGGCGTCCTGCACGGCCTTCAGCGCCTGCAGGTCGCCGTTGTAGATCTTGCCGGTCCAGTCGGCCATGCGCCCCATGTTGACCACACCCAGCAGCCCCATCACGGCGCCGATCACGGCAACGACCAGGAATCCGGCAACCAGCCTGGTCGTGACGCGCAATTGATTGAACCAATGCATAGCAACTCCCCCTTGTAACTGAAGCCTCGGGCGCGGCGTGCCGCACCCGTTTTGTACGCATGCAGGCCGGTGCTCCGCGCCTGCCTCGTCTTTGATTCGGACTAGGCCTGTGCCAGTGACTGGGCCGCATCGGCACGCGCATGGGCCGGCAGGCGCTGCGGACGCACCTCGGCCTGCATGCTGACGCGGAACGTGGCGATGGCGTCGCGCAGGCGCATGGCCTGCTCTTCGAGCGAGCCGGCGGCGGCGGCGGCTTCTTCCACCAGCGCCGCGTTCTGCTGCGTGCCCTCGTCCATCTGCGCCACGGCCTGGTTGACCTGCTCGATGCCCGCGCTCTGCTCGGCCGACGCCGCGCTGATCTCGCCCATGATGTCGGTCACGCGCTTGACCGCCTGCACGATCTCTTCCATGGTCTTGCCCGCCTGGCCCACCAGCGCCGAGCCGTTGTCCACGCGCTCCACCGTATCGCCGATCAGCCCCTTGATCTCCTTGGCCGCGTTGGCGCTACGCTGCGCCAGGCTGCGCACCTCGCCCGCCACCACCGCGAAGCCGCGGCCCTGCTCGCCGGC